>NZ_JBVJGT010000006.1:0-229188 GCF_055587185.1 Micromonospora sp. NPDC048040 | reverse complement strand
AGTTGGTTTCGCCCCTTCGCGTTGAGCGAATACACCTTTCGCGGGGGCCCTTTTTCGGAGGGAACCTTCTCCACGTCCACGAACCCGCGCTGCTCAACGCGGACGAGCAGCGCGTAGATGGTGCCCTCCGCGATGTCCGAGAAGCCGCGGTCGCGCAGCCACGCGGTGATCTCGTAGCCGTACGCCGATCTGCGGGCCAGGATCGCCAGCACGATGCCTTCGAGAGTGCCCTTCAGCATCTCTGTCATCTGGCTGCCCATGCCATCTCCCTCACTACTGAGCGACGCTTACTACCGGTAGACAGTAGCGCTAGGTACCGGTAGATAGCAACGCTGAATACCGAGGGATTTCAGAACGGGCCACTCGGCGTCGGAGTCCACATCATGCTGATCCGGTTGCGCTACGACGGCTGGGTGGACGAGGTGATCAACAGCGCCGGAACGATCGCGGACGGTCCGGGCACGTGAACCCTCATCGTCACGAGCTGTTCCTCGAAATCGGCCCAGGCCGCCACGACTCTGGGCTTCTCGCGTGATCGTCGGCTACGCCTCGACGGAGACGACGTCGCGATCAGGCTGACCCGCCTGGTAGGAGCCCAAAACGCTCGACCAAGCTGGCGACCACACCGTCGCTTCGATCCCTTGACCCGCACTTCTGCCGCAGAAGAGGCTCGGTGCCGGCTCAGTCAAGTGCCAGCTGCTTACCGACGAGCCGCCCGCCGGCGTCAGTGCACCCGAGCAGTAGCCGATCCGCCCGATCAACGTGCCCCTCGAACCGCCCGCCGTCACCGCACGACCCACGACAGCTCCACCGGGACACACGTTTACCCAGGTCGCAGCGCGCCTCGCTAAGGCGGTTCGTGTACCGCCCATCCGGTTTTACGTTTTCCCAGGTCATGCGCTACAGGTGGGCCGCCTGGGACTCGAACCCAGAACCTAAGGATTAAAAGTCCTCAGCTCTGCCATTGAGCTAACGGCCCGCAGGCCCACAGGTTACCCGAAGCGTGTGGGCCTGGCGTGGGCGCTCGCTCGCGTATCTGGATCTTCGCGGGCACGCCGTGGCCCGGGTCAGGTGTCCTGATCGTGGTGGTGGCCCTGGGCGGCGCAGTCGCGCCAGATGCGGGTCAGGTGGTGGGTCATGCGGGCGGTGGCGGGGTGGCCGGGGTGGTGGCGGCGGTGGGTGGTGATGGTGTCGGCGAGCAGGGCTCGGGCGGCGTGGCAGTGGCCGAGATCGTGCAGGACGAGGGCGGTGTTGGCGAGGGTGGCGAGGGTGCGGTGGGCATGCGGGCCTTCGGTGGCGGCGAGGTGCTCGGCGAGTTGCCGGTAGAGGTGGTGGGCGCGTTGGGGGTGTCCGGCCCGCCGGTGGGCGAGGGCGAGGAGGTGAAGGGCATCGAGGACGCGTGGCTGGGTTGGCCTGTGGAGGTGGCACATGCTGTGGTGGGCGTAGGTGGCCCAGCCGACGGCGTCGGTGGGCTGGTCGAGGCGTAGAAGTAGTTCGGCCAGGAGGGTGGCGGCGTCGGCGTGTAGCGGGTGAGCGGGCGCGGTGGCGGGGTTGACGCCGGCGAGTGTGTCGCGCAGGAGCCGCCGGGCGCGCAGGGGGTCGGTGGCGGCGTGCATGCGGGCGGCGGCGAGACGCCGTCCGCGTTCGGCGTCGTGCTGGTCGACTGCGAGCAGGGGTTCGGGTCGCCAGGTGAGGGTGAGGTCCCGGGTGGTGGCGCCGGCGGTGACGCGAGCGAGGACCCGTTCGGCGTGGATGGCGACCAGGTGCGGAGGCGTCGGTGCACCGGTCCGGGGTGTGAGACGTGGCGCGTGGTGCAGGATCGCCCGACCGACGGTGTCGGCGAGGGCGACAGCGGCGAGGGGTCGGGGTCGGCACCCGGCCGGGCACTGGTAGCCAGGCGCGGGGTCCGGTGGTTCGGTCGGGTTCATGTCCTGGTGGCAGAACCGGCAGTGCAGCAGCCTTGCCGGCAGGTATACCTCCCGCGGGTCACCGGCCGCGGCGGGTGGCGTGGTGGCTTTGGTGACCCACTTCTGCACGAGGCGGGGGTCGAGGTTCAGTTGCCGGGCGACGGTGGTGATGGCGCCGTAGGCGCGGATGGCGCGGGCGTCGGCGACGCGCTGGACGACGGTGTCGATCAGGTCTGGCGGGTATCTGCGGGGGAAGGCCATGGGTGATGTCGGTGTCCGTGGGATGGCTGTGGTCGGCCCGTGCCGGGATTTCGGCCGGGCCCGGCCGGCGGTTAGGCGTGGAGGTCGTGCCAGTGGGCGTCGGGGCGGGTGGCGAAAGTATCGGCAGCGTGTCGCATGATCGACCGGTGGATCTGCGAAGGGGAGCATGACCATGCCGATCGCGCACCAGCAGGTGGCGGAGTACGCCTTTCTGTACGAGCTGTACGAGGACGGGTACTTCCCGGACCACGTCGTCGACAAGGGCCGAGCGATCCTGCTGCGGTTGTGCGAGCAGATCGAGGCGGAGCAGCCGAAGGACCTGGCAGCCCTCTACACGCTCACCGACACCGCGACCGACGAGTTCAACCTGCTCGAGGCGGAGTTTGAGGCGGCCGGCAGCGAGATCGAGACGGTCGCACGTGAAGCGATCGGAGAGGACTTCCGGTTCGTCGCGACGAGCTACGGGTTCACCGACGCCGACAGCGAGCGACTGATCGCCAACCGGGAATGGTGAGCCGACCAGGCAGAACAGGTAGCTGACCCAGGCGCTTGCGGCCCACCAGATGGAATCACCGATGCCGGACCGCGTCGGCTCGTGGGTGCTCTACGGGTGCTCGGACGACGCCGCATCAATCGGATTCACCACGCCGTCCGCGGATTCGCGTCCTCATTAGACGGCAAACGCAACATCACGACACGCAGGTTGGGCGGCGGACCAGCGCGAACACGGCCGGACGACGCACGCGGAGTCCGGACCGTCAACACCGCGCGACGCTTAGCATGAATTTGTCCGCTCCTGGGCACTTTTAATCCATAGGTTCAGGGTTCGAGTCCCTGGCGGCCCACCACAAACCGGCCCTGAGCTGCGGAAACGTCGGACTAAGATCATCGGGCACAGCCAGGGCACAACCTAGCTCCGATCTTGTTCGGAAGGAGGTTCCCGCCGCTTGCCGTCTGCTTTCCGCAGGAGGTCGCCCACCAGGCCACGCGGCCGGTCCTTCTTCGGCAGCCAGTGGACGTAGGTCTCCAGGGTGATCCGCAGGTTGGCGTGCCTCAGCGCCTTCTGCACCTCCTGGGGCTCCACGCCGTTGCTCATCAGCGTTGTGGCGAAGAAGTGGCGCAAGGAGTGGAACGTGCCTTCTTTCGGCCATCCGGCTGCCTCGCGCCAGTCCGCCCACAACTCCGACCAGTAGGTGTCCGTCAGCAGCTTCCCCCGGGACGAGGTGAACAGGACCGCCACCGGACGAGTCAGCCGCTCCCCCGTGGTGATGTCGGGGAGCTCGAACTCGACAGGGCCGACATCGCTGATGTGGGCAGACAGTTCCTCGGCGACCACCGCGTCCAGGTCCACCGTTCCGGTGGAACCGCTCTTTGGCGTTGAGAGGTAGAAGCCTCCGAAGTGCTCCGGCGAGTGCCGCAATTGTTGGACGACATGCAGTTCCCGACGGTCGTAATCTGCGCAGCGGGAGCCGGCCTCCAGGCCCAAGACCTCACCGAGGCGAAGCCCTTCCCCTGCCCCCAGCCAGATAGCCGCCCGGAAGCGGCGTGGCACCACCTCAGCGAGCTTGAGCACCTGGCCGTCGGTAGGAACCCATTTCGGTGCCCGCGAAAGACCGCGCAGGATCTGCGCGAGCTTGACGCCGTTGCAGGGGTTGTCGGGAATTACCCTGTCGATAACTGCGGCGTTCATGATGGTCTTGAACAACCCGAAGTACAGGCTTACCGACGATTTCGGCGTGCCGTCATCGAGTAGCCGACTCAGCCATGCCAGCACGTCGGTCAGGTTGATGGAGCGAATGGCCTTTTCACCGAAGACGGGTAGGAGGTGCTTTCGCAGGTTCTGCGGGATACGCCGTCGCGTTTCCGTGGCCCAGCCCGCCTCACGTGATTCCCTCCACCGCTGCGCGTACTCGGCGAAGGTCAGCCGGGCTTCCTCTCGCTTCACCTGCACCTCTTGCGCTGCTCCTGAGCGGCACAGCAAGTCGAAGGCTTCCGCGTCCCGCTTGAGGTCGAACAGTTTTCCGCGGTCGTTGTTGTCGGCGTCGGTGTAGCGCACTCGCCAGCGCTTTCCCCGGCCGTGCCGCTTGGACGGGATCGGCTTTTTCGTGTTGGGATCGCGGTTTTTGAGGTACCACAGGTCATCGATCGGCATGTCAGGCCGCCCGATTTTCGAGCCAGGCCCGGACGTCGGCCGGGTCGTAGCGTAGGTGGCGGCCGACCTTGAAGGCACGTGGGCCGGTCCGGCGGTGCCGCCACTGGTACAGCGTGCCGACGGGAACGCGGAGAAACGCGGCCGTTTCGTTGATCGACCACAGTTCCGGCAACGAGATAGGGGTGGGTCCAGTCATCGTGGCTCCTTTCGCGTGATGGTGATGTAGGCGCGGCTTTCGCCGGCTTGGCGGGCGGTGTGGGTGCTGGTGCGGCAGGTGACGTGCTCGCGGCCGTAGTGCGCAGTGAGCTGAGCCGCGATGGTGGCGGCGTGGGCGGTGACGGTGACGGTCGGGCCGATGAGGCGGACCGCGACCAAGGGGCGTGGGCGTGCGGACATAAGTGCTCCTTTCGGATAGCCGGGGGGGGTCTGGTTGTCCGCTGTGGAGTTGTCAAAGAACCGGGGAGATCACGGGTGTTGACACGTACGTGTCAAGCGGCCAGGAGGTGACCCGCGCGGTGGGCGGCAAGCTCGTCGGCCAGGGCGTCGAGGCCCGCTTGGTGTCGGGCGCGGGCCATGGCGGCGGCGGTGTTGGCGAGCAGGGCGTCTCCGGTGGTGATCCAGCCGGTGGCCTGGTAGCCGAGTTCGTAGATGACGCGCTCGGTCTGTTCGTCGTCCCAGGTGTGGGGGTGGCCTTCGGTGCGCCGCCAGATGGTGCGCTGCATGCGGATGAAGCCGAGGGTGGCGGAGAAGGCGCGGCTCTTGGTGGTGATGTGGCCGCCGTAGCCGAACTGGTGCGCCCAGCGGCGCAGCCGGTGGTAGTCGGGGTGTTCGCCGAGGTCCCAGCAGGCGCGGATGAGCCGGCCGAGGTGTGTCGCCGGGTCGCCGTGGACTTCCACTGAGAGGTCGTCGACGCGGCGCAGGTTCAGCCCGGTTACCTCGGTGCTTTTGGTGACGTACTTGGCGATGTAGCCGGTGATCTGGGCGAGGTTGACCTCGCCGCCGGGGGCGTTGACGTGTTTGACGTCCAGGCCCTTGTCGCCCCAGGCGATGTGCCAGCCCTGCCCGCCGTTGGCCGGGTGCGGGGCGGAGGTGTAGGAGGTTTTCACGAACGCTGCCCGCGCGGCGTCCTCGAACATGTCGCGGGTGATGACCCGTGGGGGTGGGACGATCGCGCCGGGGCAGTCGGGGTTGTGGCCGTCGAGGCGGATCAGCGCGTGGTAGTGGATGACGCCGCGTACCTGGAATTCGTAGACCTTGATGTAGCGGCGGCGCAGCTCGACGCCATACGAGCGGCCGAGGCGGCGTAGCTCGCGGTCGACCTGTTGGATGGTGCGGCGCCACAGTTCGGGTGCTTCGTGGTTCCACACGACTTGGCCGGTGTGGTCGTAGCAGTCCAGGCACAGCGGCTGCCCGAGCTGGCTGTCGCCGGCCTTGTGTCGCTGCCCGCATCGCAGGTCGACGCCGTGGGGGCAGGTGCGGCCGAACGGGTGGCAGGGCGAGGGGCGGCAGGTGCAGCCGTCCTTCTTTCGGCAGTCCGCGGCGTGGACCTTCACGACCCGGTGGTGGACCGGCCCGAATGAGGGTGCGGTGGCGGTGAGGAAGATGGCGATGTGTTCGTGCAGCGGCGGTAGGCCCCAGCGGTCGCCCTGTAGGCCGGCTTTGATGAGGTGGAACGTGTCGCGGCGGTAGACCTCGGCGCAGGATGGGCAGACGGAGGCGCGGCGGTTGCCGCAGGGGGTGTAGATCGCGCCGTCGGGCATGTCCTCGGTGTCGATGGTTGCCATGCGGTTGCCGTCGGCGTCGTTGACGTGGATCTGCCCGGCCAACCGGATCGGGTGCTTGCACGCGGAGGCGGCCCGGACGTGGCCCAGCCATTCCGGGTAGTCGGGGTCCTGGGCGCGGGCGCGGCCGGAGGCGACGGTGCGGGGGTCGTGGCCGCGTACCCAGCCGTCATCGGCGGGACGGGTGCTGGTGGGGGTGGCCCAGGGCCAGTAGCCGGCGGCGGACTCAGCGCAGGCCCCCGCGCCCGAAACCGTGGTGGTTTCGGGCACGAGAGGCAACGTCGAGGACGTCACGCGGTGGCTCCGACAGCGGTGCCGTTGTGGGTCTTGTCGTTGATGGTCGGTTCGGTGGTGAGGGCCGTCAGGATGTCGGCGGCCGTGGCGGTCGGGACGCGCAGTCGCACGGCGAGCTGACCGGGGTTGATCGGTTCACCGTGAGCCTTGGCGTGCGCGGTGGCGACGAGCCGGGCGCTGGACAGCAGCGCAGGCGGCAGGCCGGCGGTGACCGGTGCCGCAGGTGCCGGCGTCGTGTCCGTGTCGGTGGTGTCCGGGGTGTGCTCGACCGTCGTAGCGGTCGCGGTGTCCTCGCCAGAGGTGGGCTGGTTGACGGGTTCAGGGACAGGTGCGGTGATCGGTTCGGGTGCGGGATTGGTGGCCGGGGTCGCGGCGGCCGGGCGGACCAGCGGCGAGGCGGGGATGTCAGACGACGACGCCTCGACGGTGGTGGCCGGCACCAGTGCCGGGACAGGATCGATGGGCCGGGTGGTGCGCTTTCCGGTGGCGAGTAGAGCAGCGGTGGCCATGAGCATCAGGCCATCCACGGCGAGGGGACCGAACCAGACGACGAGGGTTTCCTCGTTGTAGTGGTCGAGCAGTCCGGACAGGTGCCGGTAGGACACGAACGCGGCGACCAGGGCGACGGGCGGCAGCCCGACCCAGCGCAGCACGTTCCAGCCCCAGCCCGTCGGCCAGGGCGTGCGAGCAAGGATCTCGATGGCGATGAACAGGAACAGCGGCCACACGATCGCGGAGATGACCGCGCCGGGTTCCGGCTTCCAGTCAGCCGGCGCCCCGTCCGGGGCGATGAACGAGTGAGCGATGTTGGCGGCGACGGAGACAGCGCCACCGGAGACAGCGCCGATGTAGGCGTAGACGCGGCCGTTGTTTTTGGTGGTCATGACGCCGCCTGCGAGGTAGGGGCGGGGTCAGCGAAGAGGGAGAAGCTGAGGACAACAGCCTCGACGTAGCCCTGGCTACGAAGGGTGTCGGTGACGGTGGAGATGTCGTCCATGGAACGGATCTGGCGCTTGAAGGGCCACTCGACGGACATGAAGCCCGCGCCGTTCGGAGCCTTGTAGGTAAACGAGATCATGTAGCGGTGCATGGCGGTTGCCCTTTCAGGTGAGCGGGTCAGTGGAGGCTGCATCCGGGGCAGTTCCAGCCGGAGCGGGTGGGATAGACGAATTCGCCCTTGAGGATTCGGCCCTTGCAGCGGGCGCACTTGGTGGAGCGGTGGGCGAGGATGGTGCCCTTGAACGGGCCGGGGATGGGCTTGCGTGGCGTGGCACGCGGGATGGCCGGGCGGGGCCGGCGGGTGCGGGTGTTGGTCGGCCGGGCGGCCGGCGTGCGGTCGGTGCGGTGGTAGGCGACCAGCAGGGCCGCGAGCACGACGAGCAGGACAGCGAAGAAGAGAGCGGTGGTCATCGGGCACCTCCGGTGCAGTCGAGGCAGGAGCCGGTACGGCGGGGGATGTAGTAGGGCTTGACCTGCTGGCAGTCAGGGCAGGTACGGCGCGCGGTGAGCGCTTTGGTGATGGCCGCGCGTTGGGCGGCGGTGGCGGTGCGCTTGGGCATCGCCAGGTCGAGGCGGTAGAGGTAGGCGACGCGCTTGCCGCGCCGCCACATGATTTGGGCGGCGGGTTCCTGGCCGCCGGGGCGCAGCTCGCGGGCGCGGAGCTGGCGGCGGGTCAGCAGCCCTTCGGGGGCGTACTTGAACGGGTAGGTCGGCAGGCCGAAGCGCTCGCCGGTCGGGTCGTAGAAGACCATCGGGTCGTCCTCCGGGTCGGCCGCCTCTTGGTCGCCGTTGCCGGCGGAGCCGGTGGCGAAGGTGGGGTGTTCGTAGGTGTCGCGGTCGATGTCCTCGGGCAGGAAGGCCGCCGAGCAGACGGCGCAGACGATCGGGCCTTCCTCGAAGGCCGTCTTGGAGATGCGGAGCTTGCGGGGGCACTCGCATTCGCACGAGACGCCGTTGTTGTTGTTCGTGCGGGTCTTGGCTTCCCCGGTCGGTTCGGGGTGGCGGTAGAAGCGCAGCGCGTCGGAGAGGTCAGCGATGACCGAGCGGTAGCGGGCGCGGGTGAGGTCGGTCAGGGTGCAGGGCGAGTAGCCGAGCTTGTCGTCCTTGGTGGTGGACATGCCGAGTTCGGCGGCGAGGGTGGCGAACTTCTTGTTGTGCCAGCGGCCCTGCCGTGAGGTGTCCTGGACGCCTCGGGCGTCAGCGAGGGCGTGGGTTGCTTCGTGCAGGAGCGTGGTGAACACGGCCTCCGGTTCGCGGGACAGGCCCTCGCCGGAGATGAGAACTTCGGGGAGTTGGTTGTCGCCGGCCTGCCAGCGCAGGGCGGCGAAGTGGCCCCACTTCATGCCCTGGTTGGGCTTGGTGGGAGAGCCGGAGCCGACCACGAGGACGGCGGCCGGGATTTCGGGGTGCCGGTCGCGGATCGCGGCCCAGGCGGATTCCAGCGCGCCGATGAGCGCGGCGGTGGACGCGGGGTTTTGACACGTACGTGTCACGTCGGTGATCTGGACAGCGGTGGTCATCGGGTCACCTCGGCGGGAAGCGCGGTGGACAGCCGGTTGCCGGTCAGGTCGGCGAGCTGGTTCGGGGTCAGGGCGTCGATCGCACCCGGGACCTCGCGGCGGCGGCGCAGCATAGGCCGCACGACGGCGGCGGTCGGGCACAGCGGTGCCTTCTCGCTGTAGGGGTGGCCGCAACCGGGACAGGCCACTGGTACGGGAAGACGGGCCGGCATGTGGTCGGCCCAGATGCTCACGAGCTGGGCGACGGTCACGCCCAGGCCAGCGGCGAGAAGCCGGCGGTCGAGGCGGGCGCTCATCGGGCACCGAGCCAGGCGAGGAAGCCCTCACGGGTTGGGCGCTTTTCCGACCACACGCAGGCATCGGCGTAGGTTTCAAGGTCGTCCTCGGTGGCGTGCGTCCAGTCGTAGTCGTCGGCAACGGCGCGGAGGACGTCGAGGACATCGGTCAGGGTTTGGGTAGCGTCGTCGTTCCAGTCCTGGACGATTTCGCGGTCGGAGCAGCAGAGCGCGCTGTAGTAGTCGTGCTCGGGCGTGCGGCCGTCGCGCCAGAGGTAGTCGGCCAGGTACCGCATGGCCAGGTCGTACTGGCGGGCACCCGGGGCCGCCGGCTCGTTGAGCAGGATCGGCAGGCAGTTGCCGTAGACAGCCATGCCGAGAGCGCCAGTGACGCAGGCGGGCGGGAACCACGCCTCAGTGGTGCGGTCGAAGTAGACGCGCTGCGTCCAGCCGTGCAGTTCCAGGTAGCGGGCGGCGCAGCGCAAGATGACGGCCGGAGTCAGGTCGGCCAGCGCGCCGCAGGTGTCGGGCTGATTTTGGGTAGGGTTCATGGCGGCCACGTCCTTTCGTGGGCGGTGGTTGGTGGCCGACGGGCCGGGTTCGCTTTCCTAGGGCTGGTCCCGGTCTGTCGGCCGTTCCTCTATCGGTGGTGCAGGTGGAGCCGGAGGAACACCCGCTGCCGGTCGTCGTTCGGGCCGGCGGCGGTGGGTGCGGAGCGGAAGACGAGCGAGCCCGTCTGGCGGGCGATGGCGGTGAGTGCGGCGATGTCCTCGGCGGTGCCGATGAGCACCAGGTCCAGGACCCGCGATCGGGTGGCGGTGGTGGTCATGCCGCAGCCTTCGGTTTGTAGGCGGTGGCGTACCGCTCGGCGGGGGTGACCAGGCCGCTTTGCCGGCGGGTCCAGGCCGCGTAGTCCGCGACCCGGATGATGTCGGCGTCGGTCATGTAGGCGGCCTTGACCAGGGCCGGGATGCCGCCCTCAGCGATGAGGAAACCGGCGCCCTGGTTGTTGGGATCGATGGTGTTGGAGGAGAAGCCGCGGGCGGCCCAGCCGTGCCCGAGCACGATGTCCGACGACACGTCGGTGGTGCAGCGGCCCGCGAAGCGCCAGGCGAAAAGGTCCCGCAGCGAGGTCGGGATGATGTCCGACGAGGGCCGCTGCGTGGCGGCGGCGACGATGATGCCGACCGCGCGGCCACGGGCCACGATGTCGCGCAGCAGCGCGGCGAACAGCTCCTGGTCCTTCTTGTCCCCGGCGGTGGCGGAGAAGTAGGCGATCTCGTCGCAGGCGACGAGGATCTGACCGAACAGGTCGTTCGGGCCGATCTTCCGGCGACGCCGGGCCTTAAGGAAGGCGTACCGGTTGTCCATTACCGTCTGCACCCGGCGCAGCGTGCGGATCGCGTGGTTCAGGTCAGGGCCGACGAACACGTCGCAGGCGTCCTCCCACAGACCCAGCTCGACCTGCTTGCCATCGAGCAGGCACAGCCGCACATCCGGGCACAGGGCCGCGTGGCCGACGATCGTGTTCAACAGCGACGACTTGCCCGCGCCGGGCTCACCACCGATCAGGATGTTCCGGTAGATCATCGGCAGGTACACGGCCTGCCCGAACTCATCGATGCCGAGGAACACCGGATCGAAGATGGACAAGACAGAGGCGACCGGCACCGTGGCCGGGTCGGTGTGGGCGGGCAGTTCGATGGTGTCGGTGAGGTCCATGACGGGCTCCCAACGGGGTTGGTTGACACGTAGGTGTCAAGCGGGCGGGGGAGGATGGGAGAGGCGCGGACGCTGGACCCGTGGCGGGTACTCGGTCCGCGCCGTCCCGGTCGGTCAGGCGTAGTCGGAAGGGTCGAACCCGTTCGGGCTCGCGGTGGTGGGGTTGCGCGGCTTGCGCGGCCGGGGGGCGTCGGCCGGTGCAGTGACCGGCTCGTCCGGCACGTCGGGCAGGTCCAGGCCGACAGGTGGCATGCCCGGTGAGGTAGGAGCGTTGGCCGGCACGTCGGCGGGGACGTAGTCCGGCAGCGGAGACAGAACCTTGCCCGCCAGCGGCTCTCGGCGGGTGATGTCCACGCGGATTAGCGCCGCGTACTTGCGGGAGGCGCGCATGACACGGACCTCGTTCGCCCAGCACGCCACGGCGAGCTTCTGCACCTGCCCCTCCTGCTCCAAGTCGCGGAGCGAGAGGCCGGGACGCAACCACACCCACACCCGTTCACCGGCCGGGGTCGGCCGGGCGGGCAGGATCAGCGGCAGCGAACCGGCACGGTTGGTGGCGATGAACGCCGCGAAGCACATCCGCAGCCGGTGCCGCACGACCAGACACCAGACCCACGCCATGATGCGGCGGCGGACCGGGCCGATCGCGGCCGGCAGGCCGACGACCAGGGCGACGACAAGCAGCGACCCCCACATCGGGGTGGACTGCATCACGCCGATCCAGCCGTAGACGACGACCAGACCGAGCACGATCTCGGTCAGCCAGTGCCAGAACACCCGCAGGACCGGCCACGCCACGATCAGCGCGAACACGACCGCGCCGAACAGGGCACCGATGAACCCACCGAGCAGCGCACCCACGATGGGGTGCATGTAGTGCGAGGCCACCGTGGCGGCCAGGAGGCCGACCACGCCGAGGGTGACCCAGAAGGCGATGGTGGCCCGACGACGATAAGAACGGGCGACCGGAGCCTCAATGACAGTGACAGCGTTGCCCCCACGGTTCGACCAGCCGAACGGGGACCGCGAACTAGACTTGGACACGACAAGTCCTCCCTAGGTAGGGACCGGATTTGTTGGGACAGGACGCGGGGTCGCAGACGACGCCAATCAACGGCGACCCCGTGTCCACCACTTCGCTTCTGTGGAGCCGATCGACACGCCCGCCGCTAGGCGGCGGTGTCCAGCGGCGTCAGGGCCGAGGCCCGGAACGCCACACCCGAACGGACCTTGCCGTCCCGGTCGTTGACCCAGGGCAGCGCCTCCAGGTCCACCGGAACCACCGGCTGACGAACGGTCACCGGCGGCATCACCGGGTTGACCACCGTCACGTTGATGACCTCCGCACTGCCCTCCGACAGCGCGTACAGGTGCACCGTCCACATCGGGTTTTTCGTCTCCCGATCGAACTTCTGCTGACCGTTTTGGTCCAGCTTCGGCACCGGGTTCACCGACACCTCGTACGACACCCGCGAGGTGTCCAGCAGCAGACGTCCCATGACTGACTCCTTCATCTCGTGAGCTGAGCCCGCATCGGTGGGCCAAGTGCGTCCTCTCTGGACGGCAGCTCTTGTGGAATCAGGGTGCGTCGATCAGTAGTGACGAGTTCACCACGAGATATGGACGACTAGGGACGTCCTTGCTAGGGTTAGTCGTCCCTCTAAGTCGTCCCGCCGTCCAACGAGCAGGAGCCGAGATGCCGAACGACCGCCTACGCAGCGGGATGCTCAAGAAGGGCCTGACGCCGGCCACGCTCGCAGACAAACTCGGCGTCGATCCGAAGACCGTCGAACGGTGGATCACCCAGAGCCGCAACCCGTACCCGCGCTACCGCCACTCCATCGCCGAGCTCCTGGATGAGAGCGAGTCGTACCTCTGGCCGGACGCGCTACCCACGCAGCGAGCGGTCCAGGTCAGCCAGTCCGAAGTCGTCCACATCTACCCGCGCCGCGGAGCCGTGCCGACCGACCTCTGGCAACAGCTGCTGGAGAAGGCCACCCGCCAGGTCGGCGTCCTGGTCTACGGCGGGCTGTTCCTGCCCGAGTTCAACCACCGATGGGTGCCGACGCTGCGCGAGAAGGCGCTGGCCGGGGTCCAGGTCGAGCTGCTATTCGGCGACCCGGAGGGCAAGAACATTGCCGAGCGCGGCGACGACGAAGGCATCGGTCACGCCATGTCCAGCAAGATCCTGAACGCCCTGGCCTTCTACACGGACCTGCGGGACCTGCCCAACGTCGGGATCTACTACCACGACACGATCCTGTACAACTCCATCTACCGCTTCGACGACGAGATTTTGGTCAACACCCACCTCTACGGCACGCCGGCCGCGTACGCCCCCGTGCTGCACGTCCGCCGGCTCGGCGGCGGAGACTTGTTTGACAGCTACGTCGCCAGCTTCAACAGAGTCCTCGGGAAGAAGCGGGCCGTCTGGCCAGAGCACTGAGCCGTCGGCGGTGAGAGGCTAGGGCCATGGCCCGGATCGAGCATTTCAACAACCCCAAAGCCCCGAAGCCGAACAGCATCGTCGTCGCAGTAACCGTCTTCGTCCAAGACGACCAGGGACGGGTACTGCTCATTCAGCGCACCGACAACGCCCTGTGGGCGCTACCCGGCGGCGCCCAGGACTTCGGCGAGTACATCGCTGAGACGGCCGTACGGGAGACGCGCGAAGAGGCCGGCGTCGAAGTTGAGGTGATCGGGGTGATCGGGATCTACACCAACCCTAACCATGTCGTGGAGTACAGCGACGGCGAGGTGCGGCAGCAGTTCTCGATCTGCTTCCGAGCCCGGTATATCGGCGGCGTTCCTACTACAAGCGAAGAGTCCTCGGCTGTGCGGTGGGTCGCGTTGGGCGAACTTGACAACCTGTCAATTCATCCGTCGATGCGACTCCGCATCGACCACGGTTTTGAGCAACGGAGAGAGCCCTACATCGGATGAGCCGCGATGCGTGCCTGAGTCCGATGTACCGCTTCCATCAATACGGGCTCAGCCTTCTGCCAAAAGCGAGTCACTAGATCGTCCGGTCCGTAGCGCTGGCGGATTTCGGCGAGTCGGTCAACGACCGTGAAGTCCTGGCCATCCGGACCCGTTGTCATGTCGGCATACCAAAGTGCATCGGACGTCGGAGATTCCTCTCGGGGAAATTCCAAGGCCAGCACCTCTCCGAGGTCGCGTTCATCGGCCTCGTAGGAGGCGCACGAATGGTGAGCAACAAGCGCAGCGAGGCGCAGGGAAAAACCTTCCCTCAGTAGCCAGCGGGCACCATCTAGAGCGTGGAACCCGGTATCCACGATATCTGGCGAATAGCCTATATCGTGCAGCCATGCAGCGGCAGTAAGCACGCCGGCATCATCGCCTACTAGCGGTCCGAGGCGCTGCGCTTTCGCTGCCACCGCTTGCACATGACTCCAGCGACGTGGCAGGACGCTGCTAAGGTGCTCCGCGCTCACCTGAGCAGCCCGTTTGGCGATCTCCTTCACGTCGTCATCCTACGGCCGTTAGGCGTGCCCTGTCACCAGTGCCCCGCCGTCTTCGCAGAATTGCACTTTGTCACCTCGCTTGTCTTTGGCAATCCTTCCCGCTCAACGCGCGTCCGCAGCGATAAGCCTTACAGACTTGATGACCTGAAGGAGGACAAGGAGGGGGTGTCCCAGATCAAGGGTGGACGCCGCGAAATTTAGATAGCTAATACGGAAGTCGTCGCCGGCTACTACAGCGTCTGCCAAGTCGTAACTTGCGCTGGCATGTCCCACTGCGTTACGAATTCGCTTATCCAGGAGATTGGGTAGTTGAGAAATCCACGACGGCCAATCCTGGAACCAGTGAATCTTAGTGGCATTCGGTAGGTCGGCAAAATCATCGAGCGATTTCGGGCTCTTCGCCTTTGCGTTGCTCTTCAGGATGATTTCCGGCACCACGCAGAATGAGTCCGGGTTTCCTCTCGCGGCCGCGTTCATCACTGCGATCGCGTAAGGCAGCGCTTGAAAGCACGTTTCGTACACCTGAACATAGAGATCTCTGAGGGTATGGAAATCGTCCCTGACGACTCGCAACTCCTCTAGGTGCTGCGCCATGGCGGGCTCCGTGGCCCTGACGATAAATCCGGGTGCCCAGCTCTCCCATGCGCGCACAAACGACTGGAGTTGAACGAAGAGCCGCTTATGAATCCCGCCTAGCGTCCCCGACTTCTCTGCCCTTGCTGCCCAACTTGTGAAATCTGTATTGTGCACAGCCGCCGGAACCGAAGCTACGAAATCCCTTATTAGTTCCCTCCCGCCGTGCCCCGGAATTAAAGGAAGTAGCAGGTTTTGCGCTGGCCACAAAGCGGCAATGTGTCGCTCTTGTGAGTTCTTAGGTTTGACCCACCCTCGGTGAAGCTCCGCGCCCTTCTTGTGGAAGAGATCCCATTGCTGGTTGAGATAATAGTGAAGAAACCGCTCGTACTGTCGCCACAGGTCCGCCTGCCCGTGTAGGCGCTCATGGAATCTATTAGCCCACAAGTTGTCCCCTACAAGCCGGCCGAAAGTTATGTTAGGACCCCCGCCGAAGTCGCCGAGCGAACGTGCCGCAGGAGCCAGGGGCGACACCGTCCCTGCGGTGAAGACCGCAGCGTCGTCAGGAATTTCCTCAACAGGTTCGGGCTCGATAGAGGCGTCATCGAATTGAACCGTGGCTTTGTCAAGTTCACGTCCCTGAAAGCTGCCCCTGATGCCATAGGAGCACAACGGGCACTGGAACAAAATGCGCGTGAGCACGGTAGGTGTGATCTCTAGGCGAAGGATGAAGCTTTGTTCGCACCCGCTGCACTTCAGCTTGAACCTGGTGATCATGTAGCCCCTTCCGCAGCCCGCACGAACGGCAAGCGATTCAGTCTAGTCATCGGTGCAAGAGCTTCGATGCAGTCTCAGGGCAAGGAGGCAACGCATGTGGTGTGAGAACTTTCTGTACGGGATCAAGGCGGCCCGCGTCGCGGGCCGCTCGCGCCGCCGAACCTGGGCCGGGCCGATGGCCCGCCGCCGCGCCTCTGGCCTTCGGCCGCCAGCGCGACGGTTGCAGCCCGCCGGCGGCGCGACATACGACGAAGCCCCGGGCCGCCGTGGTAGATGGCAGATCCGGGGCTTCAGTTGGTCGAGACACAGGCAGTGCCTCCGGCGGGGTTCTCGGGCACTCCGGGATGGTTGGCGCCATCCCGACAGCCTCCGTCCGGGCAAAGCCGAGTGGGTGGGGCCTGCCCGGTCAAGGTCGTTCAGACGGTGGTGTGCTCCACCTTGACCGAGCAGGCCCCACCCACTCCACGGTGTGCGGACGAAGGCCGACGGGATGGCTAAGGCAGGTGGGGTGCGGGGGTCTCGTCCGAAAGTCCTCAGGCGTTCGGAGACTCCGGATGCTCGGGGCTATCACTTTCTCCGTGCTCATGGCGGCGAAGTTCTAGTCCCCTCAACTCATCGCCCCAATAGTGCTTGAGTAGCGGAGCCGGCACGCCAATAAGTCTCGCCGCCTGCTGCACGTACACCCGCAGGTAAGGCATTGTGGTTGGTAGACCAACTTCGTGAGCGAAGTTTTCGAGGATCTCCTCAGCTGGCTCGACTATTGCCTCAGCCGTCTCGAATATGGCCGCGACATCAGCCCATATTATCGCTCGTTTGGTGGCTATCTCGATTCGGGAGCGGAAGATGAGCTCATCGGCCGTCACTGCTTGCTGGACCTTCAGGTCCGAAGCACCTGAGTCAACAGGAACTTCTTCTAGGTCGAACCCATCGCGCCTCCGTGCCGAAACTTCATACACGCGCACGCCCTTGAGGTTGAGCAGAGACGCGAGTTCGGCCACATTGGCAACAGTTTTGGAAGTCATGACGCCAATTCAATTACTGGGCACAGTTCGGTCGGGCTATCGGCTTCGTCGATTTCACTATCGAGAGATGCGGGCACATGATAGCTCGCATTCCAAGACGCGGCGGGGCGAGAAACTTCCACCATGAGTCGAACTCGTGCGCCCGTTGCCCTCGCGTAGCGCTGAACGGTGGAAAGCCTGGGATCTCCCCCGGATCGTTCGAACTTTGAGACGGCAGATTGAGTTGTCTCCATCTCAGATGCCACCTCCGCCTGAGTGAGACCTTGACGAACTCTGAGACCGACGAGCGTGTCGATCAGGCGTTCGGCGTCCCTGGCGTCCTCCCGAGCAAGCTGAACGCGAGGATTGTCCGGTTCTAGGCCGAGAAGATCGAAAAGTTCGTGTCCCATGTCCTATCTCCCCTTGGTTGCCGCCAGCGTATCGCCTATAGGCGATAATGGCACTACCTGTCGTGTCGTGACTTCCAGTCACGGAAACGATCTACGGCGACCTCGACGTGGTGACTCTCGTTCTGTCGCTGCTTCTGGAAGAAGTGAAGCGCCAGGAGGACGAGCCCGTCTTCACACTCACCGTAGGCCAGTCTGAGTCGGCGTTGGCCCACCCGCACACGCACCTCTAGCACGCCGTCCCGCAGCGGCTTGACGTCGCCGGGCCGGGTGCGCCCTTCCGCGACCCTGTCCATGATCGTTTGTAGCTTTGCGGCTTCGGCCGTCGTAAGCCTGGACTTAAGGATCTCTCTGCGGACTGGATCACCCCCGCCGGCGGCCTCGTAGAAGTCCCACCGTCGGCTCATGCGCCGAGGCCCTGTGATCGAGCCGTTCCGACCAGAGACCCCGAAGTGGACCTTCTGCAAGACATAACTGACATCTTGATCGATGGGATGCCAAGAGTCCAACCGCTGGACGGCTAGAGGGCGGCCCGGATGGACGACCGGCACCGGGCCACCCAAGATCGTCGGGCACAACCTGGGCACAACTGAGGCCAACAAGAGCCGTCAACCGCTGTAAGACAATGGAAGAGTTTACCCAGGCCCATTGACCGATCAGCCCAAATCGAGATGATCTCTGCCAAGTGAGTGGGATTCAGGGTTCGAGTCCCTGGCGGCCCACTTTCCGCAGGTCAACGGCCCTGACCGGGTTTCGCTGCTGCCAGGATCGGGGCCGGTACAGCAGCGAAGTGCAGCAGCAGGTCGGCTGCCAAGCGGGTAGCTTCCTGAATCCTGGACTCGGCTGAAGCGGCGGCAGTGATGGAACAGCGAAAGGCCGGACGATGACGGACGGACCACTCGTGCGCAACTCGCGGCTGCTCGCCTTGTTCACCGAGATCGTCCAGGGCCCGGAGGGGACCCTGCGCGCCGTGGAGGCCGCCGGGCGCGGCATCGCCGCTGAGGCGCGCTGCACACTCGCCGTCCTCGCGGACAAGATGACCACCAGTTCCGGAAGCCCGGCCGAGTTGCGCCGAAGGGCGCTTGCATCCGCCGATCGCCTCATCGAGCTGGGTGCCATTGAAGACGAACTGAATGAGTTGTGGTCCCGTCGCCGAGAGGACGATCTTGACGACGCTGCCTTCGAGGCAAGCCTCCAGCGAATAGTCACGCGCGTGGAAGCCTGGCCCCGATCCTGGTCACGCTAGCCCGACTGGCCGAGCGCCCCGAACGGTAATGCGGCGGACCGGGCCGCGCCGTGTCTCAGGTGATCCTTGACAGGCGCGTCTCGGCTGATGGTCTACAGCTGCCAGAAGCCGTGGTCGTTGCCGCCTTGAACGTAGATGGCGAAGGTGCCATGCCCGGGGATCTCCAGCGGCTCCACGGCTATCTCGCCGCCGGCCTCCGCTACCGCTGCGACGGCCGCTTCGATGTCATCTACCAGCCAGTAGGGCCGCACCACCGGCTCTTCGGTCTCGCGCAACGGCGCCCGCACCCCCACCAGCCCGCCTCCCGGCATTTCGGCCGTCCGCGCGTTGCCGAGCCCGGAATCCGGCTCGCCGAACTGCACCCCATTCGCTGCTGCGTAGGTGGCACACACCACGTCGACTTCCTTGGTCACGATTTCGAGGTAGTAGATCTGCATGGCTGTCTGACCTCCGGTAACTCAACGAAGTACTAGATGGTTTTGATCTTCTGCTTCCCCGCCACTGTGTGGCCATCGCCCCCTGATCTCACGCACGGGCGGCATGTCGCTGCAATGGAACTTGCATCGACCCGAGTCGAGCAATTCAGCGCGCCGCAGGGTACCACGCTGACGGCTCCGCGACTCTCCAAGGGCACGATCTTAGGCCCTTGAGTCAGCCGCGCCCGTAGCGCGCCCGACGCAGCGGTCAGTGCGGGGAGCTGCTGACATACGCCTGGTGCGCCAGCCGGGGATTGTGATCATGGCTCGGTGAGGGCTTGCCCGGCGTGGTGGCTATTCATGGCTGGGGCACGGTGACGGCGCCGGCCGCGTATTCAGAGAAGATCTCGGCGAGGATACGGCAATGCGCTGGGGAACTGGACCGAGATGCGGTGTGTCGCTCACTGAGACATCCTTTGGCCGACAAGGGAATTGAAGTGCGGGACCTGATGTGGTGCGAAAACGAAGGCAGCCACCGTCAATCGTGCACGTCTGTGTGGACTGCTGGCTTTCTACCGCTGCTGGTCATCCGCGACAACCCCCATAGGTGAGGCCACCCGGTGGGCTCTCGGGTAGCCGGCGTCCGCAGGAGACCGGCTCCGATGAATTCCGGACAATCTTCGTACAAATGGCTGCTTTCTCGCCGAGTGCGGGCGCCGTTGCAACTGGTCGGTCAGGACCCGAATCCTCTGCCGGGCTCGTCGCCTCTTACCTGTGCCGGCGAGACGCGCCGGCGGAGAACTGGAGGATGACATGGAGCTCGTATGGTGGGGTGCCATCGCGGTCGGAGCCCTCGTGGTCTGCATGTGCACCGTATTCCTGCTGCGACGGAGGGGACGTTCCCGTGGCTGAGACCGCATGGCCGAGCGAGCAGTTGGTTATCGCCGCCCAGCGCGGGGACATCGCGTCGGTCACCGCGCTGGTCTCCGGCTCGTACCCGGGCGTGCGGCGGTTCGCGCACACGCTGTGCGCCACGCCCGAAGATGCCGAGGATGCGGCGCAGGAGGCGTTGATCATCCTCTACCGCAAGATTGGCACGCTGCGTGCCTCCGGGGCGCTGGCATCGTGGATGTTCCGGATCGTACGCAACGAATGCCTGCGCCGGCTGCGGCTCGTCGGCCATCGCCCTGCGCCAGTGGCCGACATCGCCGCGGCGTCGGCCGAGGACGAGGTGCTGCAACGTCTCGAAGCCGGCCGCGTCGCCGAGGCGATCGCCGCGTTGCCCGCCGACCAGCGTCATGTGCTGATCATGCGGGACATCCAGGGCTTCCCGGGCCGGGCCGTCGCCGACGCGCTCGGCCTCAGCACGGCCGCGATGAAGTCCCGGCTGCACCGCGCCCGCGCCTCGGTGCACCGCGCCCTGCAGGGAGGGATGATCGATGGCTGATGGTCCCTCGTTCGCCAGTCAATCGCTGGCGCGGCACCTCGCCCGTGGCGTGGTCGGGTTCGGCGGGCTGATCGGCTCGATCGCACTCCTGCCAGTCGTCGGCCCGGTTAGCCTGCTGCTCTTCCCCGTCGGCCTGCTCGCACTCCGGGGCTGTCCGATGTGCTGGGCGGTCGGCCTCGTGCAGACGCTTTCGTCGGGGCGCCTGGAGCGCTCCTGCACCGACGGTCGCTGCGAGCTGCGGAGGAGGACGGCGTAGGGACCCCGTTGGCCGCTCCGGCGGCGCCACTCAGAGCATCGCCACGGGCACCAGGCGAATCGCCTCGACGCCATCGAGGCGTTCGATCTCGGGTAGCCCGGTCCCACCCTTGCCGTTCAAGGGAAGCTGGAGCCGCAGCGAAGCGCGCGCCACCTGCGAGTCGAATTGCGCGGCAAGGTCGCCCTTGCCTTGGCACTGCTTGCGTAGCCGCTCGTAGGCGGCGTCGCGCTCCTCGAACTCGACCGACTCCGCGCGGGGCAGCGCCCGGACGGCCTCCTCTACGGCGGCTCGCTGCTTTTCCGTAGCCGTCGGTTCCAGCCGGACGATCGCCCCGATCCGCGACGGCAGGGGATCAGCATCGGCGATCCTGAGCCCAACCCACTCGACGCCGTCGACCGTACCCATCACCAGATCGACCGCCTCGGCGACCGACGCGTCGGTGACAGTCGCGTGAAGGGACTCCGGCATGTTCTCCGGATCCAGATCCGCCACCAGGTCCGGCGAGTCCTTCCGCAGTTTCTCGTAGGCCTGCTCGCGGGTCTCGAAGGCGACGCCCTCGACGCTCGGCATCGCGCGTAGCCGCTGCTCCACCGCACTTTTTTGCGCTGCCGTCACGTCGCGGTCCAGCAGGACGGTCAACGTCGTGTGCCCGGCGTCCTTCGGCTCGGAGGTGCAAGCGGACAAAGCGGCCAGGAGCAAGAGAGCCAATACCGGCGCGACGCGACGCATGGGTCAGATCGTAGGTGGGCGCGGGGCATCGAATGGCCCCAAGGTCTTGGCCGGAACGGCTTGCCGGGCGGTCACGTCGGTTCCCGCGTTCGCCAGGGCCCTAGGCTTCCTGCATGGCAAGCGTGGATGCTCTCGTCCGGCGAATCGATGAGCCGGAAGAGGACGACGACGGCACCGAGGTGTACGACATCGTCGACGACCTCGTGGCCAGCCGCGATGCGGCACTGCTGCCGGCCCTGGAGGCCCAACTCGACCGTTACCTCGGCGAGGGCAACTTCTTCGCCCGCGACGCCATCGCCACCGCGTTGGCCCGCATCGCGGGAGTGGAGTCGTTGCCGGTGCTGCTTCAAGCGGCGGCTCGGGACCTGGGGGACGACCAGGACGGGTTGTCCGCCGAAATCCTGGACCTCGTCGAAGGTGCCCCTGTGCGAGCCCGGCACATCCTCACCCAGCTGAGTGCGGATCCGAGAGTTCGGGCGAAGGCGATGTGGGCGGCACAGTTCCTGCCAGATCGCTAGCGCTGATCCTGGCTGTGCGGGTGCCGGCCCCCGCCCGGCGTGGTGCCAGGGTCGCCGGGTTGCTGGCGGCGGTGCCGCCGCCGCCGATCGATTCTGCCGGCACGCCCGTCAGCGTGGCCGCTCCGGTGCCAGGATGCGGGCCACGGCGTGACAGGCGCCGGCGACGAGCGGCAGCAGCAGGGCCGCGCTCGCTGTGGCACCGCCACCGGCCTGGGGTACGCCGGCCGCCCGCAGACGCCGCCAGGCCCACAGCGAGAACGGGGCGACGACCAGCGGCGCGGTCACCACGCCGGGGGTGTATCCGCGGGTGACCACGGCCTGGGCGACGTGCCCGCCCGCGTGCAGGCCGAAGCCGACCAGGGCCGACTGGTAGAAGCCGCTGCGCCCGCCGGTGCGAGCGCCCCGGGCCGCCGCGGCGGCCATCACGACGCCCATCGCGCCGATGGCGATGCGTGCCTGCGCCGGGCTGACCCGGAGCTGGTCCCACACCCGCTCGGGCACCTGCGGGAAGCGGGCCCGCAGCCGTGGCCGGGCGCGGTCGAGCCAGGCGCCCATCGTGGCGAGTTCCTCGGCGTCGTGGATCGCCCAGGCCGCCAGCAGCCCCCAGGTGGCCGCCGCGGGGAGGGCTCCGTCCTTCCGCGAAGTCATGGGCCTATAATTTACGATACAGTTCGTAAATTATAGAGGATGTGACGTGGCCAACGAGCGAGGTCGGCCCCGGCGGCCGGAGACCGACGCGGCGATCCTGCACGCCACCCTGGACCTGCTCCGCGACGGCGGCTACCGCGCCCTCTCCATCGAGAAGGTGGCCACCCGGGCGGGCGTGACCAGGCCGACCGTCTACCGCCGCTGGCCCGACAAGGCCAGTCTGGTCGTCGACGCCCTGGCCGAAGCGGTGCCCGTCGCGCCCGCCCCGGACACCGGCGACACCCGCACCGACCTGCACCACCTGGCACGCGGCCTCGTCGACCGGCTCGCCGGCCTGGCGCCGGTCATCCTCGGCGTACTCGCCGACAGCATCGGGCGCGACGACCTCGCCGCACCACTGCGGGAGCGGTACCTGCGTCCCCGCCTCAACACCATCACCGACGTCGTCGAGCGCGGCATCGCCCGTGGCGACCTTCCGTCCGACACCTCGCCGGCCACCGCGCGCGATCTCCTCGCCGGCCCGCTCGTCTACCGGTGGCTGGTCGAGGGCACCCTGACGGACACCGACGTCCGCGCACTCGCCGACACCGCCTGGAAGGCTCTGACCGGCCGGGCCGGCACCGCCGTCGACGCCTGAACCGAACGTTGTGGATCATCGCAGGAGGGCTGCATGTACGACCGGCGCGACCTCGTCCGCGTCTACCTTGCCGCACAGGGCAACAGGTTCGGTGGCTACTACGCCGAATCGTCGGCCTACAACGCGGCGCTGAAGGCGCACTACGCGGCGATGCTCGACGGGCTCCAGCAGCTCTTCGGGCTGCGGCTGCACCGGGACGGCGTCGACACGTTCACCCACCGGGTGCTGTTCATGTTGTTCTCCTCGACGGCCGCCTCGTTCTTCGCGCTGCGCACTCCGTGGTCCGATTTCCTGGAGGCGGGCCTCCTGATCCGGAAGGTCGAGGAGGCGGGGGCGGAGGGCGAGCGCGTCATGGCGGCCAGCCAGCGCATCGACGCCCTCACCGCCGAGTCGCGCGAGACCCACCTGGAGATGCTCGACGCACTCGTCGCGGTGATGCTCGGCGACCGCGCGGAGCTGACGTTCGACACGGCCGACCTGCGGGCTGTCGGTGTGGACGACACGAAGCCGAGCACCAGGGACTACCCGCTCTACGAAGGCTGACCGGCACGGCGATCTGGGCGTAGGTCCCGAGCCGCGCCGGCCCGGTGAGGGGTGAGCGGCGACCGTCTACTGTCCTCGCCATGAGGACGGGGACGCTGGCACGGGCCGCCACCATCGTCACGGCGATCGGGCTGGTCGCCGGCTGCGGCGGCGCGGCGGCGCGCGAGGCGCGGGGGTGCCAGGAGTCGGTGGACGAGGCGGAGGCCAAGGTCCGGGTGGACCGTTGGGACCCGCCGGAGGAGTTGCCGGGTCTCGGGGACTATCCCGAGATCCACTGGCAGGCTCGCGCGTTGGGCGAGCCGTGTTCCCGGGTCCCGGGTCCGACGGACTGGGCGTACCAGGCCGTCGTCAGACTCCATCCGCAGGACGCCCGAGAACTGGCGAAGCAGTACGACTTCGCGCCCGTCGCGGCCGACGACCCGGCCCAGCACGACCAGGGCAGGACGCCCGCCGACGTGTGGCCCGACCTCCGGCCGCACGTCCCGGCCGGGGCCCGCTGGCTGCACAGCCGGTCGTACGACGAGGCCCCGCCCGCCACGCGCGGGCGGGTGGCGTTCCTCGACGTCGAGCACGAGACGGTGCTGCTCATGCTGAACGACCGCTGACGGCGGGGCGTCCCCCGTGGGAAGGAGGGGACTCACGCCGTCGCGGGAGGTGTGGCCGGCGGCCGGCCGGAAGCCTGGAGGGCGAGGGCGACGAGGGGTCGCCACCGTTTTCGGGAGGATCGATGAGGACGACACTCCGTGGGCTGGGCGCGGCGGCCGTCGTGGTCGGCGTGGCCCTGGCCGGCGCGTCGGGCGCCACCGCCTCGGCGACGGCGGACCGGGAGCCCGCCGGGATCGCGCACGTGACCGGCAGCGGCGAGATCCGGCTGACGTTCGCGCCGGACCAGGACGTGCGCAGCTTCAGCTTCGACGCGCGCGCCACCCCGTACACCCGACCTTTGCCGGGGGCGCCCCAGGGCCTGCCCACCGACGCGACCGGGACCGTCCACGTCGCCCACCGGGTCGCGGCGGACGGCTCCACCGTCCGCTTCGCGGCCCGGGTCGACTGCCTGGTCACGGCCGCGCGGACCGCGACCCTCACCGCCGTGGTCACCGAGGCCGACGCGCCGGTGGCCGACCTCGTCGGGCGGCGGCTGGGCTTCAGCGTGTACGACGGGCCGGGCCGCGACCGCGTCGGCTTCTCCTGGGCGGTGGTCAACGCCGACCAGGGCCCGGACGGGCAGTGGCGGGAGGGCAGCGTGGGCACCTGCATGGCGCCCGCTCCCTTCGCCCCGGTGACCGAGGGCGGCTACCGGGTGCGGCACGCCGAACTGCCGCCACCGCCGGAGAGCTGAGCCGGCCGGCGGATGTCGTCGGCCACGACGCGATCCGGCGGCCCGCCGTGTCGTTGATCCGGTTGAGCCGCCCCCACCTGCGACGACGGTGGGGGCACCGACCGTGAGGAGGCACGCCGATGACCCGTCAGCGCGAGACCGTGGAGGTCGACCCGGTCCTGTTCCGTGCCGTCTACGACTCGCCCGCGTCGCTGCCCGGCGCGCACCGGTGGACGACCCCGGAGTCGGACGTGCGGCGCATCGAGAAGCTGCTCGGCATGCCGCTGCGCAGCATCGGCGCCCCGCTGTGGGTCAGCGGCGACGAGCCGGACTGCCCCAAGTGCGGGCGGCGGGTCACCTGGTACGACATCGTCTCCTCCGCCCTCTCCGGCGTGCACGACCGGATGATGATCGCGACGGTCATCCTCGGCGACCGCAGGTACGTCAACACCGAGGTCCCGGACGCGATCGCCGGGGTGCGCTGCGCCGACTGCCGCACCCCGATCGAGGGGCTGCGCAGCTTCAAGTGCCACAACTGGGCGTACGCCTTCGAGGCGCTGGAGGCCGTCCGGGAGCGGATGACCGGCGCGTCAGTCGTCGGCCGTCAGCTCGCGGACGAACCGCAGGCCGGGACGCCCGTCGAGTGACATCTCGCCGACCGGCGTGAAGCCGGTGCGCCGCAGCACCGCGAGCGAGCCGGCGTTGTCCAGGGTCGTCCTGGCCCTCAGCCGGCACAGCCCGTACGCCGCACGTGCCAGCGCGGCCACGCGGCGGACGCCGTCGGTCGCCACCCCGCGCCCGGCGGCCCGCTCGGCCACCCGGTAGCCCAGCTCGGCCTCGCCGTCGGCGACGTCGACCAGGTTGAACCGGCCCAGCACCGCCCCGTCGGCGTCGACCAGGACGTGGAAGTGGCACGCGCCGGTCTCCTGCTCGGCGAGCAGCCCCGCGTGCCGCGCGTCGAAGTCGGCGAAGTACGCGTCGCCGCGGTCCGGCACCGACCGGGCGAACCACTCCCGGTTCTCGCGTTCGAAGCGCAGCAGCGCGACGGCGTGGTGGGCGGCGAGCCGCTGGAGGTCGGGCACCGCGCCACCCTAGCCAACCGCGGCCCGCGCCCGCCCCGGGATATCGCGGCGTCAGCGGTCGCCGGCGGAGCGGCGGGTGGGGCGGCGGCCGGGCGGGGAGGGCGGCTCGGGGCCGGGGTCGGGGACGGCAGGCATCGGCCGTGCCACGGGCCCGGCGCCGGTGACCCGGAGCGGCTCGCCGTGGTGCCACACCTCGATGCCGGTCGCCGGGTCGGCGTCGGGCAGCTCGTAGCGGGCCTCGTCCCGGGTCAGGGTGACCCGCAGCCGGTGGCCGTGCCAGCGCAGGCAGAAGCCGAGCCGGTCGATCCGTGCCGGCAGCCGGGGGTCGAAGGAGAGCACCCCCCGGTCGTCGCGCAGCCCGCCGAAGCCCTGCACCAGCGCCAGCCACGCCCCGGCCAGCGACGCCAGGTGCAGCCCGTCGCCGGTCTTGTCGCCCAGGTCCGCCAGGTCCTGGAGCACCGACTCGGCGAACAGGTCGTACGCCAGGTCGAGGTGCCCGACCTCGGCGGCGAGCACCGCCTGCGGGGAGGCCGACAGCGACGAGTCCCGGACGGTCCGCGCCTCGTAGTAGGCGACGTTGCGCGCCTTCTCGTCGGCCGTGAACTCCCCCGGGCACCGCTGCATGGCGAGCACGAGGTCGGCCTGCTTGACCACCTGCTTGCGGTACAGCTCCAGGTAGGGGAAGTGCAGCAGCAGCGGGTAGTCGTCGTCGGAGGCGTTCGCGAAGTCCCACTCCGGCTGCGCGGTGAAGCCGGCCGCCTGCTGGTGCACCCCGCGCTTGCCGTCGTACGCGACGAAGACCGCGTCGGCGGCGGCCCGCCAGCCGGCCACCTCGGCCGGGTCGACGCGGAGCCGGGCCGCCGCCTCGGGGTGCCGCTCGGCGGCGTCGGCGGCGCCGCGCAGGTTGCGGCGGGCCATCAGGTTGGTGAAGAGGTTGTCGTCCATCAGGGCGGAGTACTCGTCCGGGCCGGTCACCCCCCGCAGGTGGAAGGTGCCCGCGTCGGACCAGTGGCCGAAGCCGTGCCACAGCCGGGCCGTCTCGACCAGCAGCTCCAGCCCGACCCCGGCGAGGAATTCGTGGTCGCCGGTGGCGGCGACGTAGCGCAGCACCGCGTCGGCGATGTCGGCGTTGACGTGCAGCCCGGCGGTGCCGGCCGGCCAGTAGCCGGAGCACTCCCGGCCGCCGATGGTGCGCCACGGGAAGGTCGCCCCGGCCAGCCGCAGCTCCGCCGCGCGTTCGCGGGCCTCGGGCAGGTGGGCGTGCCGCCAGCGCAGCGCCGACCGGGCCACCTCGGGGGCGAGGTACGTCAACACCGGCAGCACGTAGCCCTCGGTGTCCCAGAGCACGTGCCCGTCGTAGCCGTTGCCGGTCAGGCCCTTGGCGGGGATGGTCCGGTCGCCGTCCGGCCGGCCCGCCTGGATGAGGTGGAACACGGCGAACCGGATGGCCTGCTGGAGTTCGGCGTCGCCGTCGAGCAGCACGTCGGCCGTCTGCCAGGCGGCGTCCAGGGCCGCGCGCTGGGCGGCGAGCAGCACGTCGAAGCCCGCCGCGCGGGCTGCCCCGGCCTCCTCGGCGACCAGGCGGGCCAGCCCCTGCGGCGGCGTCGCGTCCACCGTGGCGCACTCGTACGCGGCGAACTTCGTCAGCTCCAGCCGCTCGCCGGCGCGCAGCGTCCCGGTCAGGGTGAGGCGCAGCCGGTCCGGCGCGCAGTCGACGGCGGGGGCGAAGCCGGCCGGGGCCCGCACCTCGTGCGCGACGGCGACGGCTACCCGCTGCCCGCTGCGCTCGGTGCGGTGCACGAGGACGCCGTCGTGCCCGTTGGAGTGGCGGTACTCGGCGGTCAGCGGGTCATGGATCACCGAGGCGGCGCGGGGGTCGTCGGAGCGCTCCGGCACCCGCTCGTTGGCGAGCAGGTCGGCGCAGACCCGCACGTCGACCGTCCCGCCCAGCGGCTCGACGCTCCACCGGACGGCGGCCACCGGGCGGCGGGGCAGCGAGACGAGCCGGGTGCTGCGGACGCGTACGCCGTGCCCGGCCGGCGAGACCCACTCGGTGTGCCGCTCGACCACCCCGGCGCGCAGGTCGAGCACCCGCTCGTGGGTGCGCAGGGTGCCGGTGCGCACGTCCAGCGGCTCGCCGTCGACCCAGAGGCGGATCAGGGCGGCGTTCGGCGCGCTGATCACCGTGTCGCTGAGCTGCGGGAAGGCGTACCCGTCCTCGGGGTAGGTCAGCTCGCGCCGCTCGTGGAAGCCGTTCAGGTAGCTGCCGGGCATGCCGTACGGGGCGCCCTCGTCCAGGTTGCCGCGCCAGCCGACCCAGCCGTTGCCCAGCGCGAAGATCGACTCCGTCTCGGCGAGCCGGTCGAGGTCCGCCTCCGTACGCCGGATCCGCCAGGCCTCGTCGTCCCCGGCCCCGGGCGCGGTCGGCGGCCGATCGGCGGTCGGGGTGTCGTGCACAGCGCCTCCAGGGAGTCCGACGTACCGGGTCGACCGTGGCAGACCGGGCTGAGAGATCGCTGAGACGAAAGTCAGGGTCTCGGCCTGACCAACGCACACTGCGTCCGGCTTCCAGGTGTTCCAGGGTTGTCCGTGAGGTAAACGCGGTATGAACGATTGGTGAGGTGAGTCATGGTTGATGCGGGCACGACGGATGTGCCGGAGATCAGCGCCGAGTGGTACAGGGACATCGTCGACTTCGCCGCCGACACCCCGCAACCGGTGCAGTGGTTCGCCGGGCACTTCACCGAGGCCGCGATCCTGCTGCTCGGGGCACTGTGGCTGGTGGGGGCCGTGTCGCGCCTCGGCGGCGGCCCGCGCTCCCGCGCGTACGCCCTGGTGACGCCGGTGGCGGTGGTGCTCGCGTACGGGTGCAGCGAGGCGTTGAAGGTGGTGGTGGACCAGGAGCGCCCCTGCCGGGCGGTGGCGACCGAACTGGCCATCATCGCGGGGCACTGCCCGCCGACGGGCGACTGGTCCTTCCCCAGCAACCACTCGACGATCGCGGGCGGGCTGGCGGTGGCGACGCTGCTGCTGTCCCGCCGGGTCGGGCTGGTCGCGGTGCCGGTGGCGGCGCTGGCCGCGTTCTCCCGCACCTTCGTCGGCGTGCACTACCCGCACGACGTGGTCGTCGGCGTCCTGCTCGGCGCCCTCGTCACCGCGCTGCTCACGCCGCTGCTCGCCCGCCCCGCCGCCGGCCTGCTCCAACGCCGCGCCCGCCACGCCGAGCGCCCCGTCCCGGACCCCACCCCGACCGCTCGCCGCTGACCACGCGGCGGGCGGGCTCAGGCCAGGAGGAGCGCGGCGACGGCGCCGAGGGCGAGGAAGGGGCCGAAGGGGAGGTGGCTGCGCCAGCCGACGCGGCGGGTGACCAGGAGCGCGACACCGACCAGCCCGGAGAGCAGCAGGGCGAGCACCAGCCCGACCACCGGGAGGGCCCAGCCGTACCAGCCCAGCAGGGCGCCGACGCCGAGCGCCAGCTTGGCATCGCCGAGGCCGAACCCGCGCCGGCCGAACAGCAGCGTGGTGGTGGCGAAGAACAGCGCCAGCCCCGCCCCGGCCACGGTGGCCCGCAGCCAGGGCGCCGGCCCCGCCCCGGCGAGCGCGGCCACGCCGAGCAGCAGCCAGGTGCCTGCCGCGGCGGGCCAGGTGAGCCGGTCCGGCAGCCGGTGCACGGCCGCGTCGACGAAGACGAGGGGGATCGCCCAGCCCAGCCACCAGGCGGTGGCGGCCAGCACCGCGGCGGGCGGACCGACCAGCAGCAGCACCCCGAGCGCCGCCGCCACGGCGAGTTCGACCGCGCCGGGCGGCGGGCCGACGCGATCCCGGCACCGCCCGCACCGGGCCGTCGGGCCCAGCGCTGGCCACGGCCGGGCCAGCCCGATCGGAGCGCCGCAGGCGTCGCACCCGGTCCTGGTGGCCACCCCCGGCGGTACGGCGTACCGGATCGCGGCGAGGCGGAGCACCGGGCCGAGGGCGAGGACGGCCAGCGCCCGCGCGGCGGGGGAGGCGACCGGCGGCGGCCCGGCGGGCTCCGCCCGCACCGGCGGTTCGGTCAGCGCCATGGACGGCCCTCCCGCCGGACGCCGGGGCGCGACACGGAGGGTAGTGACGACCCGGCCGGCCGGTAACGGGCGCGACGGCCTGCGCCCCTCCCGCCGGAATCGCGGAAATGCGCGCGGAAATAGCGCGACCACATGAGCGGGAATCCCATACGAATGGAATTTTGATACCTCAGGGCGGGGGACGGATCGGACCAGACGCCGCGTCCGGGACAGCCCCCGGCGACCACGACGCCCACTCGTTCACCGGACGGACTCCCGCCGCGTCGACTTTTCCAGCCGCCCTGCGGAACCCCGCAGCCCGACTCGATCGCACCGCCCGCAGTCACCCCTCGCCACCACCTGTCATCACTCATGGTAGTCATCTGAATTGCCTCTGTCGCATCGGCGGACGTCAGCCTATGCTCGCCCCTTGGGTGCGGTGCAACCCCGCGACGAAACGACGGGACGACCCAGGGCTTGCATTTGTAGATATCCATAACGGCGAATGCGACGACGCTTTCCGACAGGTCCGGATGGCCCCATTCGGCCACGCCGCCGCATGCCCGGAGGCCGGTGCACCGACCTCCGGACGGCCACCGAGGAGGCACGACGTGCGCGGACGGCAGCTCGGCCGGTCGACGGCCCGCCTGCTCGCCATCGCGGCGATCGCGGCGGTCACGGCCTGCGGCGCCGACCCGGCGACGACCACCCGGGCGGCTCCCGCCAACGGCGCCCCGACCCCGACCCATCGGGGCGTTGACGAGCAGGCCGCCAGGAAGGCGGCCCTGGCCGCGTACGCCGGATACCTCGCCGCGTCCCGCACGGCGAGCGGGCGCAGCGACCCCCACCACCCGGACCTGTCGCGGTTCCTCGCCGACCCGCTGCTGACGCGGGTCCGGCTGTCCATCCGCGAGGCGAAGGAGCACGGCGCGATGCGTACCGGCACGTTGGTCTCCGACCCCACCGTGACGTCGGTGAGCCTGGATTCGAGCCCGCCCACCGTGGAGATCCAGGACTGCCTGGACGCGACCGGCTACCGCCTGGTCTACGCCAGGGACAAGCGGGTCGTCCCCGGCACCGGGGGGACCCGGCACCTGGCCACGGCGACCGCCACCCGGTACCCGGACGGCCGCTGGCTGATCAGCGCCGGTGCCGCCCACGAGGACCTGCCGTGCTGACCTGGGGAGGAGGGGGCGCCCCGGCCGTCGCGTCGAGCAGGGCCGGGGCGACCCGCACCCGCACCGCCGGGGCCGGGGCGACCCGCCGGGCGCTGGCCCGTGCCGGAGCGACCCGCCGGGCGCTGGCCGGTGCCGGCCTGGCGCTGCTGCTGGCGCTCGGGGCGGCCGTGTCCGCACCCGCCGCGGGGCGCGCGGACCCCGGCGCGGAGTGCCCGCCCGGGCAGAGCGACTGCAGCGTCTGGGACGACGACCCCGGCACCCCGGGCGGCCCCGGCGGCGGGGACACCGGCGGGGGCGGCGACTCGGGCGGCGGGGGCGGCGGCGGGAAGTGCCAGTGGAACGGCCGCACGGTGAAGTGCTACGACGACGTGCTCGCCACCGCCGCCCCTAACCCACCCAACCCAGCGTCTCGCTCAACTCATCGCGCCCTGACGATTGCACTCACCACTTGACGCCGCTCCGATCAGGACCGCAACAACTTCATGATCAACGGCATGAGGGTGGGGTGGGTGGGTCAGGGGAGGCGGGTTTCCAGCATGCCGTTGACGATGCGGGTGGGCAGGACCTGCTGGTCGTTGCCGGACGGCCCGTGCACGACCTCGCCGCCGTTGAGCCGGAACGTGCTGCCGTGCCACGGGCAGACCACGCACGCGTGCCCGTCGATCTCCTGCACCTCGCCCTCGCCGAGCGGGCCACTCTGGTGCGGACAGCGCTCCAGCATCACGGTGACCTCGTCGCCGTGCCGGTAGAGGATCACCGAGACGTCGTCGATCTCCCGAGTGATCAGCTTTCGCTGCGGCAGGGCGGACATGTCCGCGATCGAGTGCCAGCCGTCACTCATCCGGTGCAGCTCGGAAATGCTCTGGTTGACCTGCGCGCCCTGCTTGTACGCCAGGTGCCCGCCGATGTACGCCCCCATGCTCGCGGCGCTGAGCCCGAGGAAGCCGAGCGTACGGCCGAGGTTGTGCCGGCCGGTCATCCGGGCGGCCACGGAGCTGGCGTAGAACGCCAGGCCGACGCTGTTGGAGGCGGCGTGCACCAGGCCGATCCGGCGCTGGTCTCGGGCGAGGGCTGCCCAGTCGTTGAGCCCGGCGACCGCAGCCGGCAGGGCGCTGATGGTGCCCACCGCGCACAGCGTGGTGGCGGCGCGGCGCTGCCCCTGCATCAGGTCCAGCACGGCCGTGCTGAGCCACGCGCCGACCGGCACCTGCACCATCGCCGGGTGCAGCGGGTGCCCCAGCCAGACACCGTGCAGCAAGTCGCGAACGCGCCTTGGGCGGAGGGTGGCCTGGACGGCCCGCTGCAACCGGTCGCCGATCCGGTCCAGCGCGGAGGCCTGCTCGATCTTCGTCATGAGTGCTCGCACCCGGACCGACTTCCCGGCAGGAGCGACCGCAAACCGGTCTCCGGTGACGGATCCGCAGCGGTACGTGACGAGGCCCCTGCCGACCCGGAACCGGGCGGGCCCCGGCCGGATGGGGCCCACCCTCCGCGATGGTGCGGTCAGCGGTCCGGCGGCGTCCAGCGGTCGTGGTGGATCGCCTCGGCCAGCGGGCGCTTCTGCCGCCAGCCGTGCCGGGCCAGGTCGGGCACGGCCTCGAAGTGGGTGACCGGCCCGAGGCAGAGCCACGCCACCGGCCGTACGCCGTCGGGGATGCCGAGCAGCTCGGCCAGCCAGGGCTCCCGGTAGAACGACACCCACCCGACGCCGAGCCCCTCGGCGGTGGCAGCCAGCCAGAGGTTCTGGATGGCGAGGCAGGCCGAGTAGAGCCCGGTGTCGGCGATGGCGTGCCGCCCGAGCACGGCGGGGCCACCGCGGGCCGGGTCGTAGGTGACCACCACGGACAGGGTGGACTCCAGCACCCCGTCGATCTTGATGCGGGCGAACCGCTCGGCCGCCTCCCCGTCCAGGGTGGCGGCGAAGGTGTCCCGCTCGGTCAGGACGTGCTCGTGGAACCGGCGCCGCAACTCGGGGTCGCGGACGAGGACGAAGTCCCAGGGCTGGGAGTAGCCGACGCTCGGCGCGGCGTGCGCCGCGGTCAGGACGCGGTGGAGCGTCCCGTCGGGCACCGGCGCCCCGGTGAACTGGCCGCGGACGTCCCGGCGGCGATGGATGACGTCGTAGAGATCCAAGGCAGGCTCCCGCTGCGCTCGGCCCACGCTCCGGGCGTGGGCACGTGACCGCGAGGCCGGTCTTCGGACTCCCGGATCGACGCCTGGCCGTCCGCCTTCCCGGCCCGGGCGGGCCAGTGGCTGCGCTCTCGCGCGTGGACGGTGGCTCCCCGGTCACCGCGGCGGGCCCGTGCCGGATTCGCACCGGCTTCCCGATTCTCCCCGCTCGCGCGGGGCACCTCACATGATCGTGCCGCCCGGCATGCTAGCGCCGCGCCACCCGGACCCGCCGCCCCGCCGCCCGGCCGGACCCGCCAAGGGCCGGGCCCGACCGCCGGCCGGGCGTGGAAATCCGGTCGCGGGCCGCGCCGTCCGCGACCAGTGTGGTCCGGGTGTACGCACTCGCCTCCCGCCCGCTGCCGGCCGGCCACCCGGCGGCCCGGCTGACCGTCGCCCTCGGCCGGCCCCGGGCCGTGCCGCCGCCGCTGCTGATGCTGCTGGGCATGCTCTCCACGCAGGTCGGTGCGGCCGTCGCCAAGCAACTCTTCGGCAGCACCAGCGCCGGCGGTACGACCACGCTGCGGCTCGGCTTCGCCGCGCTGATCCTGCTGCTCGTGGCCCGGCCCGGGCTGCGGCTGGGCTGGCGCGCCGCCGGCCTGGTCGGGGCGTTCGGGCTCACCCTGGCGCTGATGAACCTCGCCTTCTACGCGGCGCTGCACCGGGTGCCGCTCGGCGTGGCGGTCACCATCGGTTTCGCGGGGCCGCTGCTGGTGTCGCTCGCCGGCAGCCGCCGGCCCGCCGACGTGGCGTGGGCGGTCCTGGCGGGCGGCGGGGTGCTGCTGATCAGCGGGCTCGGCGGGACCGGGGTGGACCGGGTGGGGCTGCTGCTGTGCGTCGCCATCGCGGTCGGCTGGGCCGGGTACGTACTGCTCGGCAAGGCGGTCAGCGCCCGCGTGCCGGGCAGCCAGGGTCTCGCGCTGGGGATGGCCGTCGCCGCGCTCGCCGTACTGCCGTTCGGGGTCGCCGGCAGCGGCACGGCGCTGCTCGATCCGTGGACCCTCGCGCTGGGCGTCGCGGTGGCACTGCTGTCGTCGGTGCTGCCGTACTCGGCCGAACTGGCCGCGCTGCGCCGGATGCCGGCCCGGGTCTTCGCGATCCTGCTCAGCCTGGAGCCGGCGATCGGCGCGCTGGTCGGGCTGGTCCTGCTGGGCGAGCTGCTGGCCTGGCCGCAGGCGGCCGGTGTGGCGTGCGTGGTCGGCGCCGCGCTGGGCGCGACCCTGGTCCGCCCCCGCGCCACGAAGGCGCGCTGACGCCCCCTGGCGCCGCCGGCACCACCGGGGCATGCTGTGCCGATGGGCGTACGCGTCGAGCACGACGGGCCGGTGACCACGGTGATCCTGGACCGGCCGGCGGCCCGCAACGCGGTCGACGGGCCGACGGCCCGGGCCCTGGCCGACGCGTTCCGCGCCTTCGAGGCCGACCCCGACGCGGCGGTGGCCGTACTCTGGGGCGCCGGCGGCACGTTCTGCGCGGGGGCCGACCTGAAGGCGATCGGCACCCCGAGCGGCAACCGGGTCGAGCCGGAGGGGGACGGCCCGATGGGCCCGACCCGGATGACGCTCGGCAAGCCGGTGATCGCCGCGATCTCCGGTCACGCCGTGGCCGGCGGGTTGGAGCTGGCGCTCTGGTGCGACCTGCGGGTCGCCGAGTCCGACGCGGTCCTCGGGGTGTTCTGCCGGCGCTGGGGGGTGCCGCTGATCGACGGGGGGACGGTCCGGCTGCCCCGGCTGATCGGCGAGAGCCGGGCGATGGACCTGATCCTCACCGGCCGGCCGGTGCCGGCCGAGGAGGCGTACGCGATGGGGCTGGTGAACCGGCTGGTCGCCCCGGGTGAGGCGCGGGCGGCGGCCGAGCGGCTGGCGGCCGAGATCGCCCGGCACCCGCAGACCTGCCTGCGCAATGACCGGGCCGCCGTGCTGGCCGGCGCGGGCCAGCCGGAGCCGGCGGCGCTGGCGACCGAGCTGGCGTACGGGATGGACTCGCTCGCCGCCGACGCGGCGGCCGGGGCGGCCCGGTTCGCCGCCGGCGCCGGGCGGCACGGCGCGGCCGTCTAGCGCTGGCGGCACGGCGCGGCCGGCTAGCGCTGGCGGCACGGCGCGGCCGGCTAGCGCAGGTGCCGCAGCGCGTCCTCGATGGCACGGTGGAACGTCGGGTAGGCGTAGATCATGTGCCGGAGCCGGGCCAGCGGCACGGCCGCGTGCACCGCCACCACCAGCCCGGAGAGCACCTCGCCGCCGGCCGGTCCGACCGACGTCGCGCCGACCAGCACGCCCTGGTCGGCGTCGGCGACCAGCTTGACGAAGCCCTCGTTGCCGCTCTTGTGGATCCAGCCGCGCGCCGACGACGACAGCTCGGCGAGGCCGACCTGCACGTTGATCCCGCGCTCGCGGGCCTGCCGTTCGGTGAGGCCGACCGCGCCGATCTCGGGGTCGGTGAAGGTGACCCGGGGCAGCGCGCGGTAGTCGGCGGGCGGCACCGCGCCGGCGGAGGCGCCCGGCCCGGCGGCGCCGGACGCGCTGACCACGCCGGCCGCGCCGCCCGTCACGCGGGCGGTGCCGCTGGCGTCCGGCCCGCCGTCGGCGCGCCGGGCGTGGTCGAGCACGTCGGCGACGACGATCCCCGCCTGGTACATGGCGACGTGGGTGAACGCGCCCTCCCCGGTGACGTCGCCGACCGCCCACATCCCGTCGGTGACGCGCAGCCGGTCGTCGACGGCCAGGTACCGCTGGCCGGCGTCCACCCCGACGGTGTCCAGGCCCAACTCGTCGAGGTGGGCCCGACGGCCGGTCACCACCAGCAGCCGCTGCCCGGTGAACTCCGCCCCGTCGGCCCCGCGCAGCGTGAAGCCGCGCCCGTCGTGGCGGACCCGCTCCGCCCGTACGCCGGTGTGGATCTCCACCCCGTCGGCGCGCAGCGCGGCGGCGGCCACCTCGGACGCCTCCGGCTCCTCGACCGCGAGCACCCGGCCCGCCGCCTCGACGACGGTGACGCGGACGCCGAACCTGGCGAACACCTGGGCCAGTTCCAGGCCGATCGCGCCGCCGCCCAGCACCAGCAGCGACTCCGGCAGCTCCTCGACCTCGATCGCCTGGCGGTTGGTCCAGTACGGCGTGTCGGCCAGCCCGTCGACCGGCGGCACGGACGGCTTGGTGCCGGTGCCGAGCACGATTCCGTGCCGGGCCTGGAAGACCCGCTCGCCGACCCGGACCCGGCCGGGGCCGTCGAGGCGGGCGCTGCCCCGGACGAACCGGCCGCCCTTGCCGGTGAAGCGTTCCACGGCGACCGTGTCGTCCCAGGTGTCGGTGGCCTCCTCGCGGATCCGCTTCGCCACGGGCGCCCAGTCGGGCCGGACCTGGGCGGTGCCGGCGAGCCCGTCGACCCGGCGCGCCTCGGCGATCGCGTTGGCCGCCCTGATCATCATCTTGCTCGGGATGCATCCCCAGTACGGGCACTCCCCGCCGACCAGGTCACGCTCGACGCCGACGACGGTCAGCCCGGCCTCGGCGAGCCGCCCGGCCACCTCCTCGCCGCCGACCCCGAGCCCGACCACGACCACGTCCACCAGTTCCGGCTCCGCCATCCCGCCAGCATTCCGCACCACCCGGTCTCCGACCACCCGGCCGGCGCGATATTCGCTGCCCGGGCGGTGGTCGGCCGCCTACGGTGGCCGGATGCGCGCCCGCTTCTCCGCCGTCCACGACTGCTTCGCCGACCTGCTCGCCAGCGGCCGGGAGACCGGGGCCGGCCTGGCGATCTGGTACGACGGGGAGCCGGTCGTCGACATCGTCGGCGGGGAACGGTCGCCGGGGCGGCCGTGGCTGCCGGAGACGCTGGTGAACGTCTACTCGGTCGGCAAGCCCGTCGCCGCGCTCTGCCTGCTGATGCTGGTCGACCGGGGCCGGCTCGGCCTGGACGACCCGGTCGCCGCGCACTGGCCGGACTTCCGCACCGCGGCCACCGTCCGGCAGGTGCTCGCGCACACCGCCGGACTACCGACCTTCCCGGTGCCCCGGCCGGCCGCCGCGGTCGCCGACTGGGACCTGCTCTGCGCCGACCTCGCCGCCGCCGGGCCGGAGTGGCCGCCGGGTTCCGTCGCGGGCGAGCACGCCTGGACGTACGGGCATCTGGTGGGCGAGCTGGTGCGGCGGGTCGACGGGCGGTCGGTGGGCCGCTTCCTGGCCGAGGAGATCGCCGGGCCGTGGCGGCTGGACCTCGGCTTCGGCCTCGGCGAGGCGGACCGGCGGCGCTGCGCCGAGCTGCGGTACGGCGACCCGGGGTGGCCGGACCGGGTGGCCGGCACGCCGGGATCGCTCTGGGCGCGGGCGCTGGACAACCCGCCCAGCGGGCGGGACCTGGCGGTGGTGAACAGCCCGCTCTGGCGGGGCGCGGAGGTGCCGGCGGTCAACCTGCACTCGACGGCGGGCGCTCTGGCCCGGCTCTACGCTGGCCTGCTCGCCGGCGGCGTCCTCGACGGCGTACGCCTGTTCAGCCCGGAGCTGGTGGGCGAGGCGACGCGGGTCCAGTACGACGGCGACGACCTGCTGCTGGGCCGGCGCACCCGGTGGACGCTGGGCATGCAGTGGGACGAGGACGGTAGTTGGGGCATGGGCGGGATCGGCGGCAGCTCCGCCTGGGCCGACCCCGCGCGCGGCTACACCTTCGCCTACGCCACGTCCCATCTGGCCGACCACGACCGGGTCGACGCCCTGGTGGACGCCCTGCACTCCTGCCTCTGACCCCCCGGGGCGGCGCGGCCGTCACGGGGCGGGCACGGGGACCGGGGCGGTCGCCACGGCGGGCCCGGGGATCACCACGGGCGTGCCGGTCGGGGTGAGCAGGGCGCGGGCGGCCACCGCCAGCCGGCGGCGCCGCGGCACCAGCGCCCGGCCGGCGAAGACGTCGTAGTCCTGCGCGGCCACCTCGTCGAGGATGCCGCCGTACAGCGCGTACGCGGTGCGCATGCACGCCTGCGAGGCGGGCGCGAGCAGCGTGATCCCGGGTGCCGCGGCGGCGTAGTGCGCCTGGGCGCGGCCCACCTCGTACGCGATCAACTCCCGGATCCGGGGCGTGGCGCGCCCCCGGGCGCGGGCCTCGGTCAACTCCTCGCGGGTGACGCCGAACAGGGCGAGGTCGTCGTCGGGCAGGTACGTCCGCCCGCGCTCGAGATCCTCGCCGATGTCCCGGATGAAGTTGGTGAGCTGGAAGGCGAAGCCGAGCTGGCGCGCCGGCTCGCGGGCCGCAGCCGGGTCGGAGCTGCCCAGGATCGGCAGCATCATCGTGCCGATGACGGCCGCCGAGCCCTCCATGTAGTCGAGCAGGTGGTCGTAGGTGCGGTACGAGGTGACCGTCAGGTCCATCGCCATGCTCTTGAGGAACGACACGAAGTCGTCCCGGTCGAGATCGAAGACGGCGATGGTGTGCAGCACGGCCGGGAGCAGCGGGTCGTCGACCGGCTGGCCGTGCAGCCCGGCGACGAAGCGGCCGGCCCAGTCGTCGAGCCGCGCCGCGCGCTCGGCCGGGGACAACTTCTCGGTCCGGTCGACGATCTCGTCGGTGTAGCGGGTGAACCCGTAGAGGGCGTGCACGTGCCGCCGTTTCCAGGCGGGCAGCAGCCGGGTGGCGAGATAGTAGGTGCGGCCGTGGCGTCTGTGCACCGCACGGCAACGGTCATAGGCAGCGGTGAGATCCGTGTCCACCGGCCCTCCTCAAGTATCGACGCACCAATCGACGCAAGACGTAACCCTAGGGTACCCTCGGCCGCATGGCCAACGACGCAGTTGCCGGCAACACCCTCCACGTCACGCCGGCAGGCCCGGAGGACGGGGACGACCTCGTCGGCGCGGTCCTGGCCGCGTACACCAGGGATCTGGTCACGGCGGTGGACCGCACCCTGGCCGCCTTCCTGGCCGCCGAGGTCGCCTCGCTGGCCGAGATCGACGCGGCGATGGGCCGCTTCGCCGCGACGGCGCGCGACAGCGTGCTGGCCGGCGGCAAGCGGGTCCGGCCGACGTTCGCCTACTGGGGCTGGCGCGGCGCGGGAAGCGCGGAGCCGCTGCCGGCCGTGCTGCCGGCGTTCGCCGCCCTGGAGCTGCTGCACACCTTCGCCCTCGTGCACGACGACGTGATGGACGCCTCCGCCACTCGACGCGGCCGGCCGACCGTGCAGGTGGCGCAGGCCGCCCGGCACGCCGCCGCCGGGCACCGGGGCGACCCGCGTCGGTTCGGCGAGGCGGTCGCGGTGCTGGTCGGCGACCTCTGCGTGGTGTGGGCCGACCGGCTCCTCGCGCACGCCGCCCTGCCGCCGGCCCGGCTGCTCCACGTCCGCCGCTGCTACGACCAGATGCGGGTGGAGACGATCGCCGGGCAGTACCTCGACGTGCTCGGCGAGAGCGACGCGGCGAACTGGTCGGTCGACCGCGCGCTGCGGGTCGCCCGCTACAAGACCGCGAGCTACACGGTGCAGAAGCCGCTGCTCTTCGGCGCCTGCCTGGCCGGCGTCGACACCGACGCCCCGCTGACCGCCGCGTACACCCGATACGGGCTCGCGGTCGGCGAGGCGTTCCAGCTCTGCGACGACCTGCTCGGCGTCTACGGCGACCCGTCGGCCACCGGCAAGCCGGCCGGCGACGACCTGCGCACCGGCAAGCCGACCGCGCTGCTCATGCTCGCCCGGCAGCTCGCCACGCCGGCTCAGCGGCGCGTGCTGGACCGGGTCGGCGACGGGGTGACGGACGAGGAGATCGCCCGGCTCGCCGGCGTGGTCGCCGACACGGGCGCGGTGGACCGGGTCGAGCGCATGATCTCCGACCGGGTCGCCGAGGCGCTCGCCGCGCTCGACGCCGCGTCGATCGACGAGACGGCGCGCACCGCGCTGACCGGTCTCGCCACCGCCGCCACCAACCGGCGGGCATGATGGGCAGCTTCGCACAGGGGGGTGGTCGCGTGCGCACCGTGCACGGGCGTACGGACCGGGTGGTGGTGGTCGGCGCCGGCCTGGGTGGGCTGGCCTGCGCGCTGCACCTGGCGGGCAGCGGCCGACAGGTGACCGTGCTGGAGCGCGAGCCGGTGCCGGGCGGCCGGGCCGGCCGGCTCGGCGTCGACGGCTACGAGTTCGACACCGGCCCCACCGTGCTCACCATGCCGGACCTGATCGCCGAGGCGCTCGGCGCGGTGGGCGAGGAACTGGACGACTGGCTCGACCTGACCCCGCTCGACCCGGCCTACCGGGCCTACTACCCCGACGGGTCGACGCTGGACGTCATCACCGACACCGCCCGGATGGCCGCCGAGATCGCCCGGGTCTGCGGCCCCCGCGAGGCCGACGGCTACCTGCGCTTCGTCGACTACGCCCGGAAGCTCTGGCAGTGGGAGCGCGCCGACTTCATCGAGCGCAACCTGGACGCACCCACCGACCTGCTCACCGGCAACCTCCTGAGGCTGCTGGCGGGCGGCGCCTTCCGCCGGCTCCAGACGAAGATCAACCAGTTCTTCCGCGACCCGCGCACCCAGCGGATCTTCTCCTTCCAGGCGATGTACGCCGGCCTCGCCCCGCACGACGCCCTGGCCATCTACGCGGTCATCGCGTACCTCGACTCGGTGGCCGGGGTCTACTTCCCGCGCGGCGGCATCCACGCGGTCTCCCGCGGCATGGCCGGCGCCGCCGAGAAACACGGCGTGCAGATCCGGTACGACACCACGGTGACCCGGGTGGAGACCGCGAACGGCCGGGCCACCGGCGTGCTGACCGCCGACGGGGAGCTGATCCCGGCCGACGTGGTGGTGCTCAACCCCGACCTGCCGGTCGCCTACCGCGACCTGCTGCCGCCGACCCGCCCCCGCAGGCTCACCTACTCGCCGTCCTGCGTGGTCCTGCACATTGGATCCCGGCAGGGATATGGGAGGATCGCCCACCACAACATCCACTTCGGACGGTCCTGGAAGGGCACCTTCGATGAGGTCATCCGGCGCGGCGAGCTGATGAGCGACCCGTCCCTGCTGGTGACCAACCCGAGCCGGACGGACCCGTCGGTCGCGCCCGCCGGCCGGCACAGCTACTACGTGCTCGCGCCGGTGCCCAACCTCCACCGGGCGCCGTTCGACTGGCGGGGCGACCTCACCGACCGCTACGCCGACCAGCTCGTCGGGACCCTGGAGGAGCGCGGCTACGTCGGCTTCGGCGCGGGCATCGAGGTGCTGCGGGCCGTCACCCCGGCCGAGTGGGCCGAGCAGGGGATGGCCGCCGGCACCCCGTTCGCCGCCGCGCACAGCTTCTTCCAGACCGGCCCGTTCCGCCCGTCGAACCTGCACCGGACGCTGCCGAACGTGGTCTTCGTCGGCTCGGGCACCCAGCCCGGCGTCGGCGTGCCGATGGTGCTCATCTCCGGCAAGCTCGCCGCCGGCCGCATCACCGGGGAATCCTGATGGCCCTCGCCCGCACACCCGAAAGGCACCTGCCGTGACCACCCGCGAGAAGCACCTCGTCGAGCTCGTCGACGACGCCGGGCACGCACGGGGCGAGACCACCGTGTCCGCCGCCCACCAGCCCCCGGGCCAGCTGCACCGCGCCTTCTCGGTGCTGCTCGTCGACCCCGACGGCCGAGTGCTGCTCCAGCGCCGGGCCGGGGTGAAGACCCGCTTCCCGCTGCGCTGGGCCAACTCGTGCTGCGGTCACCCCGCGCCCGGCGAGTCGCTGGTCGAGGCCGCCAACCGCCGGCTGCGCGAGGAGCTCGGCGCCGACCCGGTCGAGCTGACCGAGGTCGGGGTGTACGTCTACTACGCCGACGACCCGGCCACCGGCCGGGTCGAGTTCGAGTACGACCACGTCCTGCGGGGCGGGTTCCGGCCGGGCACGCCGCTGCTGCCCGACCCCGACGAGGTGGCCGAGCTGCGCTGGGTCGATCCCGTCGAGCTGGTCGCCGACCTCGACGCCGATCCCCGCGCGTACGCGCCCTGGCTCGGCGGGGTGGTGAACCGGCTGCTGCGGCCGACCGTCGGCCCGCCGAACACGGCCACGAGCCCCTCCGCGCTGCCGGCGGACGACGCGTCGGAGCGGTCGGGTGGCCGATGAGGCGCTGAGCGCGGGGGCGGTGGCCAGGCAGCTGGGGGTCGCCGTCACCACCCTGCGCACCTGGCACCAGCGCTACGGGCTCGGCCCGAGCGAGCACGTACCGGGACACCACCGGCGCTACACGCCGGCCGACCTCGCGCGCCTGGAGATCATGCGGCGGCTCACCGCCCAGGGGGTCACCCCCGCCGAGGCGGCCCGCTGGGCCCGTCGGACGCCGGAGGCCGCACCCGCCGCCGACGCCGGCGCCCGCCCGCCCGCGCGTACCGCCGGCGCTCGGGACGGCGGCGGCCCGACGATCCCGGTCGGCCGGGCCGGGCCGGCCGCCCGGGGCCTGGCCCGTGCCGCCATGCGGCTGGACTCGGTGGCGATCAGCGAGGCGATCGCGCACGCCGTCGAGACGGACGGGGTGGTCGCCACCTGGGACGGGCTGCTGCGCCCGGTGCTCGTCGGCATCGGGGAGCGGCACGCCGCCACCGCCGGCCTGATCGAGGTCGAGCACCTGGTGTCCCGGTGCGTGTCGGAGGCGTTCGCGGCGGTCGCCCGGGCCGGCGCGCCCACCGGGCCGCCGCGCGTCCTGCTCTCCTGCGCCGACGAGGAGCAGCACAGCCTGCCGCTGGAGGCGCTCGCCGCCGCGCTCGCCGAGGCCGGGGTGGGCTACCGGATGCTCGGTGCCCGGGTGCCGATGGCGGCGCTGGTCGAGGCGGTCAACCGGACCGGGCCGGCCGCCGTGGTCGTCTGGTCGCACGCCCCGGCCACCGCCGATCCCGCCCAGCTCACCGCCCTGCTCGCCGCGCCCCGCCGGCCGCTGCTGGTGCTCGCCGCCGGCCCCGGCTGGCCGGCGGACTCGCTGCCCGCCGGGGTGGTGCGGCCGCTCGACCTCAGCGAGGCGGTCTCGCTCGCGCTGGCCGTACGCGACTCGCTGGGCCAGTCCACCGCTGGCTGACCGGGGTGCCGGGACGGAAAGCCGTCCACTAGCGTCGGGGGTCCGCTGACCCCGACCCCCTTCGGGAGCGAACGATGCGCCCACGCGCCGTACTGGCATCCGGTCTGGCCCTTGCCCTTGTCCTCGGCGGCTGCGGCGACACCTCCGCGTCCCCGCCGGAGGCGGCCGGCCCCAGCCCCGTCGCCTCGGCGCCGCTGCCGCCGGAGCCGACCCCGACGGCCAGCCCGCGCCCGACCCGCAGCACCCCGCCCCCCAAACGCCTGGTCCGGCCGCTGCCCAGCAAACTGCCGCCGGGCCTGCAGCGCAGCAGCGGCGTGCGGGCCGTGGCGCTGACCTTCGACGACGGGCCCGACCCGGTCTGGACGCCGAAGATCCTCGACCAGCTCCGCGCGGCGCGGGTCACCGCCACGTTCTGCGTGGTGGGCACCCAGGCCCGCCGCCACCCCGATCTGGTGCGGCGGATCGTGCGGGAGGGGCACCAGCTCTGCAACCACAGCTGGCGCCACGACCTGGACCTCGCCCGGCGACCGGTCGCCGAGATCCGCAGCGACCTGGCCCGCACCAACGCGGCGATCCGGGCCGCGGTGCCCGGGGCCAAGGTGCCGTTCTACCGGCAGCCGGGCGGCCGGTGGACGCCCGAGGTGGTGTCGGTCGCCAAGCAGTTGGGCATGCGGTCGCTGCACTGGAACGTCGACCCGCAGGACTGGGGCAAGCCCACCACCGCGACGATCACCAAGCGGGTACGCGCCGCGGCCCGGCCCGGATCGGTCGTGCTGCTGCACGACGGAGGCGGCGATCGGGCCGCGACACTGGCCGCCTGCCCGCACCTGATCACCGACCTGAAGCGCCGCTTCGGCATCGCCCGGCTCCGTTAGACCGCCCCTGACCTGCGGTTTTGGGGCTCGTTGTGGCCAGCGCCATACCGGTTTGGTCGAGCGGCCGACCATCACGTAAGCTATCCAAGCCTCCGGCGGGGCCGGATGGGAGCAAGTCCGCTTGAAGTTGCGAGTGTGCAATGATGGCGGGGCCGCCCTCATCGTCTAGCGGCCCAGGACGCCGCCCTTTCAAGGCGGTAGCACGGGTTCGAATCCCGTTGGGGGCACGGTCCGGCTTCGGCCGGAGGCAACAAAGCTAGGTCCTGTGGAGCAGTTGGAGTGCTCGCCGCCCTGTCAAGGCGGAGGTCGCGGGTTCAAGTCCCGTCAGGACCGCCAGCGCTGACGCCGCGCCCACCATGCGCGGCGTTCTGCGTATCGGAGCGTGTGACCCTCCCGGCGGACAGCCCGCCGTGCGGGTAGCATGAACCGAGCAACACGGCCAGGTAGCTCAGTTGGTACGAGCGTCCGACTGAAAATCGGAAGGTCGGCGGTTCGACCCCGCCCCTGGCCACATAGCCTTTCGCCGGGCTACTGAAGCGCCGACCAGCGGAAACGCCGGTCGGCGCTTCTGCGTGCGGGCTCCTGCCGTATCGATCGGCGTTGCCCGTGGTTGACCGCTCTTCGCCGGTGATCACCGCCACATGTTGCACGTTCGCTGCACGCCGCTTCCTCGCCTGCCGGGTCGATCAGATTCGGTTTCGGTCCCTCTCGTGACCATTGCCGTCGCTACCCTCTGCTTGTGAACGACATCCGGGTGTCACACCGCGAGCGAGAAGCGGTCGTGGTCCGGCTCGGCGTCGCTGCGAGCGAGGGGCGGTTGACCCTCGCGGAGTTCGAGGACCGGTCAACGCATGCCTACGCCGCGAAGACCTACGGCGAACTGGACGTCCTGGTGGCCGACCTGCCGACGCTAACGCGCGACCAAGCAGGCATGGCACGCGATCAAGCAGGCATGGCACGCGATCGCGAAGGCATGGCACTGTCGTTCTTGGCGCTCGCCGCAGGTGTGCTGTGGGTGCCGTTGTGGGATTACACCCGCGTTCTCCTTCCGGGAGTCGCCGGCGTCGTGTTCGGCTATTTCGCCTTAACCGTCACGTATCGCACGTGAATCGCACGGCTCCCCTCAAGCCGAACGCGCCCGCCCCCTGGTCGAGGTCGGGCGCGTATGCCTCACCAGTCAGCAGCAGCTTCCAGCGGCACTGGCCGTGGCCGGCTCCTCCTCGGCGGCCGGGGTGCAGCACGCGCTCTCGGTGGCCTTCTCCAACCGGGGGGAGTCGGCCTTGACGGTGTAGACCTCCCAGGCCTCGTTGCCGGGCCCGCGCACCCACACCTTGTCCTGGAGGGCGTAGCAGCACTCGGTGTTGTTCTCCTCCAGCGTGATGAGGCCGGAGTCGGTGAGACGCCGGGTCGCGGCGGTGACCTCGTCGGTGCTGAGCACCTCGACGCCCAGGTGGTCCATCACGGTGGGCTGGTCGGCCTCGCCCTCCAAGAGGACGAGCTTCAGGGGCGGGTTCTCTACGGCGAAGTTGGCGTAGCCGGGGCGACGCTTGGCGGGCTCGGCGCCGAACAGCTTCGAGTAGAAGGCCACGGAGCCTTCGAGGTCGGACACGCGCAGAGCGAGCTGGACACGAGACATGGTTGTTCCTCCTGATGAATTCAGCGGACGTGGTAGGTGAGAGCGGCGGTGCGGTTGCGCTCGTAGCGGGCGTCGGCACGGCAAGCCGCGGCGCACACCTGCCCGCAGGGCTCGCAGAACGTCACGCCCTGGTCGGGGGCGCTACGGCGGGGGTGGAACAGCTTGAACATCAGGTCGCCCTTGCCTAGATGCTTTTCGAAGCAAGGACTACGTTGCACCCTGTTTTGAGATCTGTCAAGCTAGAGGAATGTCGAAACAAGAGCTGCCGGTGGTGGGCCTCAACGCGGTCGCCTGCTGCTCCCCGATCGCTGTCCGCCCGATGAACCCCGAGCAGGCGGCGGTAGTCGCGCCGATGTTCAAGGCCCTCGGTGACCCGGTCCGGCTGCGGCTGATGTCGATGATCGCGTCGGTGCCGGAGATGTGCGTCTGCGACCTGACCCCGGCGTTCGACCTGTCCGGGCCGACCATCTCCCACCATCTCAAAGTGCTGCGCGAGGCCGGCCTGGTCGACTCCGAGCGGCGCGGCACCTGGGTCTGGTACCGGGTGAAGCTGGAGGCGTTCCGCCAGCTCGGCGCGCTGCTGGAGATCTCCGCCGCCCCCGCAGCCGGCAGCGCCGAGTGAGCCTCGCCCTGCCCCGGCGGGCATCGGCGGAGTTCGCCGGCACCGCCCTCCTGGTCGCCGCCGTGGTCGGGTCTGGGATCGCGGCCTCCCGGCTCTCTCCGGCTGACGTCGGGCTCCAGCTCCTGGAAAACGCGATCGCCACCGCCCTGGCCCTGGGCGCGCTGATCCTGACCTTCGGGCCGGCGTCCGGGGCGCATTTCAATCCGGTCGTCTCCGCCGTCGACTGGTGGCTCGGCCGCCGCGCCGGCACCGGCCTGACCGGACGGGATCTCGCCGCCTACACCGCAGCCCAGATCGGCGGCGCGATCACCGGGGCTGTCCTGGCTGACCTCATGTTCGACCTGCCGGCCGTGGCCTGGTCGCGCACCGACCGGGTCGGTGGGAACCTGTGGCTGGCTGAGGTGGTCGCCACCGCCGGCCTGGTCCTCCTGATCTTCGCCCTCGCCCGCTCCGGCCGCACCTCCGCTGCTCCGGCCGCCGTGGGCGCCTACATCGGGGCGGCGTACTGGTTCACCTCGTCGACCTCGTTCGCCAATCCGGCCGTCACCATCGGCCGGGCCTTCACCGACACCTTCGCCGGCATCGCCCCCGCATCCGTGCCTGGCTTCATCGCCGCCCAGCTCGTCGGCGGCCTGGTCGCCGTCGCCGCCCTCGCCGCCTGGTACCCCCACGCCGCCGACTCCGCCGACGCCGTCGTCGTGCCGCACCTCGCCCAGGAAAACCGATGACCGCCCCCGCCAGCACCGCCGGCATCACCATCACCGCGATGGGCGACCAGCACGCCGACGCCGTGCTCGACATTTACCGGCTCGGCATCGCCACCGGCCACGCCACCTTCGAAACCGAGCCACCGACCTGGGAGCGGTTCACCGCGACCCGGCTACCGCACCACCGCTGGGTGGCCGTCGACCCCACCGGCCGCGTCCTGGGCTGGGTGGCCTGCTCGGCCGTGTCCGACCGATGCGTCTACGCCGGGGTCGTCGAGCACTCCGTCTACGTCCATCCCGACGCCCGCGGTCTAGGAGTCGGCCGACTCCTTCTCGACGCCCTGATCGCCTCCACCGAGCAGGCCGGCATCTGGACCATCCAATCCGGGGTCTTCCCCGAGAACACCGCCAGCCTCGCCCTGCACACCGCCTGCGGCTTTCGCACCGTCGGCACCCGCGAACGCGTCGGCCGACACCACGGCACCTGGCGCGACGTCACCCTCATCGAACGCCGCAGCCCCACCATCACCTGACAGGAGGCCCCCGATGAGCGACAAGCCCACCGTCCTGTTCGTCTGCGTCCACAACGCCGGCCGCTCCCAAATGGCCGCCGGCTGGCTGCGCCACCTCGCTGGCGACACCATCGACGTCCGCTCCGCCGGCTCCGAACCCGCCGACCAGATCAACCCCGTCGCCGTCGAAGCCATGCGCGAGGTCGGCATCGACATCACCGACCAAACCCCGGCCCGGCTCACCTGGGACACCGCCGAAACCAGCGACGTCATCATCACCATGGGCTGCGGCGACGCCTGCCCCGTCTTCCCCGGCAAACGCTACGAAGACTGGAAGCTCACCGACCCCGCCGGGCAGCCCCTCGACGTCGTCCGCCAGGTCCGCGACGACATCCGCGCCCGAGTCGAGAAGCTGATCACCGACCCTTCATCGACGCCTCGTGCTCCTACGAGCGGCCGGTAACCCCGTCGCGAAAGCCGGTCGGCGCTTCCGCGTTCCGCCCGAAATCCCGGCTGCCCGGTCTGCCCCTCGTTGACCCCGGAATCCCGCCGATGGCCCGTCCCGTGTCACACGTGGATTGCGCGGACTCACTGTGGGCCGGACGGACCGGATCACCCAGAACGCCGACCTGGCGGGCCGGTTCGGAAAAGAATCAGGGCGACAGGGAGGGACCGTGAATCTGCTGAGTGTCCTGCCGCTCGCCTTCGTGATGATCGCCGGTCCGCAGATCATCAGCGCCATCTTCCTCGCCTCCAGCCGGAACGCGAAGCGCAGCTCGCTCGCCTACCTGGTCGGCGCCGGGCTCGGCATCCTCGTCGCGCTGACCGTGTGGTACGTCGTCTTCCACACGGTGCATGGCGCCGGGAACGGGCAGCGCAAGCATGACGGCACGCGTCGCGTGATCGACTGGGTGGTGCTGCTGGTGCTGCTGGCGTTGATGGTGATGATCTTCGCCCGCCGCAGGCGAAGCCAGCCGCCGAAGTGGATGAGCAGGTTGCAGGAGGCCGAGCCGCGCTTCGCCTTCAAGCTGGGCTTCCTTCTCTTCATCGCCATGCCCAGCGACGAGGCGACCATGCTGGCAGTCGCCGGGAGCCTGGCAGGCCACGACAAGCCGTGGTGGAACCTGCTGCCGTTCCTGTGTCTAACGCTGCTGCTACTGGCATTGCCACTGCTCGCCCTGCTCGCGTTCGGTCAGCGGGCGACGGCAGCGCTGCCGAAGATCCGCGACTGGGCCAATGACCACTCGTGGTTGGTCAGCGAGGCGGTGATCCTGATCTTCGTGGCCATCGTCGTGTCCGGCCTGCTCTGATCACCGCCGCTCGCGGAGGATCTCCTCGTCGGGCAGTCGCCCGACCGGCCAGCCCCGAAAGCGACGCGGAGAAAGCTGCGCCTCCGCCGGGCCGGTCGACGCTGCCGTGGCCGACCGCGCGGGGCCGAACCTGACGAAGGTGGGTACCCCCGCCTGTCGTTCGGGCACGGTGCGAGCCCCTGGCGGATCCCTACCGTCGACGCGTCACGACGGATCTCAGGGAGGCAGCATGATCACTTCAACTGCGCTGGTGACACGCTTCGGCGCGGCGGCGTCGGGCGCAACGGCCGGTGGTCGCCTTGCGTAGCGGCGGCCGGGCACTGCTCGTACTCCTGACGCTGCTGGCCGCACTGCTGGCCGGCAGTCCGGTCGCGGCCCAGGCGTCGGCGCCGGCGTTGAAGCTGCCGGCACCGACCGGCCACTACCCGGTCGGCACCACCTGGCTGCACCTGACCGACGACGCCCGGCCCGACCAATGGCGGCCCGAGCTGCGCCGGGAGCTGATGGTGTCGCTCTGGTATCCGGCGGTGGCCGCGCCGGGCGCGCCGGCGCCCTACACCACCGCGGCGGTCTCCGCGCGGATCATCGCCGCCGAGGGGTTGCCCCTCCCGCCGGACCTGTTGACCACCGTACGCACCAACGCCCGCCGCGACGTGCCGGTCCGGCCGGCCGCCCGGGGCTGGCCGCTGGTGGTGCTCTCTCCCGGCTTCAGTCTCAGCCGGGAGTCGCTGACCGGGCTGGCCGAGGAGTTGGCCAGCCGGGGGTACGTGGTGGCCGGCGTGGACCACCCCCACGAGGCGCGGGGAGTCGAGTTCCCGGACGGCCGGGTCGCCGACTGTCTCGCCTGTGAGGCGACCGGGCAGGACAGGCTCCCCCGGGTGGTCGAGGGACGGGCGGCCGACGTGTCGTTCCTGCTGGACCGGCTGACCGGGCCGCGTCCGGTGTGGCGCGGCGCCCGGTTCATCGACGCGAGCCGGATCGGAATGGCCGGGCACTCCATCGGCGGCGCGAGCGCCGCGCAGGTGCTCCGCACCGACCGGCGGGTCGACGCCGGCGTCAACCTGGACGGCACCCACTTCGTCCCGGTCCCGGCGGGCACCGTGGCCAAGCCGTTCCTGCTGGTCGGCTCGGAGCGGCCGACGGACGCGAGCTGGCTGCGCGACTGGCCCGGCCTGACCGGCTGGAAGCGGTGGCTCACCGTCACCGGCAGTGGTCACCTCTCCTTCACGGACCGGCCGGTCCTCGGCGCCCAACTAGGCATGGATCCGGGCGCCATCCCGGGGGACCGGCAACTGCTGATCACCCGCGCGTACGTCGCGGCGTTCCTCGACGCGCACCTGCGTGATCGACCGCAGCCCCTGCTCGACGCACCGGCCCCGGCCTATCCCGAGGTGCGTTTCCGGGACGAGGCGGCATGACGAGGCGCCCGACGCCCTGACCCGTACTGGTCAGGGGGCAGGCAGCCGGAAAGGTCGGTGGGCCAGCACCACCCCTGGCCGCAGTCGTCGGGGATGCACGGTCCCTGCCCGCGCAGGACGCGGGTGGGGACCGGCGTCGTCTGCGGCTGGTCCGTCGTCACCGGCGCGACGAGGGCGGCCCAGGGTCGGGGGCCGCCCCGTCAGCGCCCCTGTTGCCGGCGCTGGGCCATCCCGCTCTGGATCGCCTCCCACACGCTTCGCCCGGCCTGCCGCAGCGTCTCCCCCGCCTGCTCCGCGAGCTGCGCCGCGCTCGGCGTCCCACCACCGCCGGCTTCGTCGGGCTGCTCGCGCGGCCCGCGCCCAGGCCCGCCCTGCTCCCCGCGGGCCTGCTCCGGCCCGCCCCGCTCCGGGCGCGCCTGGGCGGACGGGCCCGCCTCGCGCCCCGCCTGCTCCCGGGCGCGCTGGCCCTGCTCCCCGCCGCCGCCCGGGCCGCCGCCCGGCGTCGCCTGGCCCGCGCCCGGTCCCCCGCCCTGACCCGGGGCGCCCGGCTCCCGCAGGGACCGGTCGGCGACCGCGCCGATGGCGCCGACCTGCTGCCCGAGATCGTCGGTCGCGCCGCCGGGCCGCTCCCCGGAGGCGCTGACCTGCCCGCCCCGCCGCTCCGCCGAGCCCGCTGCCTGCCCGCCGGGTTGCCCCGCCGAGCCGGCGACCCGCCCGCCGGGTTGCGTTGCCGAGCCGGCGAGCAGCCCGCCGGGTTGCGTTGCCGCGCGGGCGACCTGCCCGCCCGGGCTCGCCAACTGCTGCGTCGCCCGGTTCACGTCGTCGATCGAGGCGATCGCCGTACGGGACAGGGCGTCGATGATCTGCGGATTGCGGTCGATGGTGCTCAGCGCCCGGTCGAGGATGTCGACCAGCTTCTCCAGGCGCACCTTGAGCTGTGCCTCGGCGTGCACCCCGGTCATGTCCAGCTCGACGCCCCGCAGGTGCACCCGGACGCCGGCGTCGAGCTGGAGGAGGTTGGCCACGCGCGCCCGCAGGGACAGGTCGGCGTCCAGCCCGTCCACGGCGAGCCGGATCGAGTCGACCGACACCTCCGGTACGTCGAGCAGGACGTCCGGCTCCGTCGCCCCCTCCTGCGCTGGCCCGGCGACCCGGTCCGGCTCCCGCTGCTGCGCGTTCTCGCTCATGCTCCCCGCTCCGCATCCTCCGGCCCGGTCCGGCCGGGACCGTCCGGCGCGCTTACCCGCTATCCGGTCGACCATCCCGTCCCGCCTCCGTCCCGCCCCGGGAAGGCGCGTCCGGCCGGCCGACGGCCGCCGTACGGGCGTACGAAAAGGGTGTCCGGAACCGGGCAGCGCGCGAAGCTGCACACCCGGGCATCAGCCGGTATGGTCCGGGCCTATGGGACAGGAGATGGCTGACCCGGCCGGCTTCCGGCAGGAGTACGACCAGTTCTCGTTGCGCAGCGTTCTCCTGGTCCCCGGCCCCGCGGATCAGGCGTTCGCGGTGTTCACCGACGCCCTGGCGGCCTGGTGGGTGACGGAGTACACGTGGTCCGGCCCGGAGCACCTGGCCGAGCTGGGCATGGAGCCGCGCGCCGGCGGGATGCTCTACGAGATCGGCCCGTACGGCTTCCGCTGCGACTGGGGGCGCGTGCTGACCTGGGATCCGCCCCGGCGGCTGGTCTTCACCTGGCAGATCGGCGCCGACCGGGCGCCGGTGCCGGATCCGGCGCAGGCGAGCGAGGTGGAGGTTCTCTTCCACGCGGACGGGCCGGAGCGGACCCGGGTGGAGGTCGAGCACCGGCACTTCGACCGGCACGGCGAGGCCGCGGAGGGCTACCGGCAGGCGCTGACCGCCGGCTGGCACGAATTGCTCTCCCGCTACGCGACCACGGTGGCCCACGGCGCCGGCTGACCCGGCCCGCGCCACCCGCCGCCGCACCCGCCGGGCACGGGCACCGTCGCCGTGGCCCGAGCGTCAGTGGCCGATGCCCGGGCGGGTGCCGGGAGCCGTGGCGACTCCCCGGCCCCCGAGGTCGGCGCGGCGTCCCGCCTCCGCGCCGGAGCCGAACCCGCTGCCGACCAGCCGGCGCGGCGCGGCGGTGCGCAGGCGCGGGTACACCTCGGCGACGCGGTGCCGCACCCGATCCGACCGGTCGGCCAGCACCAGCGCGACCGACGACCCGCCCGAGTCGGCGGCCGCGTGGGCCTCGGCCGCCCTCAGCCGCACGCCGATCACCTGGGCGAAGCCGGCCAGCCAGGAGCGCCGGAAGGCGGCGGGATGCTCGCCGGGCGGCACCTCGGCCGCGGCCAGCCCGTGCGCGGCCTGCACGAGCAGCGACGTGAAGAGCAGGTCGACGCGTTCCAGGTCGCTGGCGAAGCCGAACAGGTGCATGGCGAAGCCGCTGCCCTGCCGGCGGCGGACGCAGCGGCAGCGCAGCGGGTCGGCGACTGCGGCGAGCAGGCCGGCCTTGTCCCGGGCGTACGGGGCGACGACCTCGACCACCCGGTCGCCCACCGGGTCGGTGGCCGGGTCCCGGGCGGCCAGCAGCGCCCGGTCCACGCCGTAGCGGGCGATCAGCTCGGTGGCCTTGGCGGTGAAGGCGGCCGACTCGGCGGGGGTGCAGGCCGGGTCCTCGGCCTGGGCCAGCAGCTTGCGCACCTTGCTGAGCATGGCCTCGGACATGCCCCAAGCCTGTCACGCGGGCGGGTCGACCCGGGACGGCGGCGGCCCCCGGATCAGCCGGCCCGGCTGCGCAGGGTGGCCACCGTCGAGCCGGCCAGGGTGAGCAGGCAGTCCGGCAGCAACCCGTCGGCCGCCGCCGCCCCGAACAGCGCCTCGCCGGTGTCGGCGTCGGCGTTGGCGTACGCGCTGACGAAGCGGGCCACCCAGCGCGTGTCGTAGTCCGCCTCGTCGATCCCGGGAAAGTCCAGCGCGCACGTGCCCGGCGGCACCGGCCCGCCCACCATGGTCGCGGCGAGGCACCAGGCCACCCCGTACGCGCCGGCCAGGCCGGAGCGGTCGACGACCGCGTCGAACGCCCCCACCACCGCGTCGCCGTCCCCGGCCAGCGCCGAGCGGAGCACGGCGGTCGCGTCGTCGAGCGTCTGCTGTGGTGATTCCGTCACGCACCGCACGGTAGGGCAGCGGGTCAAGCGATCGGCGATGGTGACTCTCCGTGCGCATGGCGGGCGACCTGCGGATTGAGTCGCCTCCGTGGTCCCGCCGCACATGTCGGCACGCTAATGTGCGCAGCGGACCTTCGCCGGAGGAAGGACGACCATGCTCAAGTCACGCGCCTCGCGGGCGGCCACCCTGGCCGCCTGCGCGACGTTCCTGCTCGCCACCAGCGCCTGCGGGACCGAGGGGCCCGACGAGGCGACGACCCACCAGGTGCGCCTCTACGGCTCCGACGGCAACATGCTCAACTCGTACCCCGCTGAGCTGAAGGACCGCGCCAGCCTCGTCGACGGCATGAAGGGCACCACGCCGATGACGCCGCTGCCGGAGAGCTTCAAGAACCGGCTACGGTCCGTCGACCCGCGGCTGAACGACTTCCTCTACACCGCCGAGACGTACGACGCGGTGGTGATCAGCGCGATCGCCGCCCAGCTCGCCGGCAGCACCGACCCCGCCGCCATCGCCAAGCAGATCGTCGGCGTCACCAACGAGGGGCAGCGCTGCGAGGACGTGGCGTCCTGCCTGGCGTTGGCCCGCGCCGGCCAGGACCTGGAGTACCGCAGCGTCTCGATGACCCGGGCCGGGTTCACCGACGCCGGCGAGCCGGCGACCGCCAGTTATGCCACGGTGCACTTCGACGGCCAGCAGCTCAACGACGGCAAGACGGAGTTCGTCGGCGCCGGCGACGAGTCGGCGGCGAGCACCGAGGCCCCGCCGAAGGGGAAGAAGCAGCGCGGTGGCCGCACCGACCGCAGCGACGGCTCCCCGCTGGTCGTGGGCGGCCTGCTGCCGATGACCGGTGACCTGGCCTTGGCGTATCCGCCGATGGCCGCCGCGGCCGCCCTGGCGATCAAGGAGATCAACGCGGCCGGCGGCGTGCTCGGCGAGCCGGTGGTCTGGATCGACGGCGACGACGGCACCAACCCGAAGGTGGCCAAGGCCACCGTGGCGAAGCACGTGGAGCAGAACGTGCACGTCCTCATCGGCGCCGGCGCCTCCGGGATCTCCCGCGAGGTCCTGCCCGACGTGGTGCGGGCCGGAAAGGTCCTGTTCTCCTCCTCGAACACCGACGCCGGGCTGACCAAGCTGGACGACAACGGCCTCTACTTCCGCACCGCACCGCCGGACAGCCTCCAGGGACGGGCGCTGGCCGACGTGATCCTCCGGGACGGGCCGCAGAAGATCGCGATCGTGGCCCGCAAGGACTCCTACGGCGAGGGCCTCCAGGCCACCGTCAAGGCGGAGCTGGAGCGTACCGGCGTCGACGGCGACCGGATCAAGCTGCTGACCTACGAGCCGCCGGCCGACGCCAAGGCCAACCCCGTGGACTTCACGGCCGGGGCGAAGGAGATCAAGGACTTCGGCGCGGACGCCGTGCTGATCATCGGGTTCGCGGAGTCGGCGCAGGTGATCCGCGCGCTCGCGGACGCCGGCGTGGAGATCCGGCACTGAGCCGCTGACCCGTCGCACGCGGACGGCCGCACCGGATAACCGGTGCGGCCGTCGTCGTCATGCCGCCGACGCCGCGACGGGGTGCCGGTACCGCCGCCGCGGGTGCCGGCGCGCCGCCGCGCGGATGCCCCCGGTCAGCGGGACCGTCGCCGCTCCAGGAAGTCGGTCATCCGCCGGTGCTTCTCCTCGTCCTCGAAGAGCACCGCCTGGCTGACCAGGTCGAGGTGCGGGTGCGCGGCGGCCGGCGCGTCGACCGCCAGCTTGGTCAGCCGCAGCGCCAACGCGGACCCCTTGGCCATCTCGTCCAGCAGCCCGTGCGCGGTGGGCAGCAGCTCGTCGGGCTCGGCCACCACCCGGTTGACCAGGCCGATCCGCAGCGCCTCCTCGGCGTCCACCCGGCGGCCGGTGAAGAGCAGTTCCTTGGCCCGGGCCTCCCCGACCAGTGCCGGCAGCCGGTGGGTCGCGCCCGCGCCGGCCAGGATGCCCAACCGCACCTCCGGCTGGCCGAACACCGCACGCTCGGTGCAGACCCGCAGGTCGCAGGCGTACGCCAGCTCGGCGCCGCCGCCCAGCGCCGGCCCGTCCACCGCCGCCACGGTCGGCATCGGCAGCGCCCTGATCCGGGCGAAGGCGGCGGAGTTGATCGCCGCGAGCGCGTCCAGCCGGCCCCGCTCGCGCAGTTGCCCGATGTCCGCCCCGCCGGCGAAGATGCCCTCGGTGCCGCCGGTGAGCAGCAGCAGGCGGGGGCGCGCCTCCAGCTCCGCGCAGACCTGGTGCAGCTCGGCGATCAGGTCGGCGTCGATGGCGTTGCGCTTCTCCGGCCGGTCGAGCGTGACCACCAGCCGGTCCGGCCGCTCCTCGACCCGCAGCCCGCTCACGACTTCACCCCGCCTTCCCAGCGGTAGAAGCCCTGACCCGACTTCTTGCCCAGCCTGCCGGCGGCCACCATCTCCACCAGCAGCGGCGGCGGCGCGAACCGGTCCCCGTACGCGGCCTGGAGGGTGCGCGCGATGTCCAGCCGCACGTCCAGCCCGACCAGGTCGGTCAGCTCCAGCGGACCGATCGGGTGCCGATAGCCGAGCACCATCGCCTTGTCGATGTCGGCCGGGCTGGCCACCCCGTCGGCGACCATCCGGATCGCCTCCAGGCCGAGGGTGACCCCGAGCCGGGAGGTGGCGAAGCCGGGCATGTCGCGTACGACGACGGGGTCCTTGCCCAGCCGGCCGGCGAGCGCGACGGCCGCGGCGGTGGTCTCGTCGGCGGTGGCCGGGCCGACCACGACCTCCAGCAGCGCCATCGCCCAGACCGGGTTGAAGAAGTGCAGCCCGACGAAGCGCCCGGGTCGCGCCAGCCCGCCGGCCAGCTCGGCGATCGAGATGCTGGACGTGTTGCTGCCCAGCAGCGCCGGACGCAGCGCCTCGGCCTCGCGCAGCACCGCCCGCTTGAGGTCCGGCCGCTCCGGCACGGCCTCCACCACCACGGCCGGCTCCTGCGCGACCTCGGCGAGCGCGGCCCGCAGCGTCACCCGCCCCCGGTTCGTCGCGGCCTGGTCGGCGGTCAGCTTGCCGCGCCCCACCGCCCTGTCCCACAGCTCACCGAGCCGGTCCACGGCTGCGGCGCCCCGGGCCCGGTCCACCTCGACCAGCTCGACGGCGTGCCCGGCCCCGGCCGCCACGTACGCGATGCCGAGCCCCATCGTGCCGGCCCCGACGACGACAAAGCGGTCGCTCATGACGCCTCCCTGCCTCCGGCGGCGACCCGGGGTTGACCCGCGCTCCGCCACCCGCTCCACTCGCTCATGGGCCGACCCTATGCAGCGACGCTCGCCCCGGCATGCGTGGGGGCGGCGCGGATCGGGTACGACGGCCGTCAACCGAGGGAAGGACGAACCGAGATGAGCCAGGCACCGGAGACCGTGGACAGTGCGGGCGCGGCGGAGACGGTGGAGACCCGCGGGGACGAGCGGGTCGACCTGCTGCGCGCGGACACCAACAACGACGGCCGCACCGACGTCTGGGTGGCCGACACCGACGGGGACGGCAGGCCCGACCTGTTCCAGTTCGACACCGACCACGACGGCAAGGTGGACGTCACGATGGTCGACCTCGACGAGGACGGCACCCCGGACGAGGTGGTCGACGGTGACGGCGGCCTCCCGCCCGAGCAGCTCACCCCGACTGTCCAGGTCTGAGGCGTACGCAGGTCGTCCGGGGTGCCGCCGCGCTGCGGGCCCCGGGCGTCAGCCGGCCAGGCGCAGGGTGGCCAGGTAGTACGGGGCGTCGTGATCGTCCACGTCGGTCAGCCGCCAGGCGGTGCCCCGGACCAGCTCGGCGAGTTCGTCGGGCGAGCAGACCAGGTAGTCGAACCACTCGGTGCCCAGCTCCCGGTAGCGCAGGCGGAGCCGGAGCTGCCCGCCGAGCCGGCCCCGGCGCCGGTTGCGCTCGTGGTAGCCCGTGTGCAGCGGGTCCCGGGTGCCGTACGGGTCGGTGCCCTGCGCGATGACCCGCGCGCCCGGCCGGGCCAGCGCGGCGAGCGCCGCCAGCAGGGCCGGGGCACGCTCCCGCCCCTCCAGCAGCCCGACGTTGTTGCCGAGCAGCAGGAACGTGTCGTAGCGCCGGCCGTCGGCGACGTGCGAGTCGACGGTCCCGTGCACCAGCTCGCGTACGCCCCGGCGGCGGCAGACGGCCAGCGCGCCGGCCGAGGTGTCCAGCCCGGTGACCGGCACGCCCCGTTCCTGGAGCAGCAGCGCGATCCGGCCCGCCCCGACCCCGACGTCCAGGGTGGCGCCCTCGACCCGGTCCACCGCCCGGTGGTCGTACGGCTGCCAGTCGGCCGGGCCGTCCAGGTAGTGCGCGGCGGGCGCGCCGTTGATCAGCCCGTCGTCCCGCTCGATGATCTCGATGACCGGCCTCGGCAGCCGCCCGCCGGCCAGCGGCCGGGGGCCGATGCCGGTGGCGACGGCGAGCGCGTCGCGCAGCATCTCGCCGAAGACGTCACCGATCCGTGGTTCCACCGTCACGGCTTCACGCTATCCGGCCGGTCAGTCAGCCGCGGCGGCCGTATCCTGGCGGGGTGGCCACACTGGACCGCCTCGCCGCGGAGAAATACATCCTGCTGACGACGTTCCGCAAGGACGGGCGGGCGGTGCCGACGCCCGTCTGGGCGGTCCGCGACGGCGACGCGCTGGCGGTGTGGTCGGCGGCGGATTCCGGCAAGGTGAAGCGGATCCGGCGCAGCGGAGACGTCACGGTCGCGCCGTGCGACGTCCGGGGCCGCCCGCACGGCGAGGCGGTGCCCGCCCACGCGACGCTCTGCGGCCCGGCCGACACCCGACGGGTCCGCGATCTGATCAAGCGGAAGTACCGGATGATCGGGCGGCTCAGCCTGCTCGGCAGCCGGTTGCGCCGGGGCGAGGGCGGCACGGTCGGCATCCGGGTCTCGCTCGCCGGCCGGCCCTCAGGCGGCGACTGACCCACGGCCGGCCCTCGGGCGGCGACTGACCCACGCCCCGCCCCCTGCCGTCGCCGCTGCTCCCGCCGTCGCCGCGCGGCGGCCGGGGCGCCTGTGCGGCCGGCATGCGCAACCGGTCCGGCCGCGGGCGCCGACCCGCCGGGCCCCGACACGACGAAGGGCGGCGGACCGTGTCCGCCGCCCTTCGTGCACACCCGTTGCCTTCCGGCCGTCAGTCCCCCTGGCGCTGCTGCGGGATCTGCCCCTGTAGCAGGGCTCTGACCTCCGACTCGCGGTACCGGCGGTGGCCCCCCAGGGTGCGGATGGCGCTGAGCTTGCCAGCCTTGGCCCACCGGGTCACCGTCTTCGGGTCGACACGGAACATCGACGCCACCTCGGCCGGCGTGAGTAGCGGCTCTGGTTCGTGCGTTCGCGATGCCATCGGTCACTCCTCCACATGTATAGACATCGGCCGGGGTCCCGCCGGTCGACGCGTCTCCCATGGTCCGGCTAGTCCCCGATGTCCGACATGGGCCGAACGGCCGAACGTCCCTAGACGGACGGATGAACCATGCCCGATTTATGCGACTTTTACACGGCAGAAAGTACCTTATTCGGACTCATGATCACGGTTCGTGATGCGTCAACTACGAGGACGCCTCGCCTTCGCGGCCCCGCCTGGGCGAATTGTTCTCAGTTGCACCGTTCCAGCAGCTGCACCGCGCGCCACCGCGCGACCAACTTGTCGTACGCCGCCGAGGCCTCCTCGGCCTCGCCCCGGGACAGCCCGGCGAGCCCGCTCGCCACCAGCTCGGGCGAGTCGTCGGCGGCCAGCGTCTCGTCGGAGAGCAGGTCGACCAGGCCGCCGTAGTCCAGCTCCACCATCGAGCGGGGGTGGAACTCCTCCAGCCAGCGGGCGGCCTCCTCGACCGCCTCCGTGATCGGCGCGTCGCCGACCGACTTGCGCAGCACCGACAGTGCCCGCGACGACCGGCGCCGCGCCTTCGAGATCTCCGTCCGGAAGCGCAGCGCCCGCCGGCCCGGACGGGTCACGTGGTGCCGCTCCTCCGGGTCGAAGAGCACGAACCAGCGCAGCGGCACACCCCACGTCGCGATCTGCTCGTGCAGCCGGGGCACGCCGTGCTCCAGCACGCGGGCCCCGCTGCGCCAGTCCTCCACCACCGCCTTGGCCTGCCCGGCGAGCACCGGCGGCACGAACGCGTCGGCCAGCACCGGCGGCACGCCGTCACGCGCGCTCAGCGCCGCCTCGGCCACCCGGATGCGCAGGTTCCACGGGCAGACCAACAGCGTGTCGTCGGCCTCCAGCACGTACGCCTCGTCCGGCAGGTCGGGCAGCCGCGTCCAGCCCGCGCCGAGCGCCTCGATCACGGACGTCCGTTGCCGGCCGGGCCCCTCCACGGGGGCCACCGCCCGCCCCTGCTCGACGTAGCGGCGCCAGTACGTCTGGCGGTCCCGGTCGAAAGCGGTCAGGGGCTCGTACACGCGCAGGTAAGAAGCGAAGAGCGACGGCACGGCGCGATCCTCCCACGAATCGGAACCCGACCGTCGTCGGCGCCGCGATCACGCGCGCCGTGGGCGGTCGGACGGCGTCGGCCGATACTAGGCTCAGCGGCACCGGCAGCATCCCGCCGGCGTCCACAGGTCCGCGTCCCACAAGGCCGCACCCCCCCACACCAGGAGCTACTCATGGGCGTATTCGCCAGCAACGACGACCCGGGATCCACGGGCCACGAACAGGTCGTGTTCTGCCAGGACAAGCAGTCCGGCCTGAAGGCGATCATCGGGATCTACTCCACCGCGCTCGGCCCCGCGCTCGGCGGCACCCGGTTCTACCCGTACGCGAGCGAGGAGGCCGCCCTCGCCGACGTGCTCGACCTGTCCCGGGGCATGGCGTACAAGAACGCCCTGGCCGGGCTGGACCTCGGCGGCGGCAAGGCGGTCATCTGGGGTGACCCCGAGCGGATCAAGAGCGAGGCGCTGCTGCGCGCCTACGGCCGCTTCGTGGAGTCCCTCGCCGGGCGTTACTACACCGCCTGCGACGTCGGCACCTACGTGGCCGACATGGACGTGATCGCCCGGGAGACGTCGTACGTCACCGGCCGCAGCGTCGAGCACGGCGGCGCCGGCGACTCCTCGGTCCTGACCTCCTGGGGCGTGTTCCAGGGCATGCGGGCCGCCGTCGAGCACGTCTGGGGCACCCCGACCCTGGCCGGCAGGCGGGTCGGCGTGGCCGGCCTGGGCAAGGTCGGCAAGTACCTGGTCGGCCACCTGCTCGGCGACGGCGCCGAGGTGGTGGCGACCGACGTCAACCCGAAGGCCCTGGAGTGGGCGCGCAGCACCCACCCGCAGGTCGCGCTCGTCGACGACGCCGCCGCGCTGGTCGCCGCCGACATCGACGTGTACGCCCCGTGCGCGCTCGGCGGCGCGCTCAACGACGACACGGTGCCGGCGCTGCGCGCCAAGGTGGTCGCCGGTGCGGCGAACAACCAGCTCGCCCACTCGGGCATCGAGAAGCTGCTGGCCGACCGCGGCATCCTCTACGCCCCGGACTACGTGGTGAACGCCGGCGGCGTGATCCAGGTGGCCGACGAGATCGAGGGCTTCAACTTCGAGCGGGCCAAGCTGCGCGCGACCCGGATCTACGACACCACCCGGGAGATCCTCCAGCTCGCCGACGCCGAGGGCGTGCCCCCGGCGGTGGCGGCCGACCGGCTGGCGGAGCGGCGGATGGCCGATGTCGGCCGGCTGCGCACGATCCACCTGCGATGAGCGTCACGGAGGCGGAGCCGGCCCGGTTCCGCCTCCGGCGCCGCCGCACCGAAGCGCGCCGTTAAGCTGATTTCGTCGGGCTTTGTCCGGTGTCACGGGCGCTCCCGGCACCGCTCCTTACCCGGTACAATCGGTGACGGCTGGATGACCGCGACGCGCGGCACCGGTCGACGGTAACCCGAGGTGCCGAACGATGGCATCCCCATGTACCGTAAGAGCTACGAGAGATGCCTGACGTCATCGGGGCCCGCCTTCGGGCTGCCCCGCATTCTGTGCGAGGGGGTCGAGCCATGGGGCGCGGCCGTGCTAAGGCCAAGCAGACGAAGGTGGCGCGGGAGTTGAAGTACCACTCCCCGAACACCGACCTCACCGCCTTGCAGCGCGAGTTGGCGGGTGCTGGTAAGTCTGAGCACAACTTCGACGACGACTACAAAGAGTATGTCGACGACGATGATGAGGATCACGCGGACGAAGACCCGGATCCCTGGGTACGTCCGACCCGCTGACCTCCGGTCGCAGCTGAGCACGCGGTAATCCCCCGCGTGCTCACGCATGTGCCCATCCGAAGCGGCGCCAACACCGACGATCAGGGACCATGCCGTCCCGGAGGCGACTCCGGCTGCTCGGCAGGTCCCTGATCCCGGTGTGGCCCGCCTCAGCGGGGCCGGTTGTTCCAGTTGTAGAACGTCGGGATGTTCTCGAAGTGGTTCCAGGCGCAGACGGCGCTCGCGCCGTCGCCGCCCGCCACCTCCGCCCGTAGCCGCCGCGCGGCCTCGGCCTCGTGGAGCAGAGCGCTGAGTCCCGGCGCGGCTTCCCGCACCCGATCGGCAACCTGGCCCGTGGCGGCGTCCACCCCACGCTCAGGCTGCCGGTGACTGGTGGTCTCGGGCATGCTCCAACACTCCCTCCAGTAGGTGGATCTTGCTGTTGCGGCAGTGCGCGGTCTCCGTACCGTCGAAACGCCCCAGCTCGAAGTAGCGGTTGGCGGCGTGGCCGCCGCCGCAGAAACCGAAGTAGGGGCAGGACGAGCGGCACGCCTCGACACCGGCGAGGAACTCACCGACCCAGGGCGTCCGGCCCGCGTGGGCGAGGATGTCGGCCAGCGGCGTGGTCAGCACGTTGCCGCTGCTGAAGTCGCCGTACCGGACGTCGGTGAAGCCGGCCAGCTCGGGCGAGAGCACCGTCACCGAGCCGTCGTGGCCGACGGTCGGGATCGGGTCCAGCCGCCGGGGCAGCACGTCGTCGGCGGTGCCGTCCAGCACGGCGGCGGCGTACCGCAACGACCACTCGACCTCGCGCAGGTGGATCCGGGGCTCCCGGCGCCAGGCCGCCACCAGCTCCGCCCAGAACGCGGTCACCGCCCGGGCGTCGTGGGAGTTGTCGCGGAGGTTGACCCCCTCGGTCTCCTCGATGTTGACGCCGAGCACGTCACACCCCAGGCCGAGAAAGTAGTCGTACAGCTCGGTGGCGAGGCCCGGCTCCGGGCGGCCCACCACCGCCAGCGCCGAGAACGGCAGCCCGTGCCGGCGCAGCGCCGCCACCCCGCGCACGATCCGGTCGTACGCCGGCCCGCCGGCCCGGGTGACCCGGTCGCCGTTGCGCTCCCGCGGGCCGTCCACGCTCACGCTCACCCGCACCCGGTGCTCGGTGAAGAACGCGCACCACGCGTCGTCGATCAGCGTGGCGTTGGTCTGCACGTGGTGCTCGACCTCGGGCCCGAAGGGCGCGATCAGCGCGGCGAGATGCTCCCGGCCGGTGGCGAGCGGCTCCCCGCCGTGCCACACCACGGAGAAGCGGCCCGCCGCCGCCCACGGGTTGACCGACGCGGCCACCGCCTCGGCCACCGGCACCGGCATCCGCCGGTCGACCGCCCGGAACGGCAGGTAGCAGTAGGCGCAGTCCAGGTTGCACAGGGTGGTCGGCTGCATCACGACGTACGAGGGGACGGCGGCCAGGCCGCGCATCCCGCTGAACGACTGTCCCCGAGCAGCCATTGCCCTCCTCCGCGCCTGAAGGGCTGTCGGGGCCCCGGTGAGGGGGTTGCCCCGACAGCGTTGAGGGTGCCCCTCAGGCTAGGCGGCGACGGCCACTCGGGTGAAGCCCTGATCAGGTGCCCGTACGGTCACCGGGGCGCGATCATCATCCCCGGGTGTGCTGCCCGATCATCTGCACGTTGCCGGAGCCCTCGATGATCTCGCCGGCCTGCCACGCGTCGACGCCGCGGCCGGTCAGCGTGGCCAGCGCGCGGTCCGCGTCCTCGGCGGAGACGATCGCGAACATGCCGACGCCCATGTTGAACGTCGCCTCCATCTCCGGGTCCTCGATCCGCCCCTTGGTCTGGATCAGGTCGAAGATCGGCTGCGGCTTCCAGGTGGACCGGTTGACCACCGCGTCGACGTGCTCGGGAAGCACCCGCACGAGGTTACCGGGGATGCCGCCGCCCGTGACGTGGGCGATGGAGCGCACCTCGGCCTCGGCGATCAGCTTGAGGCAGTCCTGCGCGTAGATCTTGGTCGGGGTGAGCAGTTCCTCGCCGAGGGTGCGCTGCCGGCCGAAGTCGTCGATCACCACGTCGAGCCGCATCCGGCCGGCGCCCAGCAGCACGTGCCGGACCAGGGAGTAGCCGTTGGAGTGCAGGCCGGAGGAGCGCATCGCGATCACCACGTCGCCCACCTCGACCCGCTCCGGGCTGAGGATGTCGGCCTCCTCCACCACGCCGACGCCGGTGGCGGAGATGTCGTACTCGTCCGGGCGGAGCACGCCGGGGTGCTCGGCGGTCTCGCCGCCCAGCAGGGCGCAGCCCGCGTACCGGCAGCCGTCGGCGATGCCGGCGCCGATCTCGGCGACCTTGTCCGGCACGACCTCGCCGGTGGCGATGTAGTCGAGCAGGAAGAGCGGCTCGGCGCCGCAGGCGACCAGGTCGTCGACGACCATCGCGACGAGGTCGATGCCCACCGTGTCGTGGATGTCCATCTGCTGCGCGATCACCAGCTTGGTGCCGACGCCGTCGGTGGACGAGGCCAGGATGGGGTTCTTGTACTTCTTCGTGTCCAGCCGGAACAGCCCGGCGAAGCCACCCAGGTCGCCCATCACCTCCGGGCGCCGGGTCTGCTTCACCTTCGACTTCAGCAGCTCGACCGCCCGGTCGCCCGCCTCGATCGAGACCCCGGCGTCCGCGTACGAGACCGACCTCTTGCGCGCCGGCCGGCCGGTGCCGGCCGTCCAGGGCTGACGGTCGCCGCCGGCGCCGGTCGGGCTGCTTCCTGCGCCGCTGCGCTCGGACACGTGCGTCACGGTTCTCCCCTTTGTGGTTCTGGCGCCGCGCCGGCGGTGACCGGCCGCGCCGGGTGGTGCTACGGGCGGTGTGTGGTCGCGCCGCCCGGAGTGGCGACGAGCGGAGGGGTGGTGTGCTCGGGGGCGTCGGGCGCCGCGGTGACGCGCCGGCCCACCCCCTCGAGCACGTGCTTGCCGATCAGGTTGCCGGCGGGCAGGTCGATCGGGTATTCCCCGTCGAAGCACGCGCGGCACAGCCGGGTCTTCGGCTGCTCGGTGGCGGCGATCAGACCCGGAAGCGAGACATAGCCCAGCGTGTCCGCGCCGATCGACCGCCGGATGCCCTCGTTGTCCAGCCCGTTGGCCAGCAACTCGGCGCGGGTGGCGAAGTCGATGCCGTAGAAGCAGGGCCAGCGGACCGGCGGCGAGGAGATGCGCACGTGCACCTCCAGCGCGCCGGCCTCGCGCAGCATCCGCACGATCGCCCGCTGCGTGTTGCCGCGCACGATCGAGTCGTCGACCACGACCAGCCGCTTGCCCCGGACGTTCTCCCGCAGCGGATTGAGCTTGAGCCGGATGCCGAGCTGGCGCAGGGTCTGCGACGGCTGGATGAAGGTCCGCCCGACGTACGGGTTCTTCATCAGGCCGGCGCCGTAGGTGATCCCGGACTCCTCGGCGTAGCCGATGGCGGCCGGGGTGCCGGACTCCGGCACCGGGATGACCAGGTCGGCCTCGACCGGGTGCTCCTTGGCCAACTGACGGCCGATCTGCACCCGGGCCGCGTGCACGTTGCGGCCGGCGATCGTGGCGTCCGGACGGGCGATGTAGACGTACTCGAAGAGGCAGCCCTTGGGCTCCGGGGCGGCGAACCGGCTGGAACGCAGGCCGTCCTCGTCGATCGCGATCAGCTCGCCGGGCTCGACCTCGCGGACCACGCTCGCGCCGACGATGTCCAGGGCGGCGGTCTCGCTCGCCACCACCCAACCGCGCTCCAGGCGGCCCAGCACCAGCGGGCGTACGCCGTGCGGGTCGCGGGCCGCGTAGAGGGTCGACTCGTCCATGAAGACGAAGCTGAACGCGCCGCGCAGCTGCGGCAGCACCTCCAGCGCGGCCGCCTCCACCGACAGGTCGGGGCGACTGGCCAGCAGCATCGTCACCAGGGAGGTGTCGTTGGTCGAGCCGTCGGCGGCCAGGCCCCGCTCGGTCACCTCGCGCTGGAGGTCGGCCGTGTTGACCAGGTTGCCGTTGTGCGCCAGCGCGATCGTGGTGCCGGAGCTGGTGGACCGGATGGTCGGCTGGGCATTCTCCCAGGTCGAACCGCCGGTGGTGGAGTAGCGGGCGTGGCCGATCGCCACGTGCCCGCGCAGACTGGCCAGGGTCGGCTCGTCGAAGACCTGGGCGACCAGGCCGAGGTCCTTGTAGACCACGACGCCGGAGCCGTCGCTGACCGCGATGCCGGCGGCCTCCTGGCCACGGTGCTGGAGGGCGTATAGCCCGAAGTAGGTGAGGTTGGCGACCTCCTCCCCGGGCGCCCAAACACCGAAGACGCCACACGCGTCCTGGGGGCCTGGTCGTTGGGGATCAAGGTCGTGGCTCAGCCGGCCGTCGCCTCGGGGCACCTGCGCTCCCTCATGCTGGTCTGGACCGGCCTGGCGAACCACGCGGGGGGCGGGATTCGCGCTCCTCGGCCGGGACCACTGTCGTCGCCTGACAGTGTACGCGAATCCCCGTCGACACAGAAAGTCACGATATGGCTCCCGAGCGTCACCGGCCGGTCGCGCGTCGCCGCAGCTAGAGGGGCAGGTGCTCGGAGAGGTCCGCCCGGATTCCGCTCACCCGCACGCGACCCTGGGTGATCGCCTCGGCCCAGTCGAGCCGCCCGGTCGCCACCGCCAGCCAGGTCGCCGGATCCATCTCCACGACGTTCGGCGGGGTGCCGCGGGTGTGTCGAGGCCCGGGGATGCACTGAACTGCGCCGTAAGGTGGGACACGCACCTCCACCGATCGGCCGGGGGCGCGCTCCGCGAGGACGGTCAACAGGGCACGGACCGCCTCTCGGAGGACCGGCCGTTCGGGCGTACGCCCCTCGTCGAGCGCCGACAACGCCGCCGCGACCGCGGCGGACTTTATGTGCGGAGAGGACACGACGGGACGATACGACTCGAACGCAGTGAGTCACACGCTGGCCCTGGGTCGCGCCGATCCGGTCAGACAAGGCATAGTTGCCGACGGCGTATTCGTACCGTGATGATCCCCGGCCCGGCGCCCCGCCGGCCGAGGGAAGTCAGTCCGGAAGGCGGTGGACGTGTCAACACACCGACGTGCCTGGAAGCAGCGGGCCGGTGTGGTCGTGGCGCTGGTTGTCGGCGCTCTGCTCGCTGTCCCCGCCACACCAGCCCTGGCCGCCGACGTCAAGGTGTCCCCGAACTCTGCCACGGTGCAGGCGGGTAACGAGACGTCGGTCACCGTCTCGATCACTCCGACGAGCCCCACCGAAAGGTCGGTCAACCTCAGCCTCGCGGGTCTGCCGCAGGGGGTCGAGTGCGTCCGGGGTTGCGGGCAGGTCGAGCTGAACTTCGGAGAAACAGCGTCGCCGGAGGTTCGGCTGCGGGCGGCCAACAACGCTCCGGGCGTCGACCGGCAGCAGGTCACCGTCAACGTCTCGGGCTCCGGCGGCGCCTCGTTCAACCTGACCGTCAGGGGCCGTGAGGCGGAGCCGAGCCCGTCGCAGACGCAGACCGTCCGGTCGGTCTCCGGCAAGGTGGTCGCCCAGGCGAACGGCAAGGCCGTGCCGAACGCCGTGGTGATGCTCCAGGACGGCGCCGGCAACAAGCGGGACACGGTCAGCGACGACAGCGGCAACTACCGCTTCACCGGCACCACCGAGAAGCCGATCGCGCCGGGCCGGCTCGCCATCGGCGCCAGCGTCGGTGAGGTGTACGCCACCAAGGCATTCGACGCGAGCGCGGGCCAGAGCATCACCGGCCAGCGCATCGCCCTGGCGATCAAGGTCGAGACGACCCCGAGCGCCACCCCCTCGGCCACCGACGAGCCCCTCCCCACGGACGAGGCCCTCGACGAGACCCCCGGGGAGGAAACCGAGGCGAGCCCGGGCGCGGCGGCCAACGCCAGCAACGAGGACTCCGGCGGCATGGGCTCCTGGCTGATCATCCTGCTCGGCGGCCTGCTCGTCGCTGCGGGTGTCGGCACCATCGTGCTGCTCTGGATGCGACGCAAGGACAACGGCGACGAGGGCGGCGACGACGCCCCGGCGGGCGCCGCCGCGGGGGGCGCGGTCCCGGCGGCGCGCGGGGCGTACCGGGGCGCGGGCGCGGACGACCAGACCCGGGTGGTCAACCGGGCCGGCGCCGGGCCGGACCCGACGATGGTCGGCGGCACCTCGCTCAGCGACGCACCGACGATGCTGCACCGCCCCGTGGTCGACGACGTGCCGCCGGACCCGTACGGCGCGCCCCCGCAGCCCTACGGCGCGGCAGGCGCCGGGCAGGGCTGGGCCGGCAACGGCTACGACGACGAGCCGGCCGGCTCGGGCGGCTACGGCGCCGGTGGCTACGGCAACGCGCCGTCCTCCGGCGGTGGCTACGGCAACGCCCCCGCCTCGGGCGGCGGCTACGGCGGCCACGACTACGGCGCTCCGGCCAGCGCGGCGGGTGCCGCTGGTGCCGCTGGTGCCGGCGGCTTCTCGGCGGGGGCCGGGGGCGGGCGGGGCTACGGCGACCGCTACGACGAGCCGACCGGCCGCTACACCGGCGAGTCCACCCAGTACCCGGCCCCGGCCGACCCCTACGCGACGGGCGTATACCAGCCGGAGCAGGGCCAGGGCTACGGCCGGTCCGAGTCCGCGCCGTACGGGCGGGGCGGGGAGCCGACCGGCGGCTACGACCAGCGCGGCGGCTACGACCAGCAGGGCGGCTACGGCCAGGAACCCCCGCAGCAGCGCGGCGGCTACGACGACCCCGGCTACGGCCAGCAGGGCGGCTACGGCCAGGAGCCCCCGCAGCAGCCCGGCGGCTACGGCCAGGGCGGCTACGACCAGCCCACCGCGTACGACCAGGGTGGCTACGGCCAGCGGGGCGGCTACGGCCAGGAGCCTCCGCAGCAGCGCGGCGGATACGACGACCGTGGTGGCTACGACCGTGGCGGCTACGGCCAGCAGGGCGGCGGCTACGACGACCCGCAGGCCGGGCGTGGTCGCCCGGACGGCCCGCCGCAGCAGGACCGGGGCGGCCGCCGGCTGGACTGGCTGGACGACTGACCGCACGGGCGCAGGCCCGACGACGACAGCAGCGCGGCGAGGGCCGCCCGGGATTCCGGGCGGCCCTCGCCGTTGTGGCGCACCACACCGTCAGTCCGTCTGCCGAGGCGACGGCAGTCCGGCGGACGCGGGTGAACGGACGCCGGGCGGCACACCGCACAGACCCGGCGGGCGGCAGGGCGCAAGCGGCGAGCGGGGTGGCAGGGCGCGAGTCAGCGGCAGGACGCGAGTCGGCGGCAGGGCGCGAGCCGGCGAACCGTCAGGCGGCGGAGAAGACGCCCTGGCGCAGCACCGGGACCACGTCGGAGACGCCGACCCGGACGGCGATCTCGACGTCCTGGGCGAAGCCGCCCTCGACCAGCTCACGGCCGGACACGCTGCCGCGTACCGCGGCGGGAACGTCGGGGGTGCTGGCGAGCGCGGCGAGCGCCATGGCCGCCTCCACGGAGAGACCGCCGGTCACCCCGGAGAGGGCGTCCAGCACGCTGGCCGCCCCGAGCTGGTCCTCCACGGCGGGGCGCAGCGAACCGTCCGGCCAGCGCTCGCCCGAGGCGACCACGCCGATCGGGGCGTCCGTCGAGCCGTACCCGTGACGGCGCAGCCAGCGCCCGACGGCGCGCGCGTTGCGCAGGCAGGCCGCGACCACCGGCAGGCCGGTGGCGCTGGCCGCGGCGCTGATCGCCGAGCCGTTGGGCGACGGCAACACGAGGTCGGCGACGACCGGCGCGGTGCTCAGCGCCGCCGGCGAGAGCGACCACGGGTGCTCCGGCGACGTCTGCCGGCGGCCCACCGCGGCGACCGCGCCGACCCGTCGCGCGTAGTCGGCCGCCTGCTCCCCCCACGGGAACGGGTGCACCCGCATGCCGCGCCCGACGGCGACCTCCACGGCGGTGGTGAACGAGAGCACGTCCACCACCACCAGCACCGCGCAGACCCGGCCGAGCTCAGCCGCTCCCGTCAGCCCCCAGTCGAACCGGGCGCCGGATCCGGGTTGGGCGTAGACGGCCGCGGCCAACGCCTCAGCGCTTATCGGGCGCGGAGGGCTGCTCGGTGTCACCGGAGTCGGGGTCGGACGCGGCGTCGGACCCGGTCGGGCCGTCGGCGGCCGGCTCCCCGGGAGCGGGGACCGCGGCCTCCACCGGCGCCACGGCACCGGTCGACGGGACCGGCCCGGCCGACGCGATCGGCTCGGACGCGACGTCCGCCGGGTCCACCGGCGCCACCTCGGCCCGCTCGGCGTCGGGCAGCGGCACGGCCTCGACCGCACCGGCCACGCCGGCTGCCGGCGCGGGCACCTGGACGACCTCCGAGCCCCCGAAGAGGCGCGGCAGCGTCGCGGTGTGCGCGGCGCGCAGCTCGTCCAGGCCGATCCGGAACTGTCCGTGCACCTCCAGCGCGCCGCCGGCCGGGTCGGTGACGCCGATCAGCTCGAACGGCACCCCGCGCTCGGCGCACAGGGCGGTGAACGCCTTCTCGTGGCCACGCGGCACCGAGACCAGGACCCGCCCCGCGGACTCGCTGAACAGGTAGACGAACGGCATCGAGCCGCTGGCGAACCGCTCCGGCACCGCGATCCGGGCGCCGACCCCGCGCCGCAGGCTGGACTCGACCAGACCCTGCGCGAGGCCGCCGTCGGAGAGGTCGTGCGCGGAGCTGAGGTGCCCGACCCGGGCGGCCTCCGCCAGCAGGTCCGCCAGCCGCCGCTCGTGGGCCAGGTCGACCTGCGGGGGTACGCCGCCGAGGTGCTCGTGGGTGACCCACGCCCACTCCGAGCCGGAGAGCTCCACGTGCGTCTCGCCGAGCAGGAAGAGCTGGTCGTGGTCGCCGCCGGGGCGCGGCACGAAGCCCATCGGCACCCGGTTGGCGACGTCGTCGAGCACGCCGAGCACGCCGACCACCGGGGTGGGGTGGATGGCCGCCGCGCCGGTCTGGTTGTAGAAGCTGACGTTGCCGCCGGTCACCGGGATGCCCAGCTCGGCGCAGCCGTCGGCCAGGCCACGGACGGCCTCGGCGAACTGCCACATCACGCCCGGGTCCTCCGGCGAGCCGAAGTTCAGGCAGTTGGTGACGGCGATCGGCTTCGCGCCGGTGACGGCGACGTTCCGGTACGCCTCGGCCAGCGCGAGCCTCGTGCCGTGGTACGGGTCGAGGCGGGCGTACCGGCCGTTGCCGTCCACCGACAGCGCCACGCCGAGCCCGGTCCGCTCGTCGATCCGGATCACGCCGGAGTCCTCGGGCTGGGCGAGCACGGTGTTGCCCAGCACGTACCGGTCGTACTGCTCGGTGACCCAGGTCTTGTCGGTCAGGTTCGGCGACGCGATCATGCGCAGCACGGTCTCGCGCAGCGCCTCCGGGTCGGCTGGCCGGGGCAGCGTCTCCGCGCGGTCGGCCTGGAGCAGGATCAGGTCGGCCGGCTCGCGCATCGGGCGGGCGTAGACCGGGCCGTCGTCGACCAGCGAGCCCGGCGGCACGTCGACCACGAGCTGGTCCCGCCAGGTGATCACCACCCGGCCCGGCTGGCCGTCGGGGGCCGGCGGGGTGACCTCGCCGATCGCGGTGGCCCAGACGCCCCACTTCTCGGCGGTCTTGAGCACGGCGTCGAGCTTCTCCGGCTCGACCACCAGCAGCATCCGCTCCTGCGACTCGCTGGCCAGGATCTCGTGCGGCTCCATCGAGGGCTCGCGCAGCGGCACCCGCTCCAGCCACACCCGCATGCCGGTGCCGGCCGCCGCGGCGGTCTCGGTCAGCGCGCAGGTCAGGCCGGCGCCGCCGAGGTCCTGGATGCCGACGACGAGCTGGGCGTCGTAGAGCTCCAGGCAGGCCTCGATGAGCAGCTTCTCCATGAACGGGTCGCCCACCTGCACCGACGGGCGGCGCTGCTCGCTGCCCTCGTCGAAGGTGGCGCTCGCCAGCACCGACACGCCGCCGATGCCGTCCCGGCCGGTCTTGGCGCCCATCAGCACCACGACGTTGCCCGGGCCGGCGGCGGCCTTGTTCTGCAGGCGGTTGACCGGCAGCACGCCGAGGCAGAGCGCGTTGACCAGGGGGTTGCCCTGGTAGCAGGGGTCGAACACGACCTCGCCGCCGATGTTCGGCAGGCCGAGGCAGTTGCCGTAGCCGCCCACGCCGGCGACGACGCCGGGCAGCACCCGGGCGGTGTCGGGGTGGTCGGCCGCGCCGAAGCGCAGCGGGTCCATCACGGCGACCGGGCGGGCGCCCATGGCCAGGATGTCCCGGACGATGCCGCCGACGCCGGTGGCCGCGCCCTGGTAGGGCTCGACGAAGCTGGGGTGGTTGTGCGACTCGACCTTGAAGGTCACCGCCAGCTCGTCGGAGACCTGCACCACGCCGGCGTTCTCGCCGATGCCGGCGAGCAGCCGGTCGCTCGGCGGGGCCTTCTCCCCGAACTGGCGCAGGTGCACCTTGCTCGACTTGTAGGAGCAGTGCTCGCTCCACATGATCGAGTACATGGCCAGCTCGGCCTGGGTGGGCCGACGGCCGAGGATGTGCCGGATCCGGTCGTACTCGTCGTCGCGGAGCCCCAGCTCGGCGTACGGCTGCAGCTCACCGGGGGTGTCCACGGCGTGCGGCACGGTGTCCAGGCCGGCCGCCCAGTCGGCCGTCGCCGGCCCGGTGGGCGCGGCCGGCGGCGCGACGGCGGCCGCGCCCACCGGCTGCGCCGGGCCGGCCGGGAAGGCCTCCGGGGTCTCCCGTACCTCGTCCGGATGGCTGGTCATGACCTCTCCTCGCTGCGCTCAGGGCCGCCGTGCGGGCGGGTGAGCCGACCGATGATGCCGCCGCGCACGGTCACCGCCCCGCACGTCGTTCGCGACTGCGGGGCTCGCGGACCCGGCTCACTCCTCGCGCTCACGCGGGCGCCCCCACCAGGTGCTTGAGCACCGAGGTGAAGAAGCCGAGGCCGTCCAGGGAGGGGCCGGTGAGCGCCTCCACGGCGTGCTCGGGGTGCGGCATGATGCCGACCACGTTGCCGGCGGGGTTCGTGATCGCGGCGATGTCGCGCTGCGACCCGTTGGGGTTGCCGCCGACGTAGCGGGCGACCACCCGGCCCTCGGCTTCGAGCTGGTCGAGCGTCGCGGTGTCGGCGACGTAGCAGCCCTCGCCGTTCTTGACCGGGATCAGCGCCTCCTGGCCGGGCTGGAACGCGTTCGTCCACGCGGTGCCGACCGACTCGATGCGCAGGACCTGGTCCCGGTTGCGGAAGTGCAGGTGCTGGTTGCGGGTGAGGGCCCCGGGCAGCAGGTGGGCCTCGCAGAGGATCTGGAAGCCGTTGCAGATGCCGAGCACCGGCAGGCCGCCCCGGGCCGCGTCCACGATCGTCTCCATCACCGGGGCGAACCGGGCGATGGCCCCGCAGCGCAGGTAGTCGCCGTAGGAGAAGCCGCCGGGCAGGACGACGGCGTCCACCCCGTGCAGCCGCGGGTCACCGTGCCAGAGACGGACCGGTTCGGCGCCCGCGATGCGGACGGCCCGGGCCGCGTCCCCGTCGTCCAGCGAGCCGGGGAACGTGACCACACCGACCCGGGCGGTCACGAGCGGGCGTCCGCGGTCTCGTCGGCCTCGACCAGGCGGACGGTGAAGTCCTCGATGACCGGGTTGGCGAGCAGTTTGTCGGCGATCTCCCGGGCCCGGTCCAGGTCCGGTTCACCGGTGAACTCGATCTCGATCCGCCTGCCGATCCGAACCGAGGCGACGTCGCTGACGCCGAGCCGGGGCAGCGCGTTTGCGACGGCCTGGCCCTGCGGATCGAGGATCTCGGGCTTGAGCATGACGTCGACGACGACGCGAGGCACTGGGCACTCCTGACTGTGTACGCAGTTGGGTGCCTACCCACAACGGGCGAGCGCAGCCAGCCTACCTGGCAGATACGGCCCTGGACGCACCGGCCGGACGCAGTTCAGGCGGTGGTCGGCGTTCCCGGCGCGGAGGCCGCGGACCGATACGGGTTCGTTGCGATCCCGATGCGTTTCCGTTGCCGACCAGCCCGTTTCGCCCCACTCCGGCCGCCGGGACGCCCGCCGCCATCGACCGGCGGACCACCACTCCCATCGATGGGATTCGATGAAACTCTTGTGAACGACATCTCAGGAGCCCTACCGTACATCGTCGTACGTCGATTGGACGTGCCCGGCCGCCGGCCACCCCGACCGCGGCCGGCAGCTCGACCCGGTGACCCCGGGCCCATCCCCGAAGGAGCCCCCATGCGCATCCGATCCATGATCGCGGTGCTGGCCACCGCAGCGGCCGGCCTGCTCGGCGCCAGCTCCGGCGCCCTCGCCGCCCCGGCGGGCCCGCAGCCCATCATCGGTGGCGGGACCGTCTCGTCCGCCCCGTGGGCCGCCGCGGTGTTCAGCAACGGATCGTTCACCTGCTCCGGCACGATCATCGCGCCGGAGTGGGTGCTCACCGCCCGGCACTGCCTCGGCGGCAGCATGTCCGTCCGGGTCGGCAGCGTCTACCGCTCCTCCGGCGGGGTCACCCGCACGGTGAGCGCCACCTACAGCCGCTACGACCTGGCCCTGATGCGCCTGTCCAGCTCGGTGAGCACCTCGTACGTCACGCTGGCCAGCAGCAACCCGCCGATCGGCTCCACCAACTCGATCTACGGCTGGGGCATGACCTGCTACAGCGGCTGCTCCGCCTCCAGCCAGCTGAAGACCGCGAGCGTCCAGGTGACCAGCAACAGCGCCACCGACGCGTACGGCGGCCAGGCGATCCGGAGCACGCGGATCAACGGCAACGCGTGGCGGGGCGACTCGGGCGGCCCGCAGTTCTACAACGGCCGCCAGGTCGGCGTCGCCTCGACCGCCGACGGCTACAGCATCCAGAACTACGGCAGTGTCGCGTACAACCGGGCCTGGATCACCTCGGTGGCCGGTGTCTGACGGTTAGCGCCCGGGCGGCGCGGATGGCCGGCCACGCGCCGGCCGTCCGCGCCGCGCCGTTTTGCAGCATCCGATCAGGTGAACAAGGCTCGCGATCGGGTGCGGGGTCGCCCTGACAGCATCGGAAACGTGCTGGTCGTGACGACGGAGCAACTACCCGGGTACGAGATCCGCCAGATCCTCGGCGAAGTGGTGTCGTCGATGGCCAGGACGCGGAACCCGTACCGCGAGGGGGTCAAGAACCTGCGCGGTGGCGCGTACGACCCGATGGCGCCGGACAACCTGACCCGGTGGCGTACCGACTCGGTGGCCCGGCTCGGCGAGGAGGCCCGCCGCCTCGGCGCGAACGCCGTGGTGGGCATGCGCTTCGACAGCCGCGACTGCGGCGAGATGTGGATGGAGATCTGCGCGTACGGCACGGCGGTGATCGTGGTGCCCAAGGTGCCCGACGTCATGCCGCCCGACCAGCCGCTGGTCGCCGCGGAGACCGCCCACGACCCCGCCTTCGCCGACTCCCCGGGCGGCATCGCCGAGCCGGCGAGCGCCCCCACCCTCCGCACCGCGGCCGAAACCCCCACCCGCGACTCCTGACCCACCGGCCCCCCTGGCCCCCTGGGGGTTGGGGTTGGGGGTGGGGGGGGTTAGAGGATGGGGGGTGGGGTGTAGGTGGCGGCCTTGGGGTGGGCTTCGACCACGGCGGCTACTCGGCGGGTGACCGCCTCGACCTGGGCCGGGGCGGCGCCGACGAAGGCGGTGCGGTCGGCGACGAGCGCGTCGATCTCGCTCCGGGTCAGGCCCAGGCGGCCGTCCGCCGCGAGGCGGTCGAAGAGGTCGTTCTCGGAGGCGCCCTTCTCGCGCATGGCGAGCGCGACGGCGACCGCGTGCTCCTTGATCACCTCGTGGGCGACCTCGCGCCCGACGCCGCGCCGGACCGCCGCCACCAGGATCTTGGTGGTGGCCAGGAACGGCAGGAAGCGCTCCAGCTCCCGGTTGACCACCGCCGGGTACGCGCCGAACTCGTCCAGCACGGTGAGGAACGTCTGGAACAGCCCGTCGGCGGCGAAGAACGCGTCCGGCAGCGCGACCCGGCGGACCACCGAGCAGGAGACGTCCCCCTCGTTCCACTGGTCGCCGGCCAGCTCGCCGACCATCGACAGGTAGCCCCGGATGATCACCGCGAAGCCGTTGACCCGCTCGCTGGACCGGGTGTTCATCTTGTGCGGCATCGCGCTGGAGCCGACCTGGCCCGGCTTGAAGCCCTCGGTCGCCAGCTCCTGGCCCACCATCAGCCGGATCGTCGTGGCCAGCGAGGACGGCGCGGCGGCGATCTGCGCCAGCGCGGAGAGCACCGCCAGGTCGATCGAGCGCGGGTAGACCTGGCCGACGCTGTCGAGCACCCGGGAGAAGCCGAGGTGCTCGGCCACCCGGCGCTCCAGCTCGGCCACCTTGTCGGCGTCGCCGTCGAAGAGGTCCAACTGGTCGGCGGCGGTGCCCACCGGGCCCTTGATGCCGCGCAGCGGGTACCAGTTGATCAGGTCGTCCAGCCGCTCGTACGCGATCAGCAGCTCCTCCGCGGCCGACGCGAAGCGCTTCCCCAGCGTGGTGGCCTGCGCGGCGACGTTGTGCGAGCGGCCGGTCATGACGAGGCCCGAGTGCTCGACGGCCAACCGGGACAGCCGGGCCAGGGTGGCGACCACCCGGTCCCGGACCAGCTCCAGCGAGGCCCGCACCTGGAGCTGCTCGACGTTCTCGGTGAGGTCGCGGGAGGTCATCCCCTTGTGCACGTGCTCGTGCCCGGCGAGCGCGCTGAACTCCTCGATCCGGGCCTTCACGTCGTGCCGGGTGACCCGCTCCCGCTCGGCGATCGAGGCGAGGTCGACCTGGTCGAGCACCCGCTCGTACGCCTCGACCACGCCGTCCGGGACGGGCACGCCGAGGTCCCGCTGCGCCCGGAGCACGGCGAGCCAGAGCTGCCGTTCCATCCGGATCTTCTGCTCGGGTGACCAGAGGGCGACCAGCTCGGGCGAGGCGTACCGGTTGGCGAGCACGTTGGGGATCGTCGTCACGTACCTCAGTCTTGCACGCCCCTCCCGCGGGCCTTCGCCGAAGACCCGCGACGTGCCACGGCTCTCGGCAGGGCGGGGTGGGCGGAGCGTCGTCGCCCCGGCATGCCGCGCGGCGCGGCGACCGGTCGACCGACCGCCCTCAGGACGAAGGTACGGGACGGCCCGTCAGTGCCCGCCACAGTCCCGGGGATCAGCGGGGCCCGTCCCCCGTCGACCGTCCCGCCCCGATCACGAGCCGGTCCAGGTAGAGCAGCTGCAACGCCACGAACGCGGCCAGGAACAACAGCAGCATCGGCAGCGGCAGCACCTGGGCGACGAGCCCCCGTGTGGCCTCCGGGTCGCCGAAGGTCTCCGCGAGCCGCAGGAGGACCAGGTTCGCCGCCGGCGCGTGCCGGACGTCCGCGACGACCAGTTGCGGCCACAGCCAGCTCTGCGCGCCGACCAGCCAGCTCAGCAGCCCGGCGCCGGCCAGCATCGGCAGGGCTGGCAGGAGCATGGTCGACCCGAACCCGCCGCCGGCCTCCCAGCGTTCCCGCTGGCCCCGGAAGAGAAGGGTGAACACCACGAGCGCGGGGATGCAGAGCCAGCCTGGCGGGATCAGCCCGACGAAGGTGTTGAGCTGGTCGGCCTCCCGGGCCCGGGCGAAATGGGCGATGGCGAGCGGACCGTCGCCGACGAAGAGCCAGGGCGCGAACGGCAGCAGGAGCAGCTCACTGGCCCGGCCCAGTGGGCGCAGGCCGCCGATGCCGAAGCCGGCCAGGGCGGCGACGCCCACCCCGACCACCGCCGGGATCAGCGGCGGCAGCCAGGTGTTGACCTGGACCTGGCCGGTGGAGACGCCGGAGGGCAGGAGCGCCGCCTCGGCGGGGAGCGCCCGCAGCCACGGCGCCAGCACGTAGGCGAGCACGCCGAGGAACGCCAGCAGCCCCACCGCCAACAGGCCGAGCGCGACCGGGTTGCGCGCACCGGCCGGGACGCCCGTCGGAGCGCCCGCAGGAGCGCCCGTCGGGGCACCGGCCGGAGTGCCCGTCGGAGCGCCCGCAGGAGCGCCCGTCGGAGTGCCCGTCGGGGCGCCGGCCGGGCGGTCGCGCCACCCGGTGAAGGCGATCCTCGTCCGGGTGACCAGGAGCAGGACGACGGCGAGAACGCCGAGCACCGCCAGCAGGGCGAGCAGCAGCACGTTGCCCGCGGCGCCGACGCCGAACTGGAGCCAGGCCACGCTCTCCCGGACGATCCGCACCAGGGGGGCGACCTGGTCTTCCCGCCCGCCGAGGACGGGCCACTGGAGGGACCAGGACTGTACGGTCACCGCGACGACGGCCAGCCCGAGCACGCCGCCGACGGCCAGGACCGCCGGGCCGGAGCGGCCGCCGCCGGGGCCACGGCGCAGCGCGGCGAGGAAGACGGTGGCACCGACCGCGACCACCAGCCCGGCCGTCAGCAGCGCCACGGCGCGCGCGGCGGTCAGCGTGGGCGCCTGCGTCCAGGCGTCCCGGTCGGCCTCGAACCGGTCCATCGTCCACGCCACCCCGACGGCGAGCGGGGCGTAGGCGGCCAGCGGCAGGGCCAGCAGCGCCCGGGTCACCAGCCGGGGCACCCGGCCGGCACGCTGTGCGACGAGCGCGAGCAGCGGGGCGACGAGCAGCGCGAGCAGCAGCGGCACGAGGGCGAGGAGCAGCGCGTGGCCCAGGTCGCCGAGGAACCCCCGCTCGATCACCTGCGCGTAGTTGTCGCCGCCGACGGACTCGGTCGGCCCGCCCAGCCCGTTGCCCCGCCGGAAGCTCTCCACCAGCGTGCTGACCGACGGGAGCACGTACGACCAGAGCAGGGCGACGGCCGCCGGCACGAGCAGCACCAGCCCGGTGACCACCTGGGCCGTCCGGCCGATCCCGACGCCCCCGGCCGGCGCCGGGCCGAACGGGGCCGGGAGGGGCGGCGCGGGGTGGGCCTTGGGGTCGGGCACGGACGTCGGGTTGGCAGACACCGGCGGGATCCTCCGGTCGACAGTGGAACGGGGGGCGACTCAGGTTAGGCCACCCGACCGGCACCGCGTCCAGGTGCGGATCTGCACAGTCACGCCGGCCGGCGGCGCGCGCCGCACAGCGGCCACCCCGGCGGGGCGGGCGCTCAGCGCTCCAGGATCGCCGTCACGCCCTGGCCGCCGGCCGCGCAGATCGAGATCAACCCCCGCCCGCTCCCCTTCTCGGCGAGCAGCTTCGCCAGGGTCGCCACGATCCGGCCGCCCGTTGCCGCGAACGGGTGCCCGGCGGCCAGCGACGAGCCGTTGACGTTCAACTTCTCCCGGTCGATCGCGCCGAGGGGGGCGTCCAGCCCGAGCCGGTCCTTGCAGAACTCGGGCGACTCCCAGGCGGCCAGGGTGGCCAGCACCTGCGAGGCGAACGCCTCGTGGATCTCGTAGTAGTCGAAGTCCTGAAGCGTCAGCCCGGCCCGGGCCAGCATCCGGGGCACCGCGTACGCGGGGGCCATCAGCAGCCCCTCGTCGCCGTGCACGAAGTCGACGGCGGCGGTCTCCGACCAGGAGAACCAGGCCAGCACGGGCAGGTGGTGCTCGCTGGCCCACTCCTCGCTGGCCAGCAGCACCGTGGAGGCGCCGTCGGTCAGCGGCGAGGAGTTGCCGGCCGTCATCGTCGCCCGCTCGGCGTCCGGGCCCTTCGCGCCGAAGACCGGCCGCAGCGACGCGAGCTTCTCCGGGCTGGTGTCCGCGCGCAGGTTCTGGTCGCGGGTGAGCCCGAGGTAGGGCGTCAGCAGGTCGTCGAAGAACCCCCGGTCGTACGCGGCGGCGAGCCGCTGGTGCGAGCGCAGCGCCAGCTCGTCCTGCGCCTGCCGGTCGACCTGCCAGCGCAGCGCCGTGCGGGCGGCGTGCTCCCCCATCGACAGCCCGGTGCGCGGCTCGGCGTTGCGCGGGATCTCCGGCCGGAACGGCTGGGTGGGGCGCAGCTTCGCGGCGGCCCTCAGCCGCTCGCCGAGGGTGCGGGCGCTGTTCAGCCTGAGCAGCGTGCGGCGCATGTCCTCGTTGACCGCGAGCGGGGCGTCGGAGGTGGTGTCCACGCCGCCGGCGATGCCGACGTCGATCTGCCCGAGGGCGATCTTGTTGGCGACCAGGATGGCGGCCTCCAGCCCGGTGCCGCAGGCCTGCTGGATGTCGTACGCGGGGGTGTGCGGGTCGAGCTTCGAGCCGAGCACCACCTCGCGGGTCAGGTTGAAGTCCTTGGCGTGCTTGAGCACCGCGCCGGCGACCACCTCGCCGACCCGCTGGCCGGCCAGGCCGAACCGGGCGACCAGCCCGTCCAGCGCCGCGCCCAGCATGTCCGCGTTGGACGCGCTCGCGTACCGCGAGTTGGACCGGGCGAAGGGGATGCGGTTGCCACCGATGACCGCCACCCGCCGGATGCTCTGCACGATCCCGCCTCCTCGAAGGGCTTGCCCTCAACCTACTCGCCAGTAGGCTACGCCTATGACCGACAGGTACGCGAGCTTCGTCCGATCGGGGGCCGGTCGCGCGCTGGTCAAGCGCCTCGGGCTGCCCGACCCGCCGCGACTGCGCCGGCACACCCCCGGCGACCCCCTCGCCCCCGGGCCCGTCCTGCTCGGCGCCGCGACCGGTGGTCGGCTCGCCGCGCAGGTCGGCAAGATCCTGACCGCCGCCGGGGTCGAGCTGCGGGACCCCGCCGCCGTGGAGCCCACCGAGCGCTTCGCCGCCCTGGTCTACGACGCGACCGGCATCAGCGACTCCACCGAGCTGCGCCAGCTGTACGACTTCTTCCACCCGCACGCCCGCTCGGTGCTGCCCAGCGGCCGGGTGGTCGTGCTCGGCACCCCGCCCGCCGAGGGCGGCTCGCCCCGGGAGGCCACCGCCCAGCGGGCCCTGGAGGGGCTGACCCGCAGCATCGGCAAGGAGTTCGGCCGCGGTGTCACCGCCCAGCTCGTGTACGTCACGAAGGAGCCCGACGCCGGCACGTCGACCAGCCTGGAGGCCACCCTCCGGTTCCTGCTCTCCGGCCGGTCCGCGTACGTCTCCGGGCAGGTCGTCCGGGTCGGCGCCGGCAGGGCCGAGCCGCCGACCGACTGGGACCGCCCGCTGGACGGGCAGGTCGTCCTGGTCACCGGGGCGGCCCGGGGCATCGGCGCGGCGCTGGCCCGGGTGCTGGCCCGCGACGGCGCGCGCGTCGTCGCGCTGGACATCCCGGCGGCCGGAGACGCGCTGGCGGCGGTCGCCAACGAGATCGGCGGGACGGCCGTCCAGCTCGACCTCACCGCCCCCGACGCCCCGAACCGGCTCGCGGAGCACCTCGCCGGCCGGCACGGGCGGGTCGACGTGGTCGTGCACAACGCCGGCATCACCCGGGACAAGACCCTCGGCCGGATGGACGCCGACCGCTGGGACTCCGTGCTCGACGTCAACCTCTCCAGCCAGGAGCGGATCAACGACGTGCTGCTGGAGCGGGAGCTGATCCCGGCCGGCGGGCGGATCGTCTCCGTCTCCTCCATCGCCGGCATCGCCGGCAACCGGGGCCAGACCAACTACGCCACCAGCAAGGCGGGCGTGATCGGGCTGGTCGACTCGCTCGCCCCCGTCCTGCGCGAACGGCAGATCAGCGTGAACGCCGTCGCCCCCGGGTTCATCGAGACCCGGCTGACCGCGCGCATCCCGCTGATGCTGCGCGAGGCGGGCCGGCGGATGAACAGCATGTCCCAGGGCGGGCTGCCGGTGGACGTCGCCGAGACCATCGGCTGGCTGGCGTGGCCGGCCTCCGGCGCGGTCAGCGGCAACGTCGTCCGGGTCTGCGGCCAGAGCCTGCTGGGGGCGTGATGGCCGGGCGGAGGGAACCGGCGGAGGGCCCGGCCGAGGACCTGTCGGTGCACGAGCTGATCGACGGCCCCACGGAGCGGCTGTCGGAGGAGACGCTGGCCGCGATCCGCCGGCCGGGGCCGGCCGACCACGACCTGAGCCTGGCGGAGACGCACGACCTCTCCGGGCACGCCTCCTCGGTCGAGGCGACGCAGGACCTGGCCGGGCACGCCGGGGCGGTCGCCCGGGAGCGCGTCGAGCTGGCCCGGATGCCGGCGGCCGGGGCGCTCTACCGGCGGGCGCTGCTCGGCGCGCTGCCCGGCCTCGGCGGGCGACCGGCGGCGGCCGGCGCCCCGGCGGCCGAGCTGGCCGTCGGCGGGGTCGCCGTCGACCGGGCGCACCTGGCGGACTACGACCGGGTCTGTGGGTTCCGGCTGACCGACCGGCTGCCCGCCACGTTCCCGCACGTCATGGGCTTCCCGCTGGCCCTGCGCCTGATGACCGCGCCGGGGTTCCCGATCCCGCTGACCGGCGTGGTGCACGTGGGCAACCGGATCACCGTGCACCGCCCGGTCACGGCCGACGAGACCCTCGACTTCACCACGTACGCGGAGAACCTGCGCCCGCACGACCGGGGGCGGCAGGTCGACGTGGTGCTGGTCGGCTCGGTCGGCGGGGAGGAGGTCTGGCGCGGCGTCTCGACGTACCTCGGCCGGGAGCGCAGGCCCGGCGGCGACGGAGGGCGCGACCGGGGCGAGCGACCCCCGGCGCCGGCCGGCTCGGCCCACTGGCGGGTCGAGCCCCGCGTCGGTACGCACTACGCGCGGGTCTCCGGCGACCACAACCCGATCCACACCTCCCGACTGGGGGCCCGGCTGTTCGGCTTCCCCCGGCCCATCGCGCACGGGATGTGGAGCAAGGCGCGGTGCCTGGCCGCGCTGGAGAACCGGCTGCCGGACGCCTACACCGTCGAGGTGGCGTTCAAGCTGCCGGTGCCGCTGCCGAGCACGGTGAGCTTCGGCCTGCTGCCGGGCGGCGGGTTCGCCCTGCACGACCTGCGCGGTCGCCCGCACCTGGTGGGCCTCGTGCGCTGACCGCCCCTGCCAACCCCCGGCCGCGTCGCACCCGCGCCGCCCGGGGTTGGCAGGGGCGACCGCATGCGCTAGGTTGTTCTCACATCGAGATGTTCTCAAGATGAGAGGGACGCCGTGGACGAGCAGGACTTCCTGGCCGCGTACGACCCCCGGGCCTATCCGGCGGTCGCGGTCACCGTCGACGTGGTGGCGCTGACCATCCGCGACGGCGCGCTCCACCTGCTGCTCATCCGGCGCGGCGAGCCGCCCTTCGCGGGGCACTGGGCGCTGCCCGGCGGCTTCGTCCGCCCCGACGAGGACCTGACCGCCGGCGCCCGGCGGGAGCTGGCCGAGGAGACCGGGCTCGGCGGTGAGGGGCTGCGTCGCGTACACCTGGAGCAGTTGGCCAGCTACGGCGGCGTCGACCGCGACCCGCGGATGCGCGTCGTCTCGGTCGCCCACCTCGCGTTCGCGCCCGACCTGCCGGACGCGGCCGCCGGCACCGACGCCGACGAGGCGGTCTGGCTGCCGGTGACCGCCCTGAGCAGCCGGCAGCTCGCCTTCGACCACGACCGGATCATCGCCGACGGGCTGGAGCGGGCCCGGTCCAAGCTGGAATACACCCCGCTCGCCACCCGCTTCCTCGCCCCCGAGTTCACCATCAGCGAGCTGCGCGCCGTCTACGAGACGGTCTGGGGGCACCCGCTGCACGCCGGCAACTTCCACCGCAAGGTGCTCTCGGTGCCGGGCTTCGTGGAGAGCACCGGCGCCAGCACCGAGCGCGGCGGGGCCCGGGGCGGCCCCCGCGCCAGGCTCTACCGGGCCGGCGACGCCCGGCTGCTGCACCCGGCGCTGCTGCGCCCCGCCCGCGAGGAGACGGTGCGGTGAGGACCACCGAGGCGATCCGCCTGGTCGCGGCGGCCCGCACCGACGCCGACCTGTTCGGCGCCGACGAGCCGGCCCGGCGCTACCGCGAGCTGGTCGCGGCCCTGCACCCCGACCGGGTGCCCGCCGATTCGGCCGTACGCGCCGAGGCCACCGAGGCGTTCGTCCGGGTCACCACCCGCTGGCGGGCCCGACGGGTCACCGTCCTCGGCGGCTACCGCCTCGGCGCGCCGGCGCACTCCGGCGACCTGGCCGACCTCTACGACGTCGGGGCGGACCGGCTGCTCAAGCTGCCCCGGCGGCCCACCGACAACGACCTGATGGCGCGGGAGGCGCACGCCCTGCGCGCCCTCGCCGAACGCGGCGACCCGCGCTACCTGCCCTACGTGCCCCGGCTGGTGGAGGAGTTCCGGCACCGGGACCCCGACACCGGCGCCGAGCGGCGGGTCACCGTACTCGCCACCGCGCCCGGCCTGCACGACCTCACCGAGGTGCGGCGCGCGTACCCGGACGGGTTGGACGCCCGGGACGCGGCCTGGATGTGGCGGCGGCTGCTGGTCGCGCTCGGCCTGGCCCACCGGGCGGGCGTGGTGCACGGCGCGGTGCTGCCGCCGCACGTGCTGATCGAGCCCGACGGGCACGGCGTGGTGCTGGTCGACTGGTGCTTCTCCGTCGTCGACGGTGGCGCCGTCCCGGCGCTCGTGCCCGGCCACGAGGACTGGTATCCGGCCGAGGTCGTCGCGAAGCGCCCGTGCGGGCCGGGCACCGACATCGCGATGGCCACCCGCTGCATGACCTGGCTGATGGGCCCGCGCGCGCCGCGCGAGCTGCTCGCCTTCGCCCAGGGCTGCCTGCGGCCCGCCCTGAACGCCCGGCCCGGCGACGCCTGGCGCCTGCTCCGCGAACTCGACGAGGTGCTGGAGCGGCTCTACGGGCCGCGCACCTTCCGACCCTTCACCCTGAACCCCTGAGGAGGCTGCCATGGGCAGTGGAATCTGGTCCACCGACGTGTACGACGCCGCCGACCGCTACCGCCGGGCCACCGGCAAGAGCGCGTTCTCCTACAGCGACAGCGGGGCGCGCACGGTGCACCCCGCGCTCGACCCCCGCGACGCGACGCGGGAGAGCCGCGACTCCGACGAGCACCCGCAGTCGACGGCCATCGCCGTGCTGTTCGACGTGACCGGCTCGATGCGCAGCGTGCCGCGCGTCCTCCAGACCAAGCTGCCGCAGCTGCTCGGGCTGCTCCAGCGGCAGGGCTACGCCCGCGACCCGCAGATCATGTTCGGCGCGATCGGCGACGCCACCTGCGACCGGGTGCCGTTGCAGGTCGGCCAGTTCGAGTCCGACAACCGCATGGACGACGACCTCGGCCGGATCGTGCTGGAGGGCGGTGGCGGCGGGCAGATGACCGAGTCGTACGAGCTGGCCATGTACTTCATGGCCCGGCACACGGTCACCGACTGCTGGGAGAAGCGCGGCCGGCGCGGCTACCTGTTCATCATCGGCGACGAGCTGGCCTACCCGCAGGTGAAGGCCCGGGAGGTGGCCCGCCTGATCGGCGACGACCTGGCCGAGGACGTGCCGCTGCGGCAGGTGGTCGACGAGGTGACCCGCCGCTGGGACACCTACTATCTCCTCCCCGCCGGCAGCCACTACGCCGGCAACGCCAAGGTGCTCGACTTCTGGCGGGGCCTGCTCGGGCAGAACGCCGTCGTGCTGGACGACCTCGACGCGGTCTGCGAGACCATCGCGCTCACCATCGGCCTCGGCGAGCAGGCCATCGACCTGGACGAGGGCCTGCGCGACCTCGACCGGGCCGGTTCGGGCGCCACCGGGACGGTGTCGAAGGCGCTGGCCCGGCTCGGCCGGGGGCGGCGCGCCGAGGTGTCGGCGCTGCCGGCCTTCCGGGACACCGACGGCGGGGTCACCCGGCTGTGAGACACGTGACGGTGGTCGACCTCGGCTACGGCGACGCCGGCAAGGGCACGGTCGTGGACTGGCTCTGCGCCACCCGGCCCGTGCACACCGTGGTCCGCTTCAACGGGGGCGCGCAGGCGGCGCACAACGTGGTGCTGCGCGACGGGCGGCACCACACCTTCGCCCAGTTCGGCGCGGGCACCTTCCACCCCGGGGTGCGTACGCACCTGTCCCGGCACGTGGTGGTGGACCCGCTGGCGCTGGCCGCCGAGGCCGACCACCTCGCCTCGGTCGGGGTGCCCGACGCACTCGACCGGCTGACCGTGGACGGGGAGGCGCTGCTCGCCACCCCGTACCACCGGGCCGCCAACCGGGCCCGGGAGATCGCCCGGGGAGCCGACCGGCACGGCTCCTGCGGGCTGGGGGTGGGCGAGGCCGTCGCGTACGGTCTCGCCCACCCCGACGAGGCGCCCCGGGTGGCCGACTGCCGCACCCCGGCGCTGCTGCGCCGCCGGCTGACCGCCCTGCGGGACCGGCTGACCGCCGAGCTGGGGCCGCTGGACGCGCCGCCCGTCGAGGACTGCCTGCCCGCGTTCACCGGGTTCGCCGGGCGGGTGGCGATCGTGGACCGGGGCTGGCTGGGCGGGGCGCTGCGCGCCGGGACGTGCGTCTTCGAGGGCGCGCAGGGGGTGCTGCTCGACGAGTGGCACGGCTTCCACCCGTACACGACGTGGAGCACCACCACGTTCGCCAACGCCGACAGCCTGCTCGCCGAGGCGGGCCAGGCGGGCACGGCGACGCGGCTCGGGGTGCTGCGCGTGACCACCACCCGGCACGGGCCGGGGCCGCTGGTGACCGAGGACCCGGCCCTGCCGTGGACCGACCCGCACAACCCGACGAACCCGTGGCAGGGCCGGTTCCGGTTCGGCCACTTCGACGCGGTCGCCCACCGGTACGCCCTCGCCGCGGCCGGAGGCGTCGACGGCCTGGCGTTGACCCACCTCGACCTCGCCGGCCCCGGGCTGCGGATCTGCCGCCGCTACGACTCCACCGACCGGCTCACCCCGGGCCCGCCCGGCGACCTGGACCGGCAGTCCGTGCTCACCGCCCGCCTGCTGCGCTCCCGCCCGGTGTACGACGACCCGCCCGTCGACTGGCCGTCGGCGGTGGCCCGGGAACTGGCCGCCCCGGTGGTGCTCACCTCGCACGGCCCCACCGCCGGGGACAAGGTCCCGCACGGCCCGCTGCTCGCCCCGCCGGCCCTGGTCGCCACCGCCTGACGCGGTGATCGCGGCCGGCAACGGGTGAGCGTGCCGCCGCTCGCGGATCTTGAATGCGTCGTCGAGCAGGGTGATCCGGCGACTCGGCCACCCGGCGCGCCGGGCCCGGCCAGCATGGGGGCATGGAGTCCGCGCTCGACCTGCTCCGGCAGCTGGTCAGCTCCCCGTGGGTGTACCTGCTGCTGTTCGGGCTCACCGCGGTCGACGCGTTCTTCCCGGCGGTGCCCGGCGAGACCGCCGTGATCACCGCCGCCGTGCTCGCCACCGACGGCAGCCCCAACCTGGTGGCGGTGATCGTCGCCGCCGCATTCGGCGCCTGCGTCGGCGACCACATCTCGTACGCCATCGGGCGCGGCGGCGGCGCGCATCGGCTCGCCCGGTTTCCCGAGGACAGCCGGCGGCGGGCCGGCTCGGAGTGGGCCCGCCAGGCGGTGCACCGGCGCGGCGGTCTGATCCTCACCACCGCCCGGTACATCCCCGGCGGTCGCACGGCGGTGACCCTCACCATGGGCGCGGTCCGCTACCCGCTCCGCTCGTTCCTGCTGTTCGACTCGATCGCGGCGGTGAGCTGGGCGCTCTACTCCGCCCTGCTCGGCTACTTCGGCGGGCTGGCCTTCGAACGCGACCCGGTCAGAGGCATCCTGGCCGCGGTGGGTATGTCGGTGGCGGTGACGCTGGTGCTGGAGTCCGTCCGCTGGCTCCGCCACCGCGCCCACCGCCGCACCCCCCACTGACCGCGCCCCACCCACCTCTGGCCCGCCCACGTCCGTCCGGGCCCAGCCCCACGCGCCGACCACCCCGCGCGCCGCCGCGCCCACCGCTCACCGCTCGCCGCCGCGCCCACCGCTCACCGCTCGCCGCCGCGCCCACCGCTCACCGCCGCCGCGCCCACCGCTCGCCGCCGCCCATCGACGGGCTGTTCCACCACGGCGCGGCCGACGAGTGGAACAACATGGCTGTCACGGCGGGCGGGAGACAACCGTGACGTTCCACCGGTGCGGGAGCCGGGACGGCGGACCCCTCCGTCCCGTCGTGGCCGGGCACCGGGCACCGGGACGACCGGACGTCGTGGCGGGGCGGGCGCCGAGGACGCCGTGACCAGGCAGACGGCGGCTATGCCGTGGCCAGGCAGGCGGTGGCGACGTCGTGGCCGGGCCGTCAGAGGAGGTCGGCGTCGTGGACCAGGATCGCGAGCTGCACCCGGTTGGCGAGCTGGAGCTTCGCGAGAGCCCTGCTCACGTGCGTCTTGACCGTCGCCTCGCTCATCGTCAGCCGGCGGGCGATGTCGGCGTTGCCCAACCCCCGGCCCACCTCCCGGACGATCTCCAACTCCCGGTCCGTGAGGTGGCCCAGCCGCTGCCGCGCGGCGTCCCGCCGGGCCGGGCCGCGCTCGGCGAAGGAGTCGATCAGCCGCCGGGTGACCGTCGGGGCCAGCATGGCGTTTCCGGCGGCCACGGTCCGCACGGCGGCGGCGAGTTCCCGGGGCGGCGTGTCCTTCAGCAGGAAGCCGACCGCGCCCGCCCGCAGCGCCCGGTGCACGTACTCGTCTCGGTCGAAGGTGGTCAGCATGACGACCTTCGCCCCGGTGGCGACCACCTGCGGGGCGGCGGTCAGCCCGTCGGTGCCCGGCATCCGGACGTCCAGCAACACCACGTCGGGACGCAACCGGCGGGTCTCGGCCAGCGCCGCCGCGCCGTCGGCCGCCTCGCCGACCACGGTGAGGTCGGGTGCCGCCTCCAGGATCAGCCGCAGCCCGGCACGGACCAGCTGCTCGTCGTCGACCACCAGGACCCGGATCATGTCGCCTCCTCCACCGGGATCAACGCCCGGACCAGGAAGCCGCCGTCGCGGAGGCCGGCCTCCAGCCGCCCGCCCAGCAGTTCCACCCGCTCCCGGAGGCCGATCAGCCCGAGTCCCGCTCCGGGCAGGGCCGCACCGCCCGCCGGCCGACCGTCCGCTCCGGGCAGGGCTGGGCCGCCCGCCGACGGGCCGGTGCGGACGCTGATCTCCAACCCGCCCGGGAGGTACCGCAGCCGGACGGTGGTGTCCGCGTCCGGCGCGTGCTTACGGACGTTCGTCAGTGCCTCCTGGACCACCCGGTACACCGTCCGGCCGACGGTGGCGGAAACGGGCCGGGGCGTCCCCTCGTCCTGCCGGTCGACCCGCAGCCCGACGGCGCGGGACTCCCGGACCAGGTCGGCGACGCCGGCCAGCCCGGCGGCGGCGGTGGTGGCCGGCTCGCCGGCGGGCGTGGGCTGGCGCAGCACGCCGAGCACCTCCCGCAGGTCGGTGAGGGCCTGCCGTCCGGTGGACCGGATCAGGGTCGCGGTGTCGACCGTCGCCGGATCGGTGGCGGTGACCTCCAGCGCGCCGGCGTGCACCACCATCAGCGACACCCGGTGCGCCACCACGTCGTGCATCTCCCGGGCGATCCTGGCCCGCTCCTCGGCCCGGACGCGCTCCGCCCGCGCCTCCTGCTCGCGCTCCAGCCGCTCGGCCCGGTCCCGCAGGGCGGCCAGGGTGTCCCGGCGGGCCCGGACCCAGAGCCCGACGACCAGCGGGAACAGCACCGTCCACGCGAACATCGCCAGCGCGTTGGCGGGCGTGGCGGTGGTCAGCCGCCGCTCGCCACCCACCACGACACCGATCACCACGCCCGCCACCGCCACCAGGGCGGCACCGGCGAGGAAGCCGGCGAGCCGCCGACGGTCCCGCAGCCGGAGTCCGGCCTGCCAGGAGGCGACGGCCACCACCGGCCAGGCCGCCAGGAGCAGCCACGTGACGGCGGCCGTCACGAACAGCGGCCAGCGCCGTGCGCGTACCGTCGCGGCGGCCCAGCCCGCGAGGACGGCGACGGCGAGGACCAGCACCCCGGGCAGCGGCGAGCGCACCCCGAGCGAGCCGGTCGCCGCCCCCAGACCCCCGCCGCGACGACGACGGCGAGCAGCACGGGGGCGTACCGCTCGACGGTGCGCCGGAGCGCGACGGCTCGGGAGGTCACGCCCCGAGCCTAGGCCGGGCGGAGGCCGTTGCCGTCCACCCGCCTCCGGTGTGCGCGCGACCCCTGACGCCGGTCCGCGCCCGACCCTGAAAGCCGGTCGTGCCCGACCCGGATCCCTCTCGGGGTCGGGCACGACTTAAGTCGCAGGCACCGGGTGACCACCGGACGATGGCGGGGCCGCCGGGCGGCACCAGCATCGAGATCATGGATTCGGTGCTCGACCTGCTCCACCAGACGATGTCCTCGCCCTGGGTCTACCTGGCGCTCTTCGCGATCGCGGTGATCGACGGCTTCTTCCCGGCGGTGCCCAGCGAGACGGCGGTGATCACCGCCGGCGTGTTCGCGGCGACCGGGCAACCCGACCTGGTGGCGGTGATCGCGGTCGCGGCGGCCGGCGCGCTGGTCGGCGACCACGTGTCGTACGCCATCGGCCGGCACGGCGGCGGACGCCTCCTCGCCCGCCTGCCCGACGGCGGCCGGCGACGGACCGCCTACGAGTGGGCGCGGCGCGGGATCGCGGCGCGGGGCGGGCTGATCCTCACCGTCGCCCGGTACGTCCCCGGTGGCCGGACCGCCGTCACGATGACCATGGGGGCGACGCGCTTCCCCCCGGCGGCGCTTCCTCGCCTTCGACGCGCTCGCCGCCGGCTCGTGGGGGGTCTACTCGGCGCTGGTCGGTTACCTCGGCGGGCTGGCCTTCGAGCAGGACCCGATCCGGGGGCTGCTGCTCGGGCTCGGTCTCGCGCTGACGGTGACCCTGGTGGTGGAATTGACCCGCTGGCTCCTGGGCCGTCGCCGGGCGGCCGTCGGCGCGCCCGCCCGGGAGCCGGCGGAGCTGCGACGGTGACCCACCCGCGGCCCCGGCCGCCGACGCCGACCGGGCCTTCGGCGTCGGCGGCGGCCGGGCATCGTCGGCGTCGGCCGGGCGTCGGCGGAGGCGTCGGCCGGGGCTTCGGCGTCGTCGGCGTCGGCGAGATGCGGCACCAGCCGGGCATGGGACCGCGCGAGGGCGGCGGGCCCGTCGGTCGGTCTCCCCGGGCGGAAGGTCAGGCGGTGGGCGGCCGCCAGGTGGCGCCGCGCAGGAGTTTGCCGGCGCCGAGCCACGCGACGTTCATCATCCGCGTCGCGGTCTTCTCCGGGTCCGCCTCCGGGTGGTCGGCGAGCCAGTCGGCCAGCGACTCGGTCGCCCCCACCAGGGCGTACGCGACGACCTCCAGGTCGGTCTCGCCCACCTCGCGCCCCTCGGCGCGCAGCGCGTGGCCGAGCATCCCGGCGACCACCTCGACCAGCCGGGCGCGCATGCCCGCCAGCTCGCCGGCGAACGGCTGCTCGCCCCGGGCCTGCCGGTAGAGCACCGCCCAGCCGTCCCGGTGCGCCCCGACGAAACCGAAGAACGCCCGCAGCCCGCGCCAGAGTCGCTCGTCGGCCGACAGCTCGGGGGCGGCCGCCCCGGCGATGGCCTGCATCATCCGGGCGCCCTCCCGGTGCAGGCAGGCGACGAAGAGCTCCTCCTTGGTGCCGAGGTAGGCGTAGACCATCGGCTTGGAGATGCCGGCGTCCTCGGCGATCTCGTCCATGCTGGCCGCGTGGAACCCCCTGCGGGAGAACGCTTTCACGGCTGCGTCGAGCATCTGCTGCTCGCGTACGGCACGTGGGAGGCGCTTGAAGGTGGGTGGGGTGGACACCCTTGCGAGCATACCTACTCGTGCGTAGGGTTACGCACGAGTAGCCAATACCGGAAGGTGCAGACCCATGACTGACTTCGACCCGGCCAACTTCGCGAACGTCGGCCCCAAGGAGTTCGCCCAGCTGGTCAAGTCCACCCCGGACGACAAGATCGCCGAGGTCATGTCCGGCGACCTGCGCGGCAAGATCTTGGGCGAGGTCTTCAGCCGGATGCCGCAGCTCTTCCGCGCCGACCGGGCGGGCTCGACCAACGCGGTCATCCACTGGAACATCACCGGCCGCCCCGACGGTGGCACCGACACCTACGAGGTCGTCATCGCCGACGGCGCGTGCACGGTCAACGAGACCGCGCAGCACGACCCGAAGCTGAGCCTCACCATGGGCCCGGTCGAGTTCCTGAAGATCGTCTCCGGTGGGGCCAACCCCGTCATGATGTTCATGACCGGCAAGCTCAAGGCCAAGGGCGACCTGGGTCTGGCCGCCAACATCGCCAACCTGTTCGACATCCCCAAGGCCTGACATGGCCGAGTTCTCGCTCGACCTGAACGAGGAACAGCGGGATCTGCGCGACTGGGTGCACGGCTTCGCCGCCGAGGTCGTGCGCCCGGCCGCGGCCGAGTGGGACGCCCGGGAGGAGACTCCCTGGCCGATCATCCAGGAGGCGGCGAAGGTCGGCCTGTACGGCTTCGAGTTCCTCGCCACCTGCTGGGCCGACCCCACCGGCCTCTCCCTCCCGATCGCCAGCGAGGAACTCTTCTGGGGTGACGCCGGCATCGGGCTGGGCATCTTCGGCACCTCCCTCGCGGTGGCCGCCATCTACGGCACCGGCACCCCGGACCAGATGGTGGAGTGGGTGCCGCAGTGCTTCGGCACCGTCGACGAGCCCGCCGTCGCCGCGTTCTGCACCACCGAGCCCGAGGCCGGCTCCGACGTCGGCGCGATGCGCACCCGGGCGGTCTACGACGAGGCCACCGACGAGTGGGTGCTGAGCGGGCAGAAGGCGTACGCCACCAACGGCGGGATCGCCGGGGTGCACGTCGTCACCGCCTCGGTCGACCCGACGCTCGGTTCCCGGGGGCAGGCGGCGTTCGTCGTACCGCCGGGCACCGCCGGGCTGACCGCGACCCGCAAGCTGCGCAAGCTGGGCCTGCGCGCGTCGCACACCGCCGACGTCTTCCTCGATGACGTACGCGTGCCGGGGCGCTGCCTGCTCGGCGGCCGGGACGCCCTGCGCGAACGGCTCGACCGGGCCCGCTCCGGCAAGCGCGCCTCGGGCCAGGCCGCGATGCGCACCTTCGAACTCTCCCGGCCCACCGTCGGCGCGCAGGCGCTGGGCGTGGCCCGGGCCGCCTACGAGTACGCGCTGGACTACGCGAAGGACCGGGTCCAGTTCGGCCGGCCCATCATCGAGAACCAGGCGGTCGCGTTCGCGCTGGCCGACATGAGGACGGAGATCGACGCGGCCCGGCTGCTGGTCTGGCGGGCCTCCTGGATGGGCCGCAACAACCGGCCCTTCACGGCGGGTGAGGGCTCGATGTCCAAGCTGAAGGCCGGCGAGGTGGCCGTCTCCGTGACCGAGAAGGCCGTGCAACTGCTCGGCGGGGCCGGGTTCCTGCGGGACCACCCGGTCGAGCGCTGGTACCGCGACGCCAAGATCTACACCATCTTCGAGGGCACTTCGGAGATCCAGCGCCTGGTCATCTCCAGGGCTGTCTCCGGCGTCCAGATCCGCTGATTCGAGGACCCTCCGCGCAACGCACGAGGAGGCCGCTCCGTGGACCTGCCGTTCGTCGTCGCCACCCTGACCCGGCGTGGGCTGCTCGCCCCCGGCCGCCCGATCCGCGTCGCCTCCCAGCTCGGCGCGCTGCGCAAGTGGGGCTGGAGCCTCGCCGGCGAGCTGCGCCAGGCCGCCGCCCGCGACCCCGACCGGGCGGCGGTGGTCGACGAGCGGGGCGCCGAGCTGACGTACGCCGAGCTGCAGGACCGGGCCGAGCGGCTGGCCCGGGCGATGCGGGCGGTGCTCGGCGTGCAGGCCGGGGACCGGGTCGGCGTGCTCTGCCGCAACCACCACGGGCTGATCGAGACGATCGTCGCCGCCATCCTGCTCGGCGCGGACGCGGTGCTCGTCAACACCGGGCTCTCCGCCGCGCAGCTCGCCACCGTGGCGGAGGAGCAGCGGCTGCGGGTGCTGGTGCACGACAGCGAGTTCGCCGACCTGGTCGGCCTCTCCGCCGAGGTGCACCGGCTCGACGAGCGCGCCCGGGAGGAGCTGGTGGCCGGCGCGCTCCCCGGCGACCTGCGCCCGCCGGAGCGGAACGGCCAGATCATCGTGCTCACCTCCGGCACCACCGGCGCCCCGAAGGGCGCCCGGCGCCCCACGCCGAACGGCTTCGGGCCGCTCGTCTCGATCATCGACCGCATCCCGCTGCACACCCGGGACCGGGTGATGATCGCCGCGCCGCTCTTCCACACCTGGGGATACGCCGCCCTCCAGGTGTCCTTCGCGCTGCGCGCCACCGTCGTGCTGCACCGCCGCTTCGACCCGGCCGCCACGCTGGCCGCCCTGGTCGAACAGCGCTGCGACGCGCTCTTCGCCGTACCGGTGATGGTGCAGCGACTGCTGGAGGTGCCGCCGCCGGAACCGCGGCCCCCGCTGAAGGTGGTCGCGGTCAGCGGATCCGCGCTGCCCGGCGGCCTCGCGCCACGGTTCATGGACGTCTACGGCGAGGTCCTCTACAACCTCTACGGCTCCACCGAGGTCTCCTGGGCCTCCATCGCCGACCCCGCCGACCTGCGCGCCGCGCCCACCACCGCCGGCCGCCGGCCGCACGGCACCCGACTGGCGATCCTCGACGCGGCCGGCGCGCCGGTGCCGGACGGTCGCGTCGGCCGGATCTTCGTCGGCAACGAGATGCTCTTCGAGGGCTACACCTCCGGGGCCAGCCGGGAACGCCGGAACGGCCTGCTCGACACCGGCGACCTGGGCCGCCTCGACCCCGACGGGCTGCTCTTCGTCGACGGCCGGGCGGACGACATGATCGTCTCCGGCGGGGAGAACGTCTTCCCCTCCGAGGTGGAGGACCTGATCGCCCGGCTGCCGCAGGTGCGGGAGACCGCCGTGATCGGCGTACCCGACCCCGGGTACGGGCAACGGCTCGCCGCGTTCCTCGCCCTGCACCCCGGCGAGACGCTCGACCCGGAGGCGGTCCGCGAGTACGTCCGGCACTACCTGGCCCGCTTCTCCGTGCCCCGCGACGTCGTCTTCGTGAAGTACCTCCCCCGCAACGCCACCGGCAAGGTGCTCACCCGCGAACTGCGCCGCTACTACGGCTGACCGCCTGCCGTCGCCGCCGCCGAGATGAACTCCGGGGTCACGGTGCTGCCCGGCGGCACGTCGGGCCGGGTCGAGGGCGGGCGGGTTGCGGACATGGTCGATCGGCGTCGGCGCTCCCTCCCGCTCGGCCGTTTTCCGGTGCGCACCGCCGCCGGCGGCCCCTAGGCTGACAGCACCATGATCAGCTCCGGTCCCCGCCGCCGTACGCCGCTGCTGCTGTCCAGCCTCGTCTCCGGCACCGTCGTGGACCTGCTCGGCCGGCGGCGTACGGCCCTGGTCTCCGACGCGCTCTCCGCCGTCTCGGTCGCCGCGATCCCGGTGGTGGACGCCCTGCTCGGGTTGAACGACGGCTGGATCGTGGCGCTGGCCGCGCTCGGGGCCGTCTTCGACCCGGCCGGGCTGACCGCCCGCGAGACGCTGCTGCCGGCCGCCGCGCAGGCCGCCGGGTGGCGGATCGAACGGGCCAACGGGGTGCACGAGGCGGTCTGGGGCCTCGCCTTCCTGATCGGGCCCGGGGTCGGCGGCGTGCTCATCGCCGCGATCGGTCCGGGCTCGACGCTCTGGGTCACCGCCGCCGGTTTCGCCCTGGCCGTCGCGCTGGTCGCCGCCGTCCGGCTGCCCGGGGCCGGCCGCCCGGAACGCCCGCCGGCCGGCCTGTGGCACGGCACCGCCGAGGGACTGCGGTTCGTCTGGCGGGACCGGCTGCTGCGGACCATCGCACTGATCACGATGGTGCTGGTCGCGCTCTACCTGCCGGTCGAGGGCGTGCTGCTGCCGGCGTGGTTCGTCGCCCAGGGCGAACCGGCCCGGCTCGGCGCGATCCTGATGGCGATGAGCGCCGGATCAGTGGTCGGGGCCCTCGCCTCCGGCACGGCGGGACGGCGGATCCGCCGGCGCACCCTGATGGTGGTCGCCCTCGTGGTCACCGGGGCGGCCCTGGTCGGACTGGCCGCGTTGCCGCCGTACCCGGCCATGCTCGGCTTCGCCGCCGTCATCGGGCTCGCGTACGGGCCGGTCAACCCGCTCGCCAACTACGCCATGCAGACCCGCACCCCGGAGCGGCTGCGCGGCCGGGTGGTCGGGGTGATGACCTCCTTCACGTACGCCGCCGGCCCGGCGGGCTATCTGCTCGCCGGGCCGTTGGTGGAGTGGCTCGGGCTGCGCCCGGCCTTCCTGCTGCTCGCCGGGGCGCTGCTGGTGGCGGCGCTGGTCGCCGCGCCGCTGCCGGTACTGCGGGCGCTGGACGAGCCGCCCCGCCACCCGCCCGCCCCGCCCGGCGGCACGTCGGGCCGGGTCGAGGGGCCCCTCCCGCTCGGCGAGCAGTGGGCGCCCTAGGCGCACCGGAACCCGCCGGATCAGGGATAGAGCGTCAGGCCGGGCGTGGTGGCGATGGCAGTCAACTGCGCCATGGTGACCACCGGCGGCGGTGCGGGCTCCAGCGACCGAGGGCCGTCCGGGTCTTTCATGATCATCGGAAAGTTGTTCGCCGCCACCGTCACGGACGTGCCGTCCACCCGCTGCACCAGCACCGCGCGCCGCTCCACGCCCCTGTGACTCGGGTTGGGCTCGGTGCTGGCGGCGATCAGGCTGCCGTCCGGGAGGCGGCGGTCTTCGCAGATGCCGTGGTCCATCGCGGCGCCGCATCCGGGGCGTTCGTCGGTGGACCTCGTCACCAGCGTCACGTCCAACCACTCGACCAGGGGACCGCTGGTGACCAGGATGCGGGTCCAGTAGTGCGAGGTGCTCCGGCGATGGACGAACTGGATTTGGTCGCAGTCGCGCAACTCTTCCTCGACCGTCAGCCCCGCTGGCAGGTGGTCGTCAAGGGCCGCGCGCAGCACGCCGGTCAGCCGCGCCACGCCGTCCTCGGGGCGCTCGGTCGGCTGGGCGCGCACCGTGTCGTACGTCGGCACGGGTGGCTGCGGCCTGCCGGACGGCGGCAACGGCTCCGAACAGAACGACGGTGCGGCGGACGGCGAGCCGCCTCTGCCCGACGGCAAGCGATCGCCGGGTCCGGCGACCAGCGCAGGCGTCAGCGCGAGCACGGCGACGGCGACTCCCGTGCCCGCCAGCGTCCAGGCGCGGTGGCGGCGGCGCTGACGGTCGTCGGCGATCAGCCGGTCCACGTCGATCCGGGTCGGTGGCGACGAGGCCACCGCCGCGCGCAACTGCCGGGAGAAATCATCCATCGGTGCGTGCCTCCTCGACTCGGGCCGGCGCGTCGACGAGGCGGCCCCGCAGCGCCTCGATCGCGCGCGCCGACTGGCTCTTGACGGTGCCGGTGGTGCAGCCGAGCTCCCGGGCGGTTTCCTCGACGGACAGGTCGCAGAAGTAGCGCAGCACCAGGACCGCGCGGCGGCGCGGCGGCAACTCGGCAAGCAGGGCGAGGATGGTCAGCCGGTCGGCGGCACCTTCGGTCGCGGACCGCGCGGGGGCGTCCGGGACCTCGGCCCAGGCGGCCTCACGCCGCCACGGCCGGCGCCGCTCGTCCAGCCAGACCCGCAGCAGGGTACGCCGGACGTAGGCGTCTGGGTTGTCCATGCCGGACACCCGCCGCCAGTGCCGCAGCAGCTTGACCAGCGCCGTCGACACCAGGTCGTCGGCCGTGTGCCAGTCACCGCAGAGCAGGTACGCCGTGCGGCGCAGCGGCTCCAGCCGGGCCCCGACGTACTCGCGGTAGCCCTCGATGTCGGCAGGCAATCCCGCCACCTCCTCGCCTCACCGGTCAAACGGAGGCGACGGCGGCGGGGGTTGCCCGGTCAGCCCGGAATCGTGATCCGACCCTCGACGGCGGCGGCGGCGATGTCGGTGCGGTGGTGCGAGCCGGCCAGCTCCACGCCGGCCACCAGCGCGTACGCGGCGTCCCGGGCGGCGGCCAGGTCGGCGCCGGTGGCGGTGGCGCAGAGCACCCGGCCACCGGAGGAGAGCAGCGCCCCGTCGTCGGCCCGGCGGGTGCCGGCGTGGATGACGCCCGGAACCTCGGCACCGGTGATCACGTCGCCGCTGCGCGGGGCGGCCGGGTAGCCCTCGGCGGCGACCACGACCGTGACGGCGGCCCCGTCGCGCCACCGCAGCGGCGGGTGCCCGGCCAGCGTGCCGGTGGCGGCGGCGTGCAGCAGCCCGGCGAGCGGGGTCTCCAGCAGCGCGAGCACCACCTGCGTCTCCGGGTCGCCGAAGCGGGCGTTGAACTCGATCACCCGGGGACCGTCGGCGGTGATCGCCAGCCCGACGTAGAGCAGGCCCGCGAACGGGGTGCCCCGTCGGGCCATCTCGGCCAGGGTCGGGTGGACGACGTCGCGCATGACCTCGTCGACCAGGCCGGGCGGCGCCCAGGGCAGCGGCGCGTACGCCCCCATGCCGCCGGTGTTCGGGCCGGTGTCGCCGTCGCCGACCCGCTTGAAGTCCTGCGCCGGCAGCAGCGGCACCGCCGCCTCGCCGTCGGTGACCACGAAGAGGGAGACCTCCGGGCCGGCCAGGTATTCCTCCACGACGACCCGGCCGCACTCCTCCGCGTGCCGGAGCGCGGCGGCGCGGTCGTCGGTCACCACGACACCCTTGCCGGCGGCGAGCCCGTCGTTCTTCACCACGTACGGCGCGCCGAACTCGTCCAGCGCCCGCGCCGTGCTCTCCGCGTCCGTGCAGGTGTACGCGCGGGCGGTCGGCACGCCGGCGGCGGTCATCACGTCCTTGGCGAACGCCTTCGAGCCCTCCAGCCGGGCGGCCTCGGCGGACGGCCCGAACGCGGGGATCCCCTTGGCGCGTACGGCGTCGGCGACCCCGGCGACCAGCGGCGCCTCCGGCCCGATCACCACCAGGTCGACCCCGGTCTCCACCGCCAGCGCGGCGACGGCCGCCGGATCGCAGGCATCCACCGCCCGCAGCTCCGCCAGCGAAGCGATGCCGGGATTCCCGGGCGCCGCGATCAGCTGCTCGACGGACGGATCACCGGCGAGGCCCAGCGCGAGCGCATGCTCCCGCCCCCCACCACCAAGAAGAAGAACCCGCACACCCCGATCCTACTGACCCCCTCGGCCGCCCCGTTGATCATGAGGTTGTTGTCACGACACGCCGGCACCGACGGCAGCAACTCATGATCAACGGGGTGGTCCCCCGGGGGGGGTTAGGGGAGGAGGGGGTGGCGGAGGACGTTTTCCTCGCGGCCGGGGCCTACGCCTACCACGCTGACGCGGGTGCCGCAGAGCTCCTCGATGCGGGCGATGTAGCGGCGGGCGTTCTCCGGGAGTTCCGCCTCGGTCCTCGCCTCGGTGATGTCCTCCCACCAGCCGTCGAGCTCCTCGTAGACCGGAGTCGCGTGGTGGAAGTCGGTCTGGGTCATCGGCATGTCGTCGTAACGCTTGCCGTTGATCTCGTAACCGACACAGATCGGCACCTTGGGCAGGCCGGTCAGCACGTCCAGCTTGGTGACCACCAGGTCGGTGACCCCGTTGAGGCGGCAGGCGTACCGGGCGACGACGGCGTCGAACCAGCCGCAGCGGCGCTCCCGGCCGGTGGTGGTGCCGTACTCGTGGCCGACCTTGCGCAGGTGCTGACCGTTGTCGTCGAAGAGTTCGGTCGGGAACGGCCCGGAGCCGACCCGGGTCGTGTACGCCTTGCTGACCGCGATCACCTTGCTGATCGCCGTCGGCGGGATGCCGGCGCCCACGCAGGCCCCGCCGGCCGTCGGGTTCGACGACGTGACGAAGGGGTACGTGCCGTGGTCCATGTCGAGCATGGTGGCCTGGGCGCCCTCCAGCAGGACCGTCTCGCCGCGGTCCAGCGCGTCCCAGAGCATGACCCGGGTCTCGGCGATGTACGGCTTGAGCCGCTCCGCGTACTCCAGGTACTCCTCGATCGTCGCGTCGACGTCGATCGCCTTGCGGTTGTACACCTTGAACAGGAGCTGGTTCTTCTCGCGCAGCGCCAGTTCCAGCTTCTTGCGCAGGATGCCCGGGTCGAGCAGGTCCTGCAGCCGGATCCCCATCCGGGCGACCTTGTCGCCGTACGCGGGGCCGATGCCCCGGCCGGTGGTGCCGATCCGGGAGCTGCCGAGGTAGCGCTCGACGACGCGGTCCAGGGCCCGGTGGTGCGGCATGATCAGGTGCGCGTCGCCGGAGATCCGCAGCCGGCTGACGTCCACGCCCCGCTCGGCGAGCCCGTCGATCTCGGCCAGCAGCACCTTCGGGTCGACCACCACGCCGTTGCCGATGACGATCATCGCGCTCGGTGACAGGGCACCCGACGGCATCAGGTGCAGCGCGTACTTCTGGCCGTCCGGGGTGATCACCGTGTGGCCGGCGTTGTTGCCGCCGGAGTAGCGCACGACGTAGTCGACCCGCTCACCCAGCAGGTCGGTAACCTTGCCCTTGCCCTCGTCGCCCCACTGGGCGCCGAGGAGCACGATCGCTGGCATCTTCTCGCCTCCAGAAGGCTCGGGTGCCAGGTGGCGACCGGTCAGCGAGCCCGGGGTGTCAGGCTAACAAGTAGTGACGACGCGGCCGGCAGGGGTCGCGTCGAGAGGCAGGAGGCCCTTTCCGTGTACGACGTGGTGCTGCTCACCCTCGGCTCGGAGCGCGACGCGTCCGGCGGGGCCTGCGGCAGCGGCGGCGCCTGCTGCGGCGGCGCGACGGCGCACGAGGCCGACGCCGGGGCGACGGCGGACGGAGCCAAGACCGGGGCGGGGGCGACAGCGGACGGAGCCGAGGCCGGGGCCGGGACGACGGCGGACGGGGGCGCGACGGCACGTGACGCGGCCGACGTCTGCGGGACCGGCGACCGGCACGACGGGAAGGCCGGGGAGCGCTGCGACACCCCCCGGGTGCCGGTGCTGGCCTGCGCGGACGCGCTCACCGCCCGGGGCGCCCGGGTGGAGACGGTCACCGCCCGCTCGGACGCCGAGATCGACGCGGTGCTGGCCAGGTTCGACGCGCCGCCCCGCCCGGACGGCCTCACCTGGCCCGACCCGGACTCCAAGATCCGGCTGGTGGTCGCCGCCGCCAGCGACGCACAGTTGCGCGCCGTCGTGCGCCGGCTCGTCCGGCGGTACGCCCCACCGCCCAGCCGCCGTCCGGATGACCTTCCCGGCAACCGCACGGTGCCGGACCTGCCGCCGATCGGCGTACTCCCGCTCGATCCGGCGCGGAGCACGACGCACCGTGACCTGGCGGCGCAGCTCGGGCTGCCCCGCGACCCGGCGGCGGTGGCCGCCGTGGTGCTGGACGGCACGGCCCGCCGGCTCGACCTGCTGCGCAACGACGGCGGCTCGGTGACCCTGGACGGCGCGCTGATCGGTGCCGCCGACGACAGCGGCCGGCCGCTGCACTGGCGGGGGCGGGTCGAGGTGGACGACGCCGTCCTCTCCAACGGCGACGACCCGCTGCTGGCCTGCGCGATCGGCAACGCCGGCGGGTACGCCCGGCTCGACGACGTGACACTGCTCGGCGACCCCGACCCGACGGACGGGCGGGTCGAGGTGGCGGTGGCCGTGCCCGTGGTCACCCGCTCGGCGTTCGGCAGGAAGCGAATGCGGCTGGAGGTACGCCGCGCCCGGGGGCGGGCCGTGTCCGTGCTGCCCCGCGAGGGGAAGGTCCCGTTCCTCGACGACGGGGCCGAGGGCGAGCTGAGCCGGAAGCGGTCCTGGTGGACCGAACCGGGCGCCTGGGCGGTCTGGACGAGCTGACCTCGGCGTCCCCCGCGACGGCCGACCGCGGCCGGCCACTGGGCCTATCCTCGGCAGAAGGAATGGGGAGGAACCGTGGTGGACGAGAACGCCGACCGGGTCCACATGCCCGGCCAGCCGCCGATGCCGGAGCGGGACATCGAACCACTCTGGCCGCCCGACCAGATCGACGGTGCCGACGCACCGCCGTGGGCGTCGACCGCCTCACCGGGGTCGCCCGTTCCCCCGCAGGGCCGACCGGCCGCCCCGCCCTCGCCCGCCGACTACCCGTCCCTGACCGGCGGCCCGCCGGGCGGCCCGGCGACGCCCGCGCCGCCGGACCCGGCCACCGGCTGGGCGCCCCCGCCGGCTGCGGCCTCCGGATGGGAGCCCGGCCCCTCGGGCCAGGGCTGGGCGCCGCCGACGCCCCCCGCAGGGCCGACCGCCCCTGCCGCCGCAGGCGCTGTCGTCCCGCCCGCCGCAGGCACAGTCGTCCCGCCCAGCGACCCGACCGCCCCGCCCGCCGGTTCGGACGCAGCCGCCCGGCAGGGCATCGGCGCAGTCGCCCCGCCCGCCACGGGCGCAGTCGCCCCGCCCGCCACGGGCGCAGTCGCCCCGCCCGCCACGGGCGCAGCCGTTCCGCCCGGCGCGGGCACCTCCGCTCTGCCCGGTGGGGGCACGAGCGCCCCGGGCGTCGCCGGGAACGGACCCAGGTCGGCGGTCGGGGCGGGTGGACCCCCGGCCGAGGGCGCCGGGGCCGGCGTGCCGGCTCCCCGGTCTCCTCAGCCCGCCCCCGCCCGGGTCGACCTCGACATGCCCTTCAGCCTCGACCAGCCGGCCGCGCCGATCCCGGTCACGCGCCCGGCCGCGATTCCGCAGCCCTCGGCCACCGACCGAGCCGCCGCCACCGAGCGGTCGCCAGAGGTCGCCGCCGGACCGGACGCGACCGGTGCGGGGCCGGCGACGAGCGGGGTTGCCGGCGGCACCGACAGCGGAGGCGGCGCACCGGCGGGCGGCACAGCGGCGGACGGCGCACCGGCGGGCGGCACAGCGGCAATCAGCGGCTCGGCGAACGGCAGCGCGACCCACAGCGGCTCGGCGAACGGCGGCGGGGCGCGCGGATCGGCCGAGTCCCCGTGGGCACAGCCGCCGCAGCGGCCCGCCCCGTCCGCCGTCGAACCCACGCCGGCGGCCGGCACCGCCCGACCGGCGGCCATGACGAACCACGGTGCCGCCGAGCCGGCGCCCATAGGCGAAGGCGCCGCGCCCGGTCCCGACGTGCCCCCGCAGGGCACGGCCGGTCACGGCATGCCGCAGGACACAGCTGGTCACGGCACGCCCACGCAGGGCACGGCCGGGCAGGGCATGCCCCCGCAGGACACAGCCGGACCGAACTCGGCCCAGCAGGGCATGGGCGAGCAGGACAGCGCCGGGCAGGGCATGCCGCAGCAGGGCGGCCCCGGGCAGGGCGGCGCGCCCGGGCAGGGCGGGGGCCCCGGGCCGGATGCGGGGGTACCGCCGCAGGCCACGCCGCCCGGCCCGTACCCGCCGCAGATGACCGGCCCGTACCCGCCGCAGCAGGCGGGCCCGACGCCGCCGCCCGGCCCGTACCCGCCCCAGCCCGGGTGGTATCCGCCGGCCTGGCCGCAGGGCACGCCGGGGGTCGTCGGCCCGGTGCCGCAGCAGGCGTACCAGGCGGCCGAGGGGGTGACCGCCGTGCCGCCGGCCCAGCCCGACCCGAACTGGAACCCGGCGATCACCGCGCCGCCGACCGCCGAGGACTTCGCCCGCCGCCGGCAGGTCCGGCCCGCCGACCCGGTGGCCACGATGGGCGTACGGGCGGTGGCGAACCGGATGGGGCTGCGGCTCCCGCCCGGGCGGCACGAGCAGGAGCTGCGGCGGGACATCGAGATGGTGCGCCGCAACTTCGGCGGGCTGCGCCAGGTGACCGTGGTGAACCCGAAGGGCGGCGCCGGCAAGACGGTGGCCATCCTGCTGCTGGCGATGACGTTCGGCCAGAAGCGCGGCGGCTACGTACTGGCGTGGGACAACAACGAGACCCAGGGCACCCTCGGGATGCGCGCCCAGCAGGACTTCCACTCGCGCACGGTGCGGGACATGCTGCGCGACCTGGGCCAGTTCCAGGGCGCGCACGGGCGGGTGGGCGACCTGTCGCAGTACGTCCGGTCGCAGGGCGAGGGGATGTTCGACGTCCTCGCCTCCGACGAGTCGGCGACCGGGGGCGAGATGCTCACCGCCGCCGCGTTCGCCGAGATCCGCGAGGTGGTGAGCCGGTTCTACAAGCTGATCTTCGTGGACACCGGCAACAACGTACGCGCCCAGAACTGGCAGGCCGCGATGGACGCCACCGACCAGCTCGTGGTCACCATGTCGGCCCGGAACGACTCGGCGGAGACGGCCGCCCGGATGCTGGACCACCTGGAGCAGAGCGGCCGGCAGCGGCTGGTCCGGCAGGCGGTCACCGTGGTCTCCATGCCGCCCTCACGCAAGGAGATCGACCTGCCGGCGATCCAGGAACACTTCGCGGCCCGCACCCGGGCGGTGCTGCTCGCGCCGTACGAGCGGCTCATCGACACCGGCGAGCCGATCCGGTACGCCGCTCTCTCCTCGGCGACGCGGGACGCCTGGCTGAAGATCGCCGCCTCCGTGGCGGAGGGGTTGTAGGGACCGGGACAGCCCGACGGCCGGCCGGCAGCGTGTCGGGCCGGCCGTCGGAGCGGCGTCAGTTGCTGGCCAGCGCGTCCGCGGCGGCCGGGTCGCAGTCCCGGAGGAACTGGGCGCAGCGGGCCGCCTCGTCGGCCTCGCCGATCGCGTCGGCGGCGCGGGACAGCACGTAGAGGCAGCGCAGGAAGCCCTGGTTCGGCTCGTGCGACCACGGCACCGGGCCGTGCCCCTTCCAGCCGTTGCGGCGCAGCTGGTCCAGCCCCCGGTGGTAGCCGGTGCGCGCGTAGGCGTACGCCGGGACGACCTGGCCCGCGGCGAGGGCCCGGGCCGCCAGCGCGCCCCAGCCGGCGCTGTAGGTCGGGAAGCGCGCCGCCACCTCGGCGTACGCCTCGTCGCTGCCGGCCTGCTCGGCGGCGGCCAGGGCGGCGTCGGCCTCGTCGTGCGCGGGGAGGAGGGTGGCCGGTGGTTCCGGCAACAGGTTCTGCATCGTCCCATTCAACCCGCTTCGCCCGCGGGTGCGCGAGGGGGTTGGGCGAGCTGGTTGACTGAACGGCTGAGGAGTTTGTCACGCCTGCGGCCCATGCCACCGGCAAGTATTTTCCACTACAACTATTGGTCCGGAGCCTCCCCAGGACCGGGTTATGCAGGAGCCCGGTGGCTGTGGCCGCCGGGCTCCTGTCCGTTCCGGGCAGGCCCGGCGCGCTCCCGACGAGCCGGGCGGCCCGGTGCCGCCGGCGCCGCGCGGCGTCCGCACCGCCCGGCCGCCGGCCCGGGTCTGCCGACCGCGCGGCCACCCTCGCAGGTTTGGCCGGGTTGCCGGGGCGGGGCAGGATGGCGAGGGTGCCGACCCCACCACCCGCGGACGTCATCGAGCCGCACACCTGCACCGACGAGATCGAGACCCGCGCCGAGTTCGACCGGCGACTGGCCACGGGCAGCCTGGTCGGGCTGACCGTGCAGGGGCTGCGGCTCGACCTCGCACCCGTCCCCGACCTCACCGGGATCGAGGTGACCGGCACCCTGTTCGTCGGGTGCCGCTTCGCCTCCCGCGAGGTCGGCGCCGACCTGGTCCGGCGCGGCGCGAACGTCGTGCCGCCGTTCTCCGGGCTGCCCTACCCGACCCAGCCGTCGCACCTCTACACCCCTGAGGATCTGGCCGCCGGCTTCGCCGAGGGCGGCTTCGCCGGGATGTACGACACCCGGGTGTACGAGCACTTCCGCGCGCACGGCGGGGCGCTGCCGGAGGTGAAGGAGGCGCTCGGCCAGCGGCTGCACGACCACGGCGTGGACAACGCGCTCGCCGACGCCACCCGCGCCTGGCTGGCCACCCACGGGCCGCAGTCGGTGGTCGGCATCATGGGCGGGCACGCGGTGCCGCGCGGCAGCGCGCCGTTCCGGATGGCGGCCGTGCTGGGCTGGGAGCTGGCCCGGGCCGACCGGCTGGTGGTGACCGGCGGCGGCCCCGGGGTGATGGAGGCCGCCAACCTGGGCGCGTTCCTGGCACTGCGGCCGGTCGAGGACCTGGACGCCGCGATCGACCTGCTCGCCGGGGCACCGGACTTCACCGACCACGACCGCTACACGGCGGCGGCGCTGCTGGTCCGGGAGCGCTACGGCCAGCCGGTGCCGGCGCCCCGGCCCCGGGCCGCCGACGCCGCCAGCGTCTCCCGCGTCGACTCGGCCACGCTGGCCGGCGGCGACGTGGACTGGGCGCGCGCCGGCGGGCTGGCCATCCCGACCTGGCTCTACGGGCACGAGCCGGCGAACCTGTTCGCCGGCCGGATCGCGAAGTACTTCTCCAACGCCATCCGCGAGGACACCATCCTGCGGCTGGCCCGGGGCGGGATCGTCTTCGCGCCCGGCCGGGCCGGCACCGTGCAGGAGGTGTTCCAGGCGGCCACCAAGACCTACTACGGCACCGACGGGGCCAGTGGCGCGTACGTCTTCCTGGACCGCACGTACTGGACGCGGGAGCTGCCGGTGGAGTCGCTGCTGCGACCGCTGCTGGGCGCCTCGCCGTTCGGCGACCTGTCCGCCACCGTGCACCTCACCGACGACGTCCACGAGGCCGTCCGGGTGCTCACCGCGACGGCCTGACGGGCCGGACACGCCGACGGCCGGCCCCCGGTGGGGAGCCGGCCGCCGGCGGTACGCGTCAGCGCGTCACTTGGCGAGCGTGGTGCCGGTCGAGCGCAGGTGCTCGCAGGCCTCCACGACGCGGGCGGCCATGCCGGCCTCGGCGGCCTTGCCCCAGACCCGCGGGTCGTACATCTTCTTGTTGCCGACCTCGCCGTCGACCTTGAGCACGCCGTCGTAGTTGCGGAACATGTGGTCCGCGACCGGACGGGAGAAGCAGTACTGGGTGTCGGTGTCGATGTTCATCTTCACCACGCCGTAGTCGAGCGCCTCGCGGATCTCCGACAGCAGCGAGCCGGAGCCGCCGTGGAAGACCAGGCTGAGCGGCTTCTCCTTGCCGTACTTGGCGCCGACCGCCTCCTGGATCTGGTTGAGGATCTCCGGACGGAGCTTGACGTTGCCCGGCTTGTAGACGCCGTGCACGTTGCCGAAGGTCAGCGCCGCCATGTAGCGGCCCTTCTCGCCCAGGCCGAGCGCGTCCACCATGGCCAGGCCGTCCTCGACCGTGGTGTAGAGCTTCTCGTTGATGGCGTTCTCGACGCCGTCCTCCTCGCCGCCGACCACGCCGACCTCGATCTCGAGGACGATCTTGCCCTTGGCGGCCTCGTCGAGGAGCTGCGCGGCGATCTCCAGGTTCTCCGCCACCGGCACGGCCGAGCCGTCCCACATGTGCGACTGGAACAGCGGCTCCTCGCCGCGCTTCACCCGCTCCTGCGAGATGCCCATCAGCGGGCGGACGAACTTGTCCAGCTTCTCCTGCGGGCAGTGGTCGGTGTGCAGGGCGATGTTGACCGGGTACTTCTTGGCCACCTCGTGCGCGTACGCGGCGAACGCCACCGCGCCGGTGACCATGTCCTTGATCGAAGGTCCGGAGAGGTATTCCGCGCCACCGGTCGAGACCTGGATGATGCCGTCGCTCTCCGCGTCGGCGAAGCCCTTGAGCGCCGCGTTCAGGGTCTGCGAGGACGTCACGTTGATCGCGGGGTACGCGTACCGGCCGGCCTTGGCGCGGTCCAGCATCTCCGCGTAGGTCTCGGGGGAAGCGATGGGCATGTCGAACGCTCCTTACTTACCGCTGTCGGCCGTCGCCGGCCGCTGTTGTCCTTGGGTGCGCCGGACCGCGCTGTCCACCGTCGGAAGTATCCCGTAGAAGAGGGGTGCCGGCACAACCGACCCGGTACGCGCCCGACCGCCGGTCGCGGCGCTCACCGCTGCCCCCACCTGTCGGGCACGACGACGCTGATCAGCCAGGTGGCCACGGCCATCACGATGGCGCCCCAGAACGCGGCCCAGAAGCCGTCCACCTGGAACGGCAGGTCCAGCGCCCGGGCGATCCGGTCGGTCAGCAGGAAGAGCAGGGCGTTGACCACCAGCGCGAACAGGCCGAGGGTGAGCAGGTAGAAGACGCAGCCGAACACCTTGATCAGCGGCTTGAGCACCGCGTTGACCACGCCGAAGATCAACGCCACGACGACGAGCGTGAGCGCGTCGTCGGCGCCGGAGCGGCCGGTCACCTCGACGCCGGGCACGATCAGCGTGGTGATCCACAGCGCGACCGCGGTGATCGCCAGCCTGATCAGGAAGCCCACGGCATCATCCTGGCACCGGGGGCGGCGACCGGTGGGGCGATTCGGTCGACTCGGCTTCCGAGCGGCGGGCGGGCACAGCCCGTACGGTGTGTGGGGTAACCGTCCGCCGAGATCCCGGGAGGGACTGATGGGTCAGCCCGACGAGGACTTCGCCCCCAGCGACCACCTCAGCCCCGAGGAGCGCGACATGGAGGCGGAACCGGCCGACGCGGTCGAGCAGGCCGCCGCGGTCGATCCCGGCGAGGCCGACGTGGAGCCGCACCGCGGCCTGGAGGTCGGCGACTGGGACGCCATGGAGCAGGCCCGGGTGGTCGCCCCCGACGAGGAGGACTACCGCTGATCCGTCAACGGGTGCGGTTGACCTGACCCGGATTCCGCGCCACCCACTGCGCCAGCCGGTCCTCCCGCAACGCGGCAAGGAACGCCGGCGCCTCCTTCGGATCCGGTGGCAGCCGCCAGCCGAGGCCCTCCGGCGGCCCGACCGGGAGACTGAGCCCGACCGGGTCGACGGACTTCAGATCCGGAAGCACCTTCAGCAGGTCCACCAGTGGCGAACCGTCGCCGCCCACGACCAGGTCCGCGCCGACGGTGTCGACCAGGGCGAAGAGCCTGACCGGATTGGTCAGCATCCCCTGCTCGCCGGCCCGACGGATCAGCCCGGCGGCGAACAGCTGCGCGTGCCGGTCCCGGTCGAGCCCGCCCTCGGGCAGTCCCCGCCGCTGCCGCAGCAGGTCGACCGAGGCGGCGCCGTCGAGCCGCTGGCAGCCGGTCGGGAAGACCCGCTTCGTGTGGATGGAGCGCACCTCGCGCGGCAGGCAGACCTCCACGCCGTCGACCTCGTCGGTGAGCCGGCGCAACACCGGGTAGGTGAGCACCGCGCCGGCGTCCACGCGTACGCCCGTCAGGTCGGTGACCACCCGGCGGGTCAGCTCGTAGCCGCGCCCCAGGTCGGGCCGGCCGTCTCCGGCACCGTACTGGAAGGCGGCGTTGAGCTTGTCGGTCCCGTGACCGGGAATCGGCACCGCCAGGTCGCGGGGCAGCGAGATGAGGTACGGCCGGCTGCGGTCCGCCGGAATGTGCACCAGCAGGACGGAGTCCGCCAGCCGGGCGGGCTCCTTCGCCGAGCCGTCCACGCCGAGCAGCAGGATGTTCAGCGCGCCCGTCGGTGCCGAGCCGGCGGGCTCGGCGAGCAGGGTGGCGTCCTCGGCGACCCGATCGGGCGTGAACAGTGGTATCCCGATCGCCAGCACGCCGAGCAGGGCCAGCGCGGCACCGCCGGCCCGGAGCCGCAGCCGGCGACGGCGACGGGCAGCCGCGAGCCGGTCGATCGTGGACCGCAGCGGACCGACGGGCGGGGTCAGTGCCTCGTGCCGGGCGAAGGCGGCACGCAGGTCGTCCTCGATCATGAGCAGGCCTCCACGTGTTCCGCCCGCAGCGTGGCCAGGGCGCGCGAGATGGACGAACGGACGGTCCCGACGGCGCAGCCGAGGATGTCGGCGATCTCCGCGTCGGGCAGGTCCTCGTAGTAGCGCAGCACCAGGGTGGCCCGCTGCCGGCGCGGCAGCCCGGACAGCCAGGACCAGACCTGGTCCCGGTCCACGGCGTGCTGGGCGTGGTCGGCCGGCACCGGCACCGCGTCGTCGGGCTCGGCGCGCAGCAGCACCCGGCGCATCCAGGAGCCCCGCCGCCAGTCGACGTACTGGTTGGTCAGCATCCGGCGGACGTAGCGCTCGGGCGAGTCGGCCCGGGCCACCCGACGCCAGTTGAGCTGGACCCGGACCATGGTGTCCTGCACCAGGTCCTGCGCCTGGTGCGGGTCGCCGGTCAGCATGACCGCGTACCGCAGCAGCGCGGCCAGCCGCGAGTCGGCGAACTCCTCGTACGTCACTGCACCTCCCGGGCTCCTGCCCCAGATGACGGGTCCGGGCGGGCGGAACGTTGCGACGATCCTGGCCAGCCGTTCGGTCGATGTTTGCCGCCGGAGGCGAATCGGGACAGCGGCGAGACTTAAGGCCTTCTTAAGATCCGCTCGCCACTCCTGGCACCCCCACGGGAGGACTCCCCACATGCTGAAGCACTCCACCCGGCGCTGGTTGGCCGGGCTGGGCGTCGCAGGCGCGCTCGTCGCCGCCTCCGCCACCCCCGCCGTCGCCGAAGAGCCCGGCGACGAGCTTCTCCTCTACGCCAACAACGCGCTGGTCGCGCCCGGCGGCGAGGCCAAGTCGGTCACCCTGTACGCGTTTGCGGAGACGCTGCCCGAGAAGCTGACCCTCACCATCGACCGCAGCGACGTCGACGGCTTCGCCACGGTCGTCCTCGGCGACCGGATGTCGAGCTGCAAGGAGACCGACGCGGTCATCACCTGCGCCCTCGACGGCACCGAGATCACCGACTACCTGGTCAACCTGACCGTCACCGCCAAGGATTCCGCCGCACCCGGCGACAAGGGCGAGCTCGTCCTGAGCGTGGCGGCCAAGGGAAGCCCCACCGCCACCGCACGATCCACCATCGAGGTCGGCGAGGGCGTCGACCTGAAGACGGAGCGCTCCCTGGACTTCGCCGGCGACCCCGGCGCCACGGTCAAGGCGCCGCTCACGGTGGCCAACGTCGGCGACCGACCCGCGCGCGGCACGGTGCTGCTCCTCGCCATGACCCCTGGTCTCGCCCCGGCGCGGCGGCACTCGAACTGCTCCTACCTCTCGGACTTCGGCAGCAACCTCGCCCAGTGCCACTTCGACGAGGAGCTTCCGCCGGGAGCCGCTCTCCAGCTCGACGACTCGTCCGCCCTGGCGATCGCCTCCGACGCCTGGGCGCCGGGCCGGCAGTACGGCCAGGCGATCTGGTTCGCCAAGGGCGACTGGGAGGAGTTCATCGGTGACTTCTCCGACGCGGACTGGGAGAAGGGCAGCGGAAGCGCGATGACGCTGGTGCCGGCACCGGCGTCGCGGGCCCGCGCGGTGAAGCAGACCGACAAGGACACGACGAACAACGTCAGCTGGATCGACGCCACCGTCACCGGTGACCAGCGGGCCGACGTCGCCGCCACCGGTGCCGAGGTCACCGGCGCAGCCGGCGGGACGGTCACCGCCAAGGTCGGCTTCGTCAACAACGGGCCCGCGGCGATCAACTCGTACAGCCCGGGCGAGCTCCTGACCGGCGCCCTGGTCACCGTTCCCGCCGGCGCCACCGTGGTAGACGCGCCCGATCAGTGCTCGCCGGGCACCGCCGAGGAGCCGACCGGCTGGTACGGCGAGCCGGGCGGCCGGGTCTACTTCTGCGAGTGGTTCGAGCTGCGCCGCAAGGGCGAGGCGGCCGTCTTCGACTTCGGTCTGCGGATCGACAAGGTGGGCGGCGCGCCGGGTTCGGTGCGGCTGCTGCACTTCGGCCCGGGCGAGCCGGGGAAGGTCGTCGATCTGGACACCAGGAACGACACCGCCGCGCTGGTCATCAAGGGTGCGACCGGCGGCGAGGGCGGCGGTGGCGACGACCCCGAACTGCCGATCACCGGTGAGTCCACCGGCCTGATCGCCGGCATCGGCGGCCTGCTGCTCGTCGCGGGCGTCGGCGGCTACGTGGTGGCCAAGCGTCGCCGGACCCGCTTCGTCGCCTGATCCTCCCGCACCACCGGTGCCCCGCCGCCCACCCGGCCGGCGGGGCACCGCCGTCTCCACCACCCTGATCCCCCGACCCGACAGCCGACCCCGCCCGGCAACCACCCTGATCCCCCGACCCGGAAATCGCCCCCCGATCCCCCGACCCGACAGCACGCGCCTCCACCCCCCGGGCGGCCACCCGATGCCGCCGGACGGCGCTGGACCACCACGGTTTCCGGGGGAGCCCCACCCGCGCAGGGATCAAGCCTGACCGCCCGGAGCGGGTGGGGCTCCCCCGGAAACCACCCCGGAACAAGAGCAAAAACGGGACGACGCAAGATCGAAGACACTGACACCATGGGCGCGTGCTGCTCACCCTGACCACCACCCACCGCCCGGCGACCGACCTCGGTCACCTGCTGGTCAAGCACCCCGACCGCGCGCACTCCTTCGACGTGCCGGTCGGCACCGCGCACGTGTTCTACCCCGAGGCGGGCGAGCAGCGCTGCACCGCCGCCCTGCTGCTCGACGTGGACCCGCTGCGGCTGGCCGGCGCGCGGGGCAAGGGCCGCGGCCGGCCGCAGGCGACGCCCCCGGAGGCCTTCACCCTCGGGCGGTACGTCAACGACCGGCCGTACGCCGCGTCCAGTCTGCTCTCCTCGGCGCTGTCCAAGGTGTACCGCTCCGCGCTGCGCGGCGAGTCCCGGGAGCGCCCCGAACTGGCCCGTACGCCGATCCCGCTGGAGGTGCGGGTGCCGGTGCTGCGCTGCCGGGGCGGCGCGGACATGGCGGCCCGGATGTTCGGCCCGCTCGGCTGGGCGGTGACCGCGACCCCGATCCCGCTCGACGAGCGGCACCCGGAGTGGGGCGACAGCCGGTACGTCGACCTGACCCTGACCGGGACGCTGCGCGTCGCCGACGCGCTCAACCACCTCTACGTCCTGCTGCCGGTCCTGGACGACGCCAAGCACTACTGGGTGGCGCCCGACGAGGTCGACAAGCTGCTCCGGGCCGGCGAGGGCTGGCTGGCCGACCACCCGGAACGGGGCATGATCACCCGACGCTACCTGGCGCACCGGCGCGCGCTGGCCGGGCTGGCCCTCGCCCGCCTCGCCGAGCAGCGGTTGACCGACGAGCCGGCCGCCGACGAGCCCGACACGGTGGACGAGCCCACCCACCGCCAGCCGACGTTGGCGGCGCGGCGGCGGGAGGCCGTCCTCGCGGCACTGGTCGAGTCCGGCGCGAGCCGGGTGCTGGACCTGGGCTGCGGCGGGGGCGCCCTGCTCGCCGCGCTGGTCGGCGACCGCCGGTTCACCGAGATCGTCGGCACCGACGTGTCCCCGCACGCGCTGACCCTGGCCGCCCGGCGGCTGCGGCTGGACCGCCTGCCGGAGCGGCAGCGGGACCGGGTCCGGCTCTGGCAGTCCGCGCTGACCTACCGGGACGACCGGCTGCGCGGCTACGACGCGGCGGTGCTGATGGAGGTGGTCGAGCACGTCGACCCGCCCCGGCTGCCGGCGCTGGAGGACGCCGTCCTCGGTCACGCCCGTCCCGCCACCGTCGTGGTGACCACGCCCAACGTCGAGTACAACGTCCGCTACGAGGGCCTGCCCGCCGGGCGGTTCCGGCACGCCGACCACCGGTTCGAGTGGACCCGCGCGGAGTTCGCGGCGTGGGTCGACCGGGTGGCCGCGACCTACGGCTACTCGGCCGCGATCGGCGGGGTCGGCGACGACGATCCCGAGGTCGGCGCCCCCACCCAGCTCGCCGTGCTCACCCGCCAGGAGAAGACCCGATGACCACCCTCGACATCCCCGAGCTGGCCCTGGTCGCGCTGGTCGGCGTCTCGGGCTCCGGCAAGTCCACCTTCGCCCGCCGGCACTTCGCGCCCAGCCAGGTGCTCTCCTCCGACGCGTTCCGGGCGATGGTCGCCGACGACGAGAACGACCAGGCCGCCTCCGCCGACGCGTTCGACGCGCTGCACCACGTCGCCGCCACGCGGCTGCGGCGGGGCCGGCTGACGGTGGTCGACGCGACCAACCTCCAGCCGCACGCCCGGGCCGCCCTGGTGCGGGTGGCCCGCGAGCACGACGTGCTGCCGGTGGCCGTCGTGCTGGACGTGCCCGAGGCGCTGGCCTGGGAACGCACCGAGGGCCGCGCCGACCGCACCTTCGGCCGGCAGGTGCTCGCCCGGATGCAGCGCGACCTGCGCCGGTCGTACGGGCAGCTGGCCCGCGAGGGCTTCCGGAAGGTGCACGTGCTGCGCGGCGTGGACGAGATCGACGCCGCCGAGATCCGCTACGAGAAGCTGTTCAACGACCGGCGGGAGCTGACCGGGCCGTTCGACGTCGTCGGTGACGTGCACGGCTGCCGCGCCGAGCTGGAGGCGCTGCTGACCCGGCTCGGCTGGGAGCTGCGCCGCGACGAGCACGGCCGGCCGGCCGACGCGACGCACCCGGCGGGGCGTACCGCCGTCTTCGTGGGTGACCTGGTGGACCGCGGCCCGGACTCGCCCGGCGTGCTCCGCCTGGTCATGGGCATGGTCGCCGCCGGGCACGCGATCTGCGTGCCCGGCAACCACGAGCAGAAGCTGCTGCGCCGGCTGCGCGGCCGGGACGTACGGCTCACCCACGGCCTGGCCGAGACGATGGCCCAGCTGGCGGCGGAGCCGGACAGCTTCGTGGCCGAGGTGACGGCCTTCGTCGACGGCCTGGTCAGCCACTACGTGCTGGACGGCGGCCGGCTGGTGGTCGCGCACGCCGGGCTGAAGGAGGCGTACCAGGGCCGCGCGTCGGGCCGGGTGCGGGCCTTCGCGCTGTTCGGCGAGACCACCGGCGAGACCGACGAGTACGGGCTGCCGGTGCGCTACCCGTGGGCGCGGGAGTACCGGGGCTCGGCGATGGTGGTCTACGGGCACACGCCCACCCCGGAGCCGGAGTGGGTGAACAACACCATCTGCATCGACACCGGCTGCGTCTTCGGCGGCCGGCTCACCGCGCTGCGCTACCCGGAGAAGGAGCTGCTCTCGGTGCCGGCGGAGCGGGAGTGGTACGCCCCGGCCCGCCCGCTGACCGCCGCCCCGGCCCGGCCCGACCAGGTGCTGGAGCTGTCCGACGTGGCCGGCCGGCGGCACGTCGAGCACGCGTACGGGTCGCTGACGGTGCCGGCGGAGAACGCCGCGGCGGCGCTGGAGGTGATGAGCCGGTTCGCGGTCGACCCGCGCTGGCTGGCCTGGCTGCCGCCGACGATGGCACCCTGCTCGACATCGACCGTGGACGGTTTCCTGGAGCATCCGGCGCAGGCGTTCGCCGACTACCGCGCGGCGGGCGTGGACCGGGTGGTCTGCGAGGAGAAGCACATGGGTTCGCGGGCGGTGGTGCTGGTCTGCCGGGAGCCGGACGGCGGGCCTTTCGGTCCGGGCGGCGGCGTGGTGCACACGCGCACCGGCCGGCCGTTCTTCGGCGAGCCGCTCGACACCGGGCTGCTCGACCGGGTGCGCGCTGCGGTCGGTGGGGCGGGGCTCTGGGCCGAGCTGGAATCCGACTGGCTGCTGCTCGACTGCGAGCTGCTGCCCTGGTCGGCGAAGGCGGGTGGGCTGATCCGCGAGCAGTACGCCGGGGTCGGCGCCGCCGGCCGGGCCGCGCTGCCCGCGGCGCTGGCCGCGCTGGAGGCGGCAGCCGGGCGGGGCCTGCCCGTGGGCGAGCTGCGCGACCGGATGGCCCGCCGCCGCGACGAGATCCTGGCCTACTCGGACGCCTACCGGGAGTACGTGGGCCCGACCGACGGGCTGCGCGGGGTGACCCTGGCCCCGTTCGCGGTGCTCGCCGGCGCCAAGGCCAGCTACGCCGACCGGGACCACGGCTGGCACCTCGGGCTGGCCGACCGGCTCTGCGCGGCCGACCCGGAGTTCTTCACCCCGACCCGTCGACAGGTGGTCGACCTGGCCGATCCCGCCGCCGAGGGGGCGGCCACGGACTGGTGGCTGGAGCTGACCGCCGCCGGCGGCGAGGGCATGGTGGTGAAGCCGTACGCCGGGCCGGCCGCCCGCTCCGAGCGGGGTTCGCTGCTCCAGCCGGGCATCAAGTGCCGGGGCCGGGAGTACCTGCGGATCATCTACGGCCCCGGATACGACGAGCCGGAGCAGCTCGCCGCGCTGCGCCGCCGGTCGCTGGGGCGCAAGCGGGGGCTGGCGCTGCGCGAGCACGGGCTGGGGCTGGCGGCGCTGGACGCGCTGGTCGCCGGTGCGCCGCTGTGGCGCCGGCACGAGCTGGTCTTCGCGATCCTGGCCTGCGAGTCCGAGCCGGTCGACCCCCGGCTGTAGGCGCGGTCCCCGCCGTCCCGGCCCCGGTCGGGACGGCGGGCGGGCGGACGCGGGTGTGACGTCGAGCACCGGCACGCCGGGGAGCCACCTAGACTACGGACGTTCCGTCCCCAACCGGCATCCATCGGAGGTCACCTCGTGCCGACGCCCACCACCACCCTGGCCCTGGGGCCGAGCTGGCTCGATCCAGAGGTGTTGATCTCGACATTCGGGCTGATCGGCATCCTGGTCATCGTCTTCGCCGAGTCCGGCCTGCTGATCGGGTTCTTCCTGCCGGGCGACTCGCTGCTGTTCACGGCGGGTCTGCTCACCGCCGACGGGAAGTACATCACCTACCCGCTGTGGCTGGTCTGCCTGCTGATCACCCTCGCGGCGATCGCCGGCGACCAGGTCGGGTACGCGTTCGGCCGCAAGGTCGGCCCGGCCCTGTTCCGCCGGCCGAACTCGAAGCTGTTCAAGCAGGAGAACGTGCTGAAGGCGCACGACTTCTTCGAGAAGTACGGCGCGCGCTCCATCGTGCTGGCCCGCTTCGTGCCGATCGTGCGGACGTTCACGCCGATCGTGGCCGGGGTCAGCCGGATGAACTACCGCACCTTCGTCATCTACAACGTGATCGGCGGCATCCTCTGGGGCACGGGCGTGACCGTGCTCGGCTACTTCCTGGGGCAGATCCCGTTCGTCAAGGCGAACATCGAGATGATCCTGATCGCCATCGTGGCGCTCTCGGTCGTCCCGATCGCCGTCGAGCTGCTGCGGGCGCGGATGGCCGCCAAGCGTGGCGCCACCCCGCAGGAGCGGGCCGCCGCCGAGGAGGCGATCCGGGAGACCCGCGAGCACTACGGCAAGCACTGACCGGCCGGCCGTCCGGTGCCGTCCCCGGTGGGGGATGGCACCGGACGATCGCTACAGGTCAGCGAGCCTTCTTGGTGGCGCGCTTGCGCGGCGGGGTCAGCAGATCCGCGATCGTGGCGATCGCGGTCGGCACCAGCCGGTAGTAGGCCCAGACACCGCGCTTCTCCCGCTCCAGCAAGCCGGCCTCGGTGAGGATGCGCAGGTGGTGACTGACCGTCGGCTGCGAGAGGCCGAGCGGCGCGGTCAGGTCGCACACGCACGCCTCGCCCTCGGGCGCCGACTGGATCAGGCTGAGCAGCCGCAGTCGAGCGGGGTCGGCGAGGGCCTTGAGGACCCCGGCGAGACGCTCGGCATCGGCACGTTCGATCGGCTCGCCGGCAAGCGGCGAGATCTGAGGCATGGTCATTTCAGCCAACGCAGTTCCCACGTATTCCATCCTTCCACCAGCAGCATCGATCCGCCTGCATATCAGCAGATCCGAATCGGCAGACTTTTACGCCACAAGGCCGAGGTCAGCCAACGTATAGGCCGCCCGATAAGGCAGTCCGGCAGCTCTCACCGCGTCGCCGGCGCCTCGATCAACAATAACCGCCACACCCACGATCTCGGCCCCGACCTCACGAAGGGCCTCGACCGCAGTCAACACACTCCCCCCGGTGGTGGACGTGTCCTCCACCGCCAGCACCCGCCGGCCGGCCACGTCCGGTCCCTCGATCCGGCGCTGGAGCCCGTGCGCCTTGCCCGCCTTGCGGACCACGAACGCGTCCAGCGGATGATCAGTCGCGGACGCGGCGTGCAGCATGGACATCGCCACCGGATCGGCGCCCAGGGTCAGGCCGCCCACCGCGTCGTAGTCCCAGTCGGCGGTCAGCTCGCGCATCACCCGGCCCACCAACGGGGCGGCCTGGTGATGGAGCGTGACGCGACGCAGATCGACGTACCAGTCCGCCTCGCGCCCGGAGGAGAGCACCACCCGGCCGTGGACCACCGCCAGGTCGGTAATGAATTTACGCAGGTCGTCGTGGTCCCCCATGGGGGTAGAGGGTACTGCGCAAGTCTGGGAGCCGCGTGCCGGGTCCACCCGGATCAGCCATGGGAGCGACCGATGGATGGCGATGGCCGGCTACGCTGAGCGACCGTTCAGCCGGCGAGGCGGGCGATCGCCGCCGGCCGGCGGCGCGGCGCGGCCCCGCTGCGGCGGTCAGCCGTTGTCGCGACCGATGCGGCCCCGGGTGTCGCGGGCCACCGCCTCCAGCAGCCGCCGGGGCGCGTGCCGCAAACCGGCGACGGCCAGCTTGTACTTCCACGCGGGGACGCTGACCAGCTTGCCTTTGCGCAGGTCACGCAGCGCTTCGTCGACCACGTCGTCGGCCCGCAGCCACATCCACTCCGGTGTCTTCGACATGTTGATGCCGGCCCGCTCGTGGAACTCCGTCCGTGTGTAGCCGGGGCAGAGCGCCATCACGCGGACGCCGAACGGCCGCGCGGACTGGCCGACGGACTCACTGAAGTTGGTGACCCACGCCTTGCTGGCCGAGTAGGTCGAGCCCGGCATGACCGCCCCGAAACCCGCCACGGAAGAGACATTTATCACTGCCCCGTGACGCCGCTCCGTCATCGGACGCAGGGCCGCGAGGGTCAGCCGCATCACCGCGTGCACGTTGAGCCGCAGCAGCCGCGCCTCGTCCTCCGCGGACGACCGCAGGAACGGGGTGTTCAGGCTGATGCCGGCATTGTTGACCAGCAACTCGACCGGCGACCCCTCCGCCAGCCGCCGCTCCACGGCCGCGCAACCGTCGTCGGTGGACAGGTCGGCCGCGATCGTCTCGACCTCCCGGCCGTGCCGCGCGGTCAGCTCGGCCGCCGTCTCGGTCAGCCGGGCGGCGTCCCGCGCCACGAGCACCAGATGCCAGCCGTCCGACGCCAGCCGGCGGGCGAAGGCGGCGCCGATGCCGGCGGTCCCGCCGGTGATCAGGGCCCGCCGCCCGGTGGTCGGCTGGTCGAGCGTCACAGGCGATCCTCACTCGGCGGGTACGAAGGCGCGGGCGGCTGGTGCCACGGGTGCTGGGCGGGCGACGGTGCGGGCTGCTGCGGGTCGGCGGGCGGTGCGGGCTGCGTGGGGGGCTGCTGCGGGGCTTGCGGTGCTGGTCGGCGGCGGAACCAGGCGTTCGCCGCCGGCAGGGCCAGCAGCGTTGCTACCACAAGGTAACCGAGCACCTGGCCGACCGAAAGCCCCGCGCCCAACGGAATCCACCAGGACGGGTGGGCGTCGTCGACGAGGCCCAGCAACTCCCCCGTCGCCCGGTCGTCCTCGCCGAGTCGCAGCGGGGCGGCGCGCTGGCCGACCAGCGCCGCCAGCGCGCAGCAGCCGAGGATCAGGCCCAGGCCGCACACCACCCAGGTCGCGGTGCGCGCGCCGGAGCGGCCGGCCCGCAGGCCGAGGGCCAGGCCGGCGAGGAGCAGCCCCGCCAGCAGGCTCACCACCACGGTGAGCACGGTGGACACGCGCAGCAGGGTGACGATGCGGTCGACCTGCTCGGGGCCCGCCGAGGTGCCACCGGCCGCGTCGCGGAACCGGTCCACGGTGCCCCCGAGGGTCGCCGCGCCGGCGGCGGCGTACGCCAGGGCGGCGACCGCCATCAGCACCAGCGCCGCCACGGCCAGCGTGACCACGACCGGGCGACGGGCCGGTGCCCGATCGGGGTACGACACGACGAGTCCCTCCGGTAGGCGTCGGGATGCAACCTACTCGGAGGGACCGTCGGCGTCGCTGTTATCGACCGGTCAACTCACCGGCGGCGGCGGCGGACCGGGGCGGTCCGAGCCGGGCTGCTCGCCACCCGGGGTCGCCCCCGGCTGACCCGGCTGACCCGGCTGACCCGGCTGCCCGCCGTACGGAGAGGACGGCGGCTGGCCGCCCGGAGCCGGGTAGCCGGGCTGGCCCGGCGCCGACGGCTGGCCGGGTGCCTGCGGATACCCCGGCGTCTGCGGGTAGCCGGGCTCGCCGGGCGTCTGCGGGTGGCCCGGGTAGGCCGCGCCCGGGACCGGCGGCTCCCACGCCTGCTTCGGCTTGCGGAAGAACTCGTTGGCCTTCGGCAGCGCCAGCAGGATCAGCGCGGCGAGCAGCGAGAGCAGCCCGATCACGCCGACCAGCGTGGAGACCGGGTTGACCCAGCCGGGCAGCGCCTCCTCCAGGCGGCGCTGGATCTCCTCGGGGCTCGGCCCGTTGCCGGTCGTCTGGCCGGTCCCGCCAAAGCCGCCGCCGGCCAGGCCGCTGGCCAGGCCGCCGCCCGTGCAGCAGACCATGATGCCGCCGATGATCCAGGTGGTGATCCGGGCCCCGTTGCTGCCCCGGTTGTTGAACACGCCCAGTACGGCGAGCACCACCGCGAGCAGGAGCAGGATGGCGGCACTGACGGTGGTGATGACCTTGGTGATGTCCGCCAGGTTCTGCACACCGTTGGCCTCGGTGCCCCGGTAGGCCTCGTCGAGCACCCTGGAGACGGTGCCGAGGGTGGACAGCGTGATGATGACGCCGATGAGCTGGGTGAGCGCGAACAGCCACAGCAGATACGTGGAAATGGTCACCACACCCGGCCGGGTGCGGGCCGGCGTGTTGTGGGGATCGACCATGATTCTCCCTCCCTAAGATCGCGGTCACACCGTATCGAGATCGGGCCAGTCGGGCACGGCAGGCGGACACCGACCCGCCGTACGCATCGATACATTCGCCCGCGACGGGCGCGACGGAAGGGGCGCGTCAGTAGCCGCGCCACTCCGCCCGCGCGTACTCCAGCACCCGGGGCTGGAGCAGGGTGGAGGCCGGCACGTCCACGCGGCGGCGGTCGGCGGGGAAGGCCCCGGCGGCGGAGAGCGTCGCCGCGTCGAGGAAGCGCAGCGCCGGTACGTCCGGCGGCAGGGCCAGGGCGGGCGCGGTGGCGCCGGGGGCGGCGAGCAGGAAGCCCCAGTCGCCGAAGGACGGCACGTCCACGTGGTACGGCGTGGTGGCGAAGCCGGCCTCGCGCAGCGACGCCTCGATCGACCAGTACGACCGGGGCGCGAAGTACGGCGAGCCGGACTGCACGACCAGCCGGCCGCCCTCGGCGAGCACCGCGCGCACCAGCGCGTAGAACTCGACCGTGTAGAGCTTGGCGGTGGCCGTCTCGTCCGGGTCGGGCAGGTCGGCCACCACCGCGTAGAACCGGTCCGTGGCGGTACGCAGCCACGAGAACGCGTCGGCGTGCACCACCCGGACCCGGGGGTCGTCGAACGCCCCGCCGTTCAGCCGGCGCAGCTGCGGCTCGCTGCGGGCCAGCGCCACCACCGCCGGGTCCAGGTCCACCACCGTGACCCGCCGGACGTCCGGGTAGCGCAGCAGCTCGCGTACGGCGAGGCCGTCGCCGGCGCCGAGCACCAGCACCTCGCCGCGCGGGCCGTTCAGCACCGGGTGCACCAGCGCCTCGTGGTAGCGGTACTCGTCGACGGAGCTGAACTGTAGGTCGCCGTTGAGGAAGAGCCGCAGGTCGGTGCCGGCCCGCCCGGTCTCGGCGACCGAGCGGGTGAGCACGATCTCCTGGTAGCGGCTGCGCTCGGCGTGCACCACCGGGTCCCGGTAGAGCTGCTGGCGGGCGGTCAGCTCGAAGTCGTGCGCGGTCACCCACGCGTACCCGAGGCTGAGGAAGACCACGGCGGTGCCGGCGCCGAGCGCGACGCGGGCCCGGCGGCTCAGCTCGCGCCGGAAGACCGTGCAGACCAGCGCGAGCCCGGCCACGGCGTTCACCGCGCCGACCACCAGAGCGCCCTTGAGCTGCCCGAAGACCGGCAGCAGCAGGAACGGGAAGGCCAGCCCGCCGAGCAGCGCGCCGACGTAGTCGGCGGCGAACAGGTCCGCCACCGCGCTGCCGGCGGACTGCTCCCGGATGCGTTGCAGCAGCACCATCAGCAGCGGGATCTCCGCGCCGATCAGCAGGCCCAGCACGAACGCGGTGCCGACCAGCGCCGGGCCGTAGAGGTCCAGCCATGCGAAGGCCGCGTAGAGGCCGAGGACGGAGAGACCGCCGAGCAGGGCCAGGGCCAGCTCGATCGCGGCGAACGCGGCGGCGGCGCGCGGCTGCAACGGCTTGGCGGCGAGCGCGCCCACGCCCATCGCGAACACCATCACGCCCAGCACGATCGACGCCTGCCCGACCGTGTCCCCGATCAGGTAGCTGCCCAGGGCGACCAGGGCCAGCTCGTAGACCAGGCCACAGGCGGCGCAGACGAAGACCGCGACGAGCACCGCCGCGCGGGACAGCCGCCACCGCGCGGGCGCCGGCGCGTCGACGGTCACCGACCCTCCGGCGTACGCCGTGCGTCGGGTTTGCCGGACTGCCGGGGAGCCGTGGGCGTCCGCCCGCTGGCCTTGCCGCCCTCGGCCTCCTTGCGGAGCTGGCGGCGGCGCTGCCACAGGCCGACGGCGACCAGCAGCCCGGTGAGCAGCAGCAGGCCGAGCGCGGCCAGCAGGTAGCCCCAGCGGTCCCGCCACAGGTCGTTGCCGGCGTCCGGCAGCGGCGCGGGGGTGGCCGCGCCGGCAGCCGGGGCGGCGGCCGGCTCCACCAGTCCCGCCTCGGCGGCGAGCAGGGGCAGCGTCACGGCGGCCCGGGTGACCGCCCAACCCGGATCGTCGATGAAGACCTCATCGGTCAGCCCGAACCGCTCCAGCCCTTGCTCGATACGCAGCAGCTGACTGGTGGTGACGTCGGCGGAACCCGTCACGTCGACACGCGCGAAGTCGTTGCTCTCGCTGCTCTCCGAGGTGTAGGCGACGATGGCGTCCACCTGCACCCATCGGGGACAGGCCGGATTCTCCTCGACCGCGACCCCGTCGCCGAGGTTCGACCCCACACTCAGCGGGTCGCTGTAGCTGTAGTAGTCCTGGAGCACCCAGCCGTAGCAGATGCCCTGACTGTCGGCGGAGCGTTGGAGGATCGGCACGGTGTCAGCGCGTTCCTGCGCGGTCGGCGACGGCACGTCGTCGTCTCCCGAACCGCTGTTGACCATCCCGGCCACCACGCAACCAAGGACGATCATGCCGCTGACCAGCCAGATGACCACCGCCGCTTTCGGCGACGACTTCTTCGCGGCCGGCGCGGCGGGTGTCTTCGCGCCGGCCATCAGCTGATGGCGGCGGCGATGATCGCGCCGGTGGCCAGGTGGACGACGGCGGAGACCCAGACCGCCGGGTGCGGCTGCGGGTCGACCAGGATCTCCCCGAGCCTGCCCGGCGTGGCCGCGTCGAGCAGCAGGAACGCCGCCGCCATGATGACCAGGCCGAGGATGCCGTACGCCGCCGCGCCGACGATGCCGAGCACGAAGTCGTCGGCGCTGGCGGCGATGGCGGCCACCACGATGATGCCGACGCCCGCCAGGTTGGAGGCGAGCAGCAGCGCGGCGTTGCGGTTGCGCTCGACCCAGATCAGCTCGTGGAGCTTTCCGGGAGTGGCCACGTCGACCAGGGCGTAGCCGACGGCCATCAGGACGACACCGACCACGCCGTAGGCGAGCGTGACCAGCAGATCGGTGACCAGCGTCTGCAAGGGGACTCCAGGGGTTTCGTCGGGGTGAGGGGATGGGCTACTTGCCGGAGCCCGGGCCGCCGCCGCGCACGGTGCTGCCCCGGCCCCAGCCCCAGTGGTTGCCCACGGTGGAGTGGTAGCGCGGGTACGCCGTGCCGAGGCGTTCCAACAGGATCACCGAGCCGGCGGCGATCGGCAGGATCACCACCGAGTCGTCGTCGTAGCGCAGGTAGACGCCGCTGCCGTCGACGTACTGGTCGGCCGGCCGCCACGCGTCGGTGACCTCCTTCGCCACCTGGCTGGGCGACCGGTTCGACGTGTAGGCGACGGCGTCCCGGCCGATGTCCTGGCTCGCCGCCCGGGTGTACCTGTCCTCGACGAAGCCGCGGGGCGAGAAGTTGCCGTAGAAGATGGCGAAGGCGGCGACCAGCGCGCCGATGACGGCGAACGCCACCCCCACTACGAACCAGCGTCGGTACGTCATCGCAGTGCCACCACCGTCTCGGTCAGGACCAGCTCGTTGGTCTGGGGATACGCGTGCCAGGTGCGCCAGCCGAGGGCGCCGTCCGGCGGGTCGGGACGCACCGACAGCGCGGTCACCGCGTCGGCGTCGCCGGGGAAGACCCCCACCAGCGCGTACGGGTCGTCGGCCAGGTCGGCACGCAGGGCGGCCACCCGGTCGCTCAGCCCGGTGCCGGCGGGCCGCAGCACGGTCGCGGTGAAGCGGTAGCCGTTCGCCTCGTCCTGCACCGCGTGAGGCAGCTCGGGCGGGCGGCCGGGCAGGCAGGCGACCGTCTCGGTCAGCGTGGCGCCGCCGGCGCGCAGGACCACCTGGTGCGAGGCGCCGAGCAGGCGCAGCCGCAGCCGGACGCCGCCGGGCAGGTCGAGGTCGAGCACGTGCAGCGCGGGCAGCTCGTCGTCGCCGAGGGCCAGGCTGAGGTCGGCGGCGCTGGTGTCGACGTACGGGGCGTCGAGGGTGACGAGCATCAGTCCACCTCGGACTGCGGGTAGATCATCACGTCGGCGCGGTGCAGCACCTCGCCCAGCGCCACCTCCCAGCCCGCCTCGCCGTACGCCTCGAAGGAGAGCCGGGCCCCGCCGGGTGCCTGGTAGTCGTGGTACCGCATGGTGCCGGTCGGGTCGAGGCCGGTGGTGCCCGTCGCGGTGTAGCGGGCCTGGCCGGACTCGTCCCAGTTGTAGCGACGGCCGGCGAAGTCGATCGTCGGGGCGCCCGGGGTGACGGTGGCGCCCGGCTCGGCGGCCCAGAGCACCAGTTCCAGCTCCGGGTCCTCCTCCACGGAGAGCCAACGGCGCACGCCCGCGGCGTCGTCGAGCAGGTGCTCGGCCCAGCTCCAGCCGCCCTCGACCAGGCGGATCGAGCCGCGGACGGCGTACGACGTCCCGCGGATCTCGACGATGTCGCCAGGCTTCAGGCGGCGGGGGTCGCCGCGCAGCGCGTCGGCGTCCCGGTCCCGCAGCGGATCGCCCGGGTCCTTGGGGCGCTGCGGCCGGGACCGACCCCGGCGCAGGGCCACCACGGCGACCACCACTCCGGCCACCCCCACCAGACAGCCCGTCGCCGTCAGCAGGTACGCCACCGACCCGTCCACCGACCACCTCCCCAGGTACGTCGGCGGAGACGGTAACAACCCCGCGCACCTGGGGAAACCTGCTGTCGTTCGAGTGAGAGGCCGATTACGCGGCGTGCCGGGCGCTCAGTCGTCCGCCGTCCCCGTCTCGGCGTCGCCCGGCCGGGTCGGGGCCTTGTGTGCCGCCGGATCGGGACAGATCAGGTGACCGGGCGGGACGGTCTGGTGACCGCCGGGCCCGGCCGGCGGGACGTGGGCACCAGGCCAGGCCGACGGGACGTGGGCACCGGGCCAGGCCGCCGGGGTATAGGCGCCGGGCCCGGCCGGCGGGGCGTAGGCGACGGGGATTAGGGCGTAGCCGGCCGGCGGTGGCGGCGCGGCGGAGGAGGCGGCCCGGGGCACGAACCACCGGTGGGCGGGCGGCAGCGCCAGCAACAGCACCACCGCGAGGGTGAGCAGCAGCACGGTCGACACCCCGAGGCCGGCCAGCGGGAACAGCACCGCGTCGAAGGGGTCGGACTCCGAGTAGAGGGTCTCGATGAACTTCGACTCCGCCCAGAAGTCGGCCTCCGGGTCGACCGGCCCCTCGTCGGGATACTCCCCCTCCGCGTACGGCTCGCTGAGGCCGAGGCCGAAGAGCAGGGGGAACAGGAGCATGCCGGCGAAGCTCTGGCCGCAGCAGACGACCAGTTGGACGCCGCCGGCCACGAAGACCAGGATCCGGGCGACGTTGCCGCCGCGCCGCACCGGCAGCGCCGTGGCGGCCAGCCAGAGCGCGAGCAGCAGGGCGGGCAGACCGAGCACCACCGCCCCGACGACGTTGCTCCAGCGCTCGCCGCTCACCTCGTCGGGATCGGCGTCCGGGACCGCCCGCACCGCGCGGTCGATCTGGCCGTCCCACTGGATGGCCTGGGTGACGACCAGGGCCACCAGCCCGAGGAGGACGAGCACGGTCACGAGCTGCAACCAGAAGGCGATGGTGACGGTGGCGGGACGGGGCGGGCGTACCGGCGCGTCGGCGGGCGGCGTCATGGGACGGAAGCTACGGATGGCCGACGCCGGCCGGCAGGGCCGATCGGGCGGGGTCGGCCGGCGAACGGATCATGCTCCGGCGAGCCGCTCCGACGCGTAGCCGCCCAGCGTGGCGCGGCCCATGACGCAGCCGGTGAACGTGCCGAACTCGGCCGGGTCGTCCCGCAGCGCCGTCCAGGCCGCCCGACCGGCCGCCGGGTCGAGCCGTTCCAGCAGCGTGGCGGCGTAGACGCGGCCCGCCGGGGTGCCCTCGGCGAGCAGCCGGTCGAGTTGCCCGCGGACGCCCTCGGGGTCGTCGGCGAGCGCCGCCTCGACCCGCCGGTACGCCTCGGTCACCGGCAGCAGCGTGCCGGCGATCCCGACTCCGCCGAACGCCACCGTGTCGGCCTGCCGTAGCTCGTCGAGGGCCGCCTCGACCTCCCGGTCCCTCTTCCCGATCCCGAACATGCCCATCTCCTTCCCCGCCGCGCCCCGCGCGACTCCTTGAATCATGAGTTGGCGGCAGTCGCCGAGATCCAACTCGCCGCCAACCTCATGATCGATGCGGGTCGGGCGGGGGTCAGGCCGTCGAGACCGAGAGGGCGTCCTTCGTGTCCGCCAGGTCGACGCGCACCGTGTCGCCGTCGCGGATCCGGCCGGCCAGGAGGGCCTTGGCGAGCTGGTCACCGATCGCCGTCTGGACCAGGCGGCGCAGCGGCCGGGCCCCGTAGATCGGGTCGTAGCCGTGCTCGGCGAGCCACCCCCGGGCGGCGTCGGTGATGTCCAGGCCGAGGCGGCGGTCCGCCAGCCGCCTGCGCATCCGGTCGAGCTGGATGTCCACGATGGCCCGCAGGTCGTCACCGTGCAACGCGGCGAAGACCACGATGTCGTCCAGCCGGTTGAGGAACTCCGGCTTGAAGTGCGACCGGACCACCGCGAGGACGCCCTCCCGGCGCTGCTCCTCGGCCAGCGTCAGGTCGCCGATCACCGACGACCCGAGGTTGGAGGTGAGGATCAGGATGGCGTTGCGGAAGTCCACCGTGCGGCCCTGCCCGTCGGTGAGCCGGCCGTCGTCCAGCACCTGGAGCAGGACGTCGAAGACGTCCGGGTGGGCCTTCTCGACCTCGTCCAGCAGGATCACCGAGTACGGCCGGCGGCGCACCGCCTCGGTGAGCTGGCCGCCCTCCTCGTAGCCGACGTAGCCGGGCGGGGCGCCGACCAGGCGGGCGACGGAGTGCTTCTCGCCGTACTCGCTCATGTCGATACGGACCATGGCCCGCTCGTCGTCGAAGAGGAACTCGGCGAGCGCCTTGGCCAGCTCGGTCTTGCCGACGCCGGTCGGGCCGAGGAAGAGGAAGCTGCCGGTCGGGCGGTCCGGGTCGGCGACCCCGGCCCGGGCGCGGCGGACCGCGTCGGAGACCGATCCCACGGCCTGGGCCTGGCCGACCACGCGGGCGCCCAGCGACTCCTCCATCCGCAGCAGCTTGGCGGTCTCGCCCTCCAGCAGCCGGCCGGCGGGGATGCCGGTCCAGGAGGCGACGACGGCGGCGATGTCGTCGGCGCCGACCTCCTCCTTGAGCATCGCGCCGTCGGCCTGGAGCCGGGCCAGTTCCTCCTCGGCCTGCTTCAGCTCGGTCTTGAGGGCGGGGATCCGGCCGTAGCGCAGCTCGGCGGCGCGCTCCAGCTCGCCGTCGCGCTCGGCCCGCTCGGCCTCGCCGCCGAGCCGCTCCAGCTCCTCCTTGGCGGTGGAGAGCTTGGTGATGTGGTCCTTCTCCAGCTTCCAGCGGTCGGCGAGGGCGGTGAGCTGCTCGCGCTTGTCGGCCAGCTCCTTGCGCAGCCGTTCCAGCCGCTCGGCGGAGGCGGCGTCGGGCTCCTTGGCCAGCGCCATCTCCTCGATCTCCAGCCGGCGTACCGCCCGCTCGATCTCGTCCACCTCGACGGGCCGGGAGTCGATCTCCATGCGGAGCCGGGAGGCGGACTCGTCGACCAGGTCGATCGCCTTGTCCGGCAGGAACCGGTCGGTGATGTAGCGGTCCGACAGCGACGCCGCGGCGACCAGGGCGGCGTCGGTGATGCGTACGCCGTGGTGCACCTCGTAGCGCTCCTTGAGGCCGCGCAGGATGCCGATGGTGTCCTCGATGGTCGGTTCGCCGACCAGCACCGGCTGGAAGCGGCGCTCCAGGGCCGGGTCCTTCTCGATGTGCTCGCGGTACTCGTCGAGGGTGGTCGCGCCGACCATCCGCAGCTCGCCGCGGGCCAGCATCGGCTTGAGCATGTTGCCGGCGTCCATCGAGCCCTCGCCCTTGCCGGCGCCGACGACGGTGTGCAGCTCGTCGAGGAAGGTGATGACCTGTCCGTTGGAGTTCTTGATCTCCTCCAGCACGGACTTCAGCCGCTCCTCGAACTGGCCCCGGTACTGCGCGCCGGCGACCATCGCGCCGAGGTCGAGCGAGACCAGCTTCTTGTCGCGCAGCGACTCGGGCACGTCACCGGCGACGATCCGCTGGGCCAGGCCCTCGACGATCGCGGTCTTGCCGACGCCCGGCTCGCCGATCAGCACCGGGTTGTTCTTGGTACGCCGGGAGAGCACCTGGATCACCCGGCGGATCTCCGAGTCCCGGCCGATGACCGGGTCGATCTTGCCGTCGCGGGCGCTGGCGGTCAGGTCCACGCCGTACTTGGCCAGGGCCTGGTAGGTCTGCTCGGGGTCGGCGGTGGTGACCCGCCGGTCCCCGCCGCGCACGGTCGGGAAGGCGGCGACGAGGTTCTCCTCGGTGGCGCCGGCCGACTTCAGCGCGCCCGACACCGCGCCACCCACCCGGGCCAGGCCGGCGAGCAGGTGCTCGGTGGAGGTGTACTCGTCGCCGAGCGGCCGGGCGATCTGCTCGGCGGCCCCGATGGCGTTGACGAACTCGCGGGCCAGGGTCGGCTCGGCGATGCTGGAGCCGCGCGCGGCGGGCAGGGCGTCGACCGAGCGCTGGGCGACCCGGCGCAGCTCGGCGGGGTCGGCCCCGACGGCGCGCAGCAGGCCGGCGGCGGTCGAGCCCTCGGTGTCCAGCAGCGCCAGCAGCAGGTGCCAGGGCTCCACGGTGGCGTGACCGCGTTGGTTCGCCGTCGCGACGGCACCGGTGATGGTCTCGCGGCTCTTGGTGGTGAGTCGTTCCGTGTTCATGGGCTCCCCCGGATCGGCGTGTCCACTGGGAAGGACACAACCAGAGTTGAGCCTATTCCGCTCAACCCTGCACGTGTGAGCTGGATCACTCTCGCCGTCCCGGCCGTGCCCAGAGGTGCCCGAGTGATCGATTGGACGGGCCGTTCCCGTGGCGGAGAAGCGCTGAGCGACCACACAGCGGAACGGCGCTCGCTGCCAAGATCTGCGCATGCCGACCAGGGGTAGCCTGGCCGTGTGCGCGTACGTGTTGAACAGACCGCCCTGCCGGGAATCGGGGTCCGTCACGATCTGCTGACGGAGTCCGGTCGCCGCCTCGGTGTGGTCTCCCACCGCAATGGCCGCCGTGACCTCGTCCTGTACGACCCGGACGATCCCGACTCATGTCAGCACGACATACCGCTGACGGACGACGAGGCGGAGGCGCTCGCCGACATCCTCGGCGCGTCGCTGATGCTCGGTCAGCTGTCCGGGCTGCGGGAGCAGGCCGCCGGCCTGCTCACCGAGCAGATCGCCATTCCGGCCGGCTCGAAGTACGTCAACCGGAAGCTCGGGGACACGCAGGCACGTTCCCGCACGGGCGCCTCGATCGTGGCCGTGCTGCGCCACGGCGAGGTGATCGTCTCGCCGGAGCCCTCCTTCCGCTTCGCCGCCGGTGACGTGGTGGTCGTGGTCGGGACCCGTCAGGGCCTCGACGGGGTGACAGCCATCCTTGCCGACAGCGACCCGGACGGCTGAGGCGCGGATGCACGAAACGACAACACTACTCATCGAAGTCGGTGCACTGCTCTTCCTGCTCGGCCTCCTCGGCCGGCTGAGCCGCCGGATCGGTCTCTCGCCCATCCCCCTCTACCTGCTCGCCGGGCTCGCTTTCGGGCACGGCGGCCTGCTGCCCCTGGCCGCCAGCGAGGAGTTCTTCGCGGTCGGCGCCGAGATCGGCGTGATCCTGCTGCTGGTCATGCTGGGCCTGGAGTACTCGGCCAACGAGTTGGTCGGCAACCTGCGCGCCGCGGCCCCGGCCGGCCTGATCGACGGGCTGCTGAACGCGCTGCCCGGGGCGGCGTTCGCGCTGCTGCTCGGCTGGGACTGGGTCGCCGCCCTGGTGCTCGCCGGCATCACCTGGGTCTCCTCCTCGGGGGTCATCGCCAAGGTCCTCGCCGACCTGGGCCGCCTCGGTAACCGGGAGACCCCGGTGATCCTCTCGGTCCTGGTGATCGAGGACCTGGCGATGGCGTTCTACCTGCCTCTGGCGACCGCGGTGCTCGCCGGCAGCGGCCTGCTGGGCGGCGGCATCGCGCTCGGTGTCGCGGTCGGCACCGTACTGCTGGTGCTGGTGGTCGCGATCAAGTACGGCAACCTGATCTCCACCGCCATGTCGGCGAAGGACCCGGAGGCGCTGCTGCTCGGCGTACTCGGGATGACGCTGCTGGTGGCGGGCATCGCGGCGAAGCTCCAGGTGTCGGCAGCGGTCGGCGCGTTCCTGGTCGGCATCGCGCTGTCCGGACCGGTGGCGCACCACGCGACCGAGCTGCTCACCCCGCTGCGGGACCTCTTCGCGGCGGTCTTCTTCGTCTTCTTCGGTCTGGTCACCGACCCGCGGGACATCCCGCCGGTGCTGCTGCCCGCGCTCGCGCTGGCCGTGATCACCATGGCCACGAAGACGCTCACCGGTTACCTGGCGGCTCGCCGGGTCGGCATCGCCGAGCCCGGTCGCTGGCGGGCCGGCCTGACCCTGGTGCCCCGGGGAGAGTTCTCCATCGTCATCGCGGGACTCGCGGTTGCCGCCGGCAGCGTCGACCCGAAGCTGGCCGCGCTCGCCACGGCGTACGTGCTGATCACGGTCGTGACCGGGCCGATGCTGGCGCGGCTGCCCGACTTCGCGTGGTTCAAGCGGTGGCTGCGGAAGCGCGGCGCGGCCCAGCGGGCCCAACCGGTGCCGGCGCACGACTGACCGACGTCACCGTCGAGGGCCGGGTCGACCGTACGGTCGGCCCGGCCCTCGCCCAACGGTTGTCGAATTGCCTCCGGCGGGGTCTACCGCCGGTCAACGCGCCGGGTTACCGTTTCGCCCCAGCAGCCAGAGCTCGCGGACGGCCTGAGCCCCCGCGGACGAGAGCGGAAGGTTGGCCGGTGAGCGTGCAGGAGTCGACGTTCCACGGCTTCGCCAACCCCGTCGATCCGACCCCCGCCGAGCTGCGCGCGTGGGCCTTCCAGCCCGACTCCGTGCCGCTGACCTCCATGCCGCCGGACTGGGACCTGCTGGTCTCCGGCGACCGGCTGGTGGCGGTGCTCTTCGACCTGGCGATGGACGCGACCTGCCCGGCCCGCCGGTTCGCCCTGCACTGCCTCTACATCTACGCCGCCGACGGCATCCGGACGAAATTCCGCGCCCACCCGAAGCGGCGCTTCCGGAAGCTGGTCGAGCAGGCCGAGCGGAACGGCGACGACCTGATGCGCACCTGGGCGTACAACAGCCGGGTGCTGCTGGCCCGGCCGGAGCTCTTCGTCTACCGGGACTGGTGCGAGGGCGGCCTGGTCCGGGAGAACCGCCGCATCGCCTGAGCGCCCCACGCACCCGCACGGCGCGGCGTCCCGGCCCGCACTCCGCAACGACGAACGGGCCGGGACCCCCGCCCGGGACCCCTGGCGTCCCGGCCCGCCTCTGGACGGCGAACGGGCCGGGACCCCCGCCCGGGACCCCTGGCGTCCCGGCCCGCCTCTGGACGGCGAACGGGCCGGGACCCCCCGTGGGTCCCGGCCCGCACGTCGGCGGATCGTCAGCGTTCCGATCCGCCCTGCTCGCGGCGTCTCGCCTCGTCGCGTCCCTGGTCGATGCCGTGGTCGACCTGGTCGGCGAACCTGCCGTTCTTGATCTCGTCGGTGAAGCGGCTCTCGGTGAACCGGTCGAATCTCTCCCGGACGTTCTTCGCCACCTCTTCGAGCCGTTCCTCGGTCTGCTGGGCAACCTTCCTCGCCGCTTCCGTCATGGCTCCCCCTGCCATCGGAGTCCGGATTGAGATGGTTGGACCTGATTTTGAGGCTAGCGGACCGGGCGTCGTCCCCGCCGGCAAACCGGCAACCGGGGGGCCTTGCCGAAACGACGCACGTCCCGGGCGGTGGCGGGGGCGGAAAGACGACCGCGCCCGGCCGCGGGAGGGCGGCCGGGCGCGGTGAGGTGTCGTCAGCGGTCGGGGCCCCGCCGGGGACGCCAGACCACCAGCGCGGTGGAGGTGCGGTTGGTCGGGACGAGGTCGCTGCCCGGGAAGCGGGCCAACGACTCCAGCTCGGCGATCCGGCGGTACGCGGCGTCCAGCTCCGCCTCCAGCCGGGCCACCCGCTGCTGGGCCTGCTCCAGCAGCCGCTCCAGCCCGATGATGCGCTTGACCCCCGCCAGGTTGATGCCGTCGTCCTGGCTGAGCCGCTGCACCTCGCGCAGCAGCACCACGTCCCGCACGCTGTAGCGGCGGCCGCCGCCGGCCGCCCGACCCGGCTGGACCAGGCCCAGCCGGTCGTACTGGCGCAGGGTCTGCGGGTGCATCCCCGCCATCCGTGCCGCCACCGAGATCATCAGCACCTTGGCCTCGTAGGCAGGGTCACCCGAACCGACGAACTCGTCCGACATCCCGCTCACCTCCGCGTGCACTCCACCGAGCCGACTGAACACCGGGTCAACTGAATCGACGCACCCGCGCGTCGAGATGTTCCCGGGCGGCCGGCGGGGTCTGCGCGGCGAAGCTCTCCAACGCCGTACGCGCCTCGTCGGACACCCGCGCGGGCACCACCACGTCGAGGGTCACCAGCAGGTCACCCGCCTGCCCGTCACGGCGGACCACCCCCTTGCCGCGGGCCCGCAGGATCCGGCCGCTCGGCGTGCCCGGTGGCACCCGCAGGGTCACCGCGCCGTCGAGGGTGGGCACCCGCAGGTCCGTGCCGAGCACGGCCTCCGCGAACGTGATCGGCACGGTCAGCGTGAGGTCGTCGCCCGTACGCCCGAACAGCTCGTCCGGTCGCACCTTGACGTGTACGAAGAGGTCGCCGGCCGGGCCGCCCCGCGGGCCGGGCTCGCCCCGCCCCGCCAGCCGGATCTTCTGGCCGTCGGCCACCCCGGCCGGGAAGCGGACGTTCAGCGTGCGGGTCTTGGTGACCCCGCCGGTGCCCTGGCACTCCGGACACTTCTCCTCCACGATCGTGCCCACGCCCTGGCAGTTGCGGCACGGCTCGGAGAAGCTGAACGACCCCTGGTTGCGGGTGGTCACCCCGGCTCCATGGCACACCGGGCAGGTGCGCGGCTGGGTGCCGGGCTTGGCCCCGTTGCCGTGGCAGGTGTCGCAGACACCCGGCGCGCGCAGCGTCAACGGGACGGTCACCCCGCGTACGGCGTCGTCGAAGTCGAGGGCCACCTCGGCCTCGACGTCCCGCCCCCGCGCCGGGCCACGGGTCGCCGGCCCGCCGCCGGGACCAGCGGCGCCGCCGGAGAAGATCGAACTGAACAGGTCCTGGAAGCCGGCCCCGCCGAAGCGGCGGTCGCCACCCCCACCGGCCGCGCCCCCGAACAGGTCGGAGACGTCGAACGGCATGCCGCCGGGCTGGCCGGCGCCACGGGCGTTGCGCCGGAACGCGCCCGAGCCGAACAGCGAGCGCAGCTCGTCGTACTCGCGGCGCTTGGCGTCGTCGCCGAGCACCGCGTACGCCTCGGAGGCGGCCTTGAAACGCTCCTCGGCCTTCGGGTCACCGGGGTTGTGGTCCGGGTGCGAATCCCGCGCCAGCTTCCGGTACGCCTTCTTGATGTCGTCGCCGGAGGCGGCCTTGTCCACGCCCAGCACGGCGTAGAAGTCCTTCTCGATCCAGTCCTTGGAACTCACCGGTCCACCCCCTCCCTACCTGGGGACCGACCGTCCCGCCCACCCGTTCGGGGTGGGCGGGACGATCCGGTCGTCGTTGCGCACTACTCCGGGTCGGCGACCGCGACCATGGCGGGCCGCAGCAGCCGCTCCCCGACCTGGTAGCCCCGACGCATCACCTGCACGCAGGTCGGCTCGGTGACGTCGGCCGAGGTCTGGTGGGCCACCGCCTCGTGCCGGGTCGGGTCGAACGGGTCGCCCTGCTCGCCGAACGCCGTCAGCCCGAACTTGCCGAGCGCCGCCGTGAGCTGCTCGGCCATCGTGCCGAACGGCCCGACCAGATCGCCGTGCTCGCGGGCCCGGTCCAGGTCGTCGAGGATCGGCAGCAGCGCGGCGAGCATCGCCCCGGTCGCCTGCTCGGTGACCAGACCCTTGTCCCGGTCCACCCGCTTGCGGTAGTTGGCGTACTCCGCCGTCACCCGCTGCAGGTCCCGGGTCCGCTCGTCGAGGTCCTTACGCAGCGCCTCCAGTTCGGCGCCGAGCGCCGTCCCGCCGCCGTCGGCCGGCTGTGCCGGGGCGTCCACCACCGGCGGGCCGGCCACCTCGGCCGCCTCGACCTCGATCTCGTCGACCACGACCTCGGCCTCCTCGACCAGCCCCTCGGCCGGGGCGTCCGACCCGGCGTCGGCGGCGGTCGCGGCCGGCTCGCTGGTCTCGCTGATCTTGCGGTTGTTGCGGATGACGACCCGCGGCCCGTCGCCGGCCTGCTCGGCGGGCGCGGAGCCACCCGGCGTCGACCCGGTCGCACCCGGGTCGGCGGCTCGTGGCTTCTCCGTCATGGGGTTACCTCATCCTCTGCCGTGGTGCCGTGTCCGGGACGGACCGTCACTTCTTGTCCTCGTCCACGATCTCCGCGTCGACCACGTCGTCCGCGCCGCCGGCCTGCGCGCCACCGGTCGCCCCGGCGCCCGCCGCACCCGCGGCACCCGGACCGGCCTCGCCCGGCTGCTCGCCCTGCTGGCTGTAGAGCAGCGAACCGGCCTGCTGGGAGACCTGCGCCAGCCGCTCGTGCGCCGACTTGATCTTCTCGATGTCCTGACCACCGAGGGCGCCGCGCAGCTCGCCGAGCGCCTCGTTGATCTGGTCACGGGACTCCGACGGCAGCTTGTCGCCGCTCTCGGCCAGGAACTTCTCGGTCTGCCACTGGAGCGCCTCGGCCAGGTTGCGGGTCTCGGCCTCGTCGCGGCGACGCTTGTCGTCCTCGGCGTGCTCCTCGGCGTCGCGGCGCATGCGCTCGATGTCGTCCTTCGGCAGCGAGGAGCCGCCGGTGATCGTCATCTTCTGCTCCTTGCCGGTGCCGAGGTCCTTGGCGTGGACGTTGACGATGCCGTTGGCGTCGATGTCGAAGGTGACCTCGATCTGCGGCACGCCGCGCGGCGCCGGCGGGAGGCCGGTCAGCTCGAAGGTGCCGAGCTTCTTGTTGTAGGCCGCGATCTCCCGCTCGCCCTGGAACACCTGGATCAGCACCGACGGCTGGTTGTCGTCCGCCGTGGTGAAGACCTCGGAGCGCTTGGTCGGGATGGTGGTGTTGCGCTCGATCAGCTTGGTGAAGATGCCGCCCTTGGTCTCGATGCCCAGGCTCAGCGGGGTCACGTCGAGCAGCAGGACGTCCTTGACCTCGCCCTTGAGCACACCGGCCTGCAGGGCGGCGCCGACGGCGACGACCTCGTCCGGGTTGACGCCCTTGTTGGGCTCCTTGCCGGTGAGCTGCTTGACCAGGTCGGTCACGGCCGGCATGCGGGTCGAGCCGCCGACCAGGATGACGTGCTCGACGTCGGAGACCTTGATGCCGGCGTCCTTCACGGCCTGCTCGAACGGGCCCTTGCAGCGGTCCAGCAGGTCCTGCGTCATCCGCTGGAACTCGGCCCGGCTGAGCGTCACGTCCAGGTGCAGCGGGCCCGCCGCGCCGGCCGTGATGTACGGCAGGTTGATGTTGGTGGTGGTGGCGGCGGACAGCTCGATCTTGGCCTTCTCGGCCGCCTCGCGGAGCCGCTGCAGGGCCATCTTGTCCTGGGCCAGGTCGATGCCGTGCTCGCCCCGGAAGGTCTTCACCAGGTGGTCGATGATGCGCTGGTCCCAGTCGTCACCACCGAGGTCGTTGTCACCGCTGGTCGACTTGACCTCGATGACGCCCTCGGCCAGCTCGAGCAGCGACACGTCGAAGGTGCCGCCGCCGAGGTCGAAGACCAGGACGGTCTGCTCCTTGGAGCCCTTGTCCAGCCCGTACGCCAGGGCCGCCGCGGTCGGCTCGTTCACGATCCGCAGCACGTTGAAGCCGGCGATCTCGCCGGCCTCCTTGGTGGCCTGGCGCTGGCTGTCGTTGAAGTAGGCCGGGACGGTGATCACCGCGTCGGTGATCTGCTCGCCCAGGTACGCCTCGGCGTCCCGCTTGAGCTTCATCAGCGTGCGGGCCGAGATCTCCTGCGGGGTGTACTTCTTGCCGTCGATGTCGACGGACCAGTTGGTGCCGACCTCCCGCTTGACCGAGCGGATCGTCCGGTCCGGGTTGGTCACCGCCTGGCGCTTGGCGACCTCACCGACGAGCACCTCGCCGTTGCGGGCGAACGCGACGATCGACGGGGTCGTCCGCGAGCCCTCAGCGTTGGCGATGACGGTGGGCTCACCGCCCTCCAGGACGCTGACGCAGGAGTTCGTCGTGCCGAGGTCGATACCGACCGCACGTGCCATCTTCGCTTCCTCGCTTCGTGACGTTGTGAGCGCTCGTGGGCACCGCCCTGAGCTGCGTGGCGGGCGTCGCCCGCAGCGACCCCACCACAAGTTGAGTGAACTTGACTCAATAGTGCCACGCCCCCGGAAATCGTCAAGTCGAGGTTGAGCCGACCCGACGCAAGTCACGGGTACTACCGGCCGGTTGTCTTCGCTTGCGTCGGTCGGGCACGCTTTAGCGGTGACGACGCACGGCGACTCCGCCACCCAGGCCGACGCGCCCACCGTCGCAGCCCGCACCGGCTCCGCGGACGCCGGGGAGGACCGGCCCGCCACCACCGGGGACGACAGCCTGCCCGCCGCGCTGGCCGGCCTGCGCGCCGCGATCGGGGCGGCCCGGTTCCCGCTGGCGCTGCCCTCCGCCGAGCCCGCCCGACGGGCCGCCGGGAGCCTCACCGACCAACTCGACGACTACCTGCTGCCCCGGCTGCGCCGGCTCGACGCGCCGCTGCTCGTGGTGGTCGGCGGGTCCACCGGCGCGGGCAAGTCCACCCTCGTCAACAGCCTTGTGCAGGCGCGGGTGAGCGCGGCCGGGGTGCTCCGGCCCACCACCCGCTCCCCGGTGCTGGTGTGCAGCCCGGCCGACTCCGGCTGGTTCCGTCAGGGCGAGCTGCTGCCCGGCCTCACCCGCACCAACGAGCCCAGCGAGGACCCGCACACCCTGCAACTGGTCACCGCCCCCGCCCTGCCGCCCGGGTTGGCCTTCCTCGACGCCCCCGACATCGACTCGGTGGTCGACGCCAACCGGGCCCTGGCCGGCCAGCTCCTGGCCGCCGCCGACCTCTGGCTCTTCGTCACCACCGCCGCCCGCTACGCCGACGCGGTCCCCTGGGAGCTGCTGCGCGGCGCCCGGGCCCGGGGCGCGGTGATCGCCATGGTGCTGGACCGGGTGCCCCCGGAGGCGGCCGACGAGATCGCCGCCCACCTGTCGGAGATGCTCGCCGCGCAGGATCTCGGCGCGGCCCCGCTGTTCGTGCTGCCGGAGACCTGGGTCGACGGGCAGGGCCTGCTGCCCGACCGGGTGACCGCGCCGCTCTCCGCCTGGTTCGCCCGGCTGGCCGCCGACGCCGACGTCCGGGCGGCCGTGGTCCGGCAGACCCTCGACGGCGCACTCGCCGCGCTGCGCCCGGCGGTCGAGGGTCTCGCCGACGCCGCCGACGAGCAGGTGACCGCCGCCGACGCGCTCGACGAGCGGGTGCGGGCGGCGTACCGGGGGGCGCACCGGACCGTCGAGCAGGGGCTGAAGGACGGTCGGCTGCTCCGTGGCGAGGTGCTCGCCCGCTGGCAGGAGTTCGTCGGCACCGGGGAGTTCTTCCGCACGCTGGAGGCCCGGATCGGGCGGCTCCGCGACCGGATGGTGGCCGCCGTCACCGGCCGTCCCGCGCCCGCCTCCGAGCTGCGCGAGGCGATCGAGTCCCAGCTGGTGACCCTGCTGCGCGGCGTCGCCGCCGAGGCGGCGGAGAACGCGTACACCGGGTGGAAGGCGCATCCCGCCGGGGCGGCGCTGCTCGAACCGGGGCTCGCCCACCCCGCCGGCGACCTGCCCGAACGAGCCGAGCGCCTGGTCCGGGAGTGGCAGCGCGGCGTGCTGGAGCTGGTGCGGGTCGAGGGCGGCGACCGGCGCTTCGTGGCCCGCACGGCCGCGTACGCCGTCAACGCCACCGGGCTCGCCGTGATGATCGCCGTGTTCGCCTCGACCGCGTTCATCCCGACCGGGCTGGAGGTCGCCACCGGGGCCGGCACCACGGTCGCCGCGCAGACCGTGCTCCAGGCGGTCTTCGGCGACCAGGCCGTGCGTACGCTCGCCGCCAAGGCCCGGGCCGACCTGCTGGAGCGGGTGCGGGCCCTGCTGGACGACGAGGCCGCCCGCTACCTGGCCCGGACGACGGAGGCCCGGCCCGCCGCGGACACCGCGGAGGCCCTGCGCCGGGCCGGCAACGGGGTGGAGATGGCCCGGCACCGCAGCGGCCTCGCCGACGCGGACGCCGCGCGCCTCCCCGGCACCGAGGGCGGAGGATCATGACGAACATCGTCGGGCGGATGCGCGAGGCGCTCCGTGGTGACCGACAGGTGGACGCCGACGCGCTGATCGCCCGCCTCGACGCCGTACGCCGGTTCCTCGCGGTCGTCGACGGCCACCTGCCGGATTCGCGACTCGTGCCGGCGCACACCCTGGTCGAGCGGGCCGGCACCCGGCTGGCGCTCTCCCGCGACCACACCGTGGTGGCCCTCGCCGGCGCGACCGGCAGCGGCAAGTCCAGCCTGTTCAACGCGCTCGCCCGGATGGAGCTCTCCCCGGTCGGGGTGCGCCGCCCCACCACCGGCGTCACGCACGCCTGCGTCTGGGGGCCGCTCGACGGCGGCAACCGGCTGCTCGACTGGGTCGGCGTGCTGCCCCGGCACCGGTTCGTCCGGGAGAGCGTGCTCGACGGCGACGACGAGTCCGCCCTGCACGGGCTGATCCTGCTCGACCTGCCCGACTTCGACTCGGTGCAGCGGTCCCACCGGCTGGAGGTGGACCGCCTGCTCGGCCTGGTCGACCTCGTGGTCTGGGTGGTCGACCCGCAGAAGTACGCCGACCGCGTCATCCACACCAGCTACCTGCGCGAGTTCCACCGGCACAGGGACGTCACGCTGGTCGTGCTCAACCAGGCCGACCGGCTGCCCCCGGCCGAGCTGCCCCGGGTGCTGGCCGACCTGCGCCGCCTGCTCGACGCGGACGGCCTGGCCGGCGTCCCGCTGCAGGCCACCATCGCCGTGGAACCGGCGGGCATGGTCGGGCTCCGGGAGGCGCTGGAACGGACGGTGGCCGGGCGGCAGGCCGCGCTGCGCCGGCTCCAGGGTGACGTGGACACGGTGGTGGCCGGGCTCGACGAGCTGGTCGGGGGCGGGTCGCCGGCCGCCGGGCCGGACGACGCCGCCGTCGCCGCGCTGCACCGGGCGCTGGCCGGCGCCGCCGGGGTGCCGACGGTCGCCGAGGCGGTCGAGCAGGCGTACCGGCACCGGGGCGCCGCCGCCACCGGCTGGCCGCTGGTCCGGGGCTGGCGGCGGCTGCGGCCCGACCCGCTGCGCCGGCTGCACCTGGCCGGCCCGGCCGGCGAGCGCGACGAGCCGGCGGAGAGCCTGGTCGCCGCGACCTCGGTGCCCGACCCCACCGCCGCGCAACGCTCCGCGCTCGGGCTGGCGATCCGGTCCGTGGCCGACCGGGCCGGGGCGGAACTGCCCGCCTCCTGGCCCGCCGCGGTGACCGCCGCCGCCCGGTCCCGCCTCGGCGACCTGCCGGACGCGCTGGACCGCGCGGTCGCCGGCACCGACCTCGGCATGGACCGGCGGCCGCTCTGGTGGCGGATCGTCGGCGGCCTCCAGTGGCTGGTGACCCTGGCCGCGCTGGCCGGGCTCGCCTGGCTGGCGCTCGGCTACGGGCTGCGCGCGCTGGGCCTGCCGGAGTTGGCCGACCCGACCGTCGGCGAGGTGCCGCTGCCCACCCTGCTGTTCCTCGGCGGCCTGCTCGCCGGGCTGCTGGTGGCGGCCCTGACCAGGCCGGCCGTCCGGTGGGCGGCCCGCCGTGCCCGCCGCCGCGCCGAGCACCGGCTCACCGAGCGGGTGACGACGGTCGGCGAGGAGCAGGTGCTGGCCCCGGTGCGGGCGGTGCTCGCCTCCTACGCCGAGGCCCGGGCCGCCCTGCGGGACGCCGCCGGCCGCTGACCCGGGCACACGTCGGCGGCAGCCGCAGGTCGGCGGTGGTGGGTGTCCACGACGCGGGCGATGCTCGGGTCGCTCGTGCCGTCCGGAGCCGGGCGGCAGCGTAGGGTCGGTGGATGGGAACGCCTCAGACCCCGTACGACGCGGTGCTGCACGCCGCCCGCGACGTGGCCAAGCTGGAGAACGCCCTCGACGCGGAGATGCTCGGCGCGGCCCTGCTCGGCAGCGTCTACGCGGTCGCGGAGACCGACCGCGACAGCGCGGTGCGGGAGTTCGTGGCCGGCTTCCTGGCCGCCACCTCCCGTCGCCGCTCGGCCGCCGCGACCACCGTCCGCTCGGTCTTCGCCGCGCTGGTGCCCGACGCCGAGGGTGCCGCCCGGGTCCGCCCCGGCGCCGCCACCCCCGCCTGGGCCGCCCACCTCGGCCGGGTCCACCTCACCGGCTGCTGGTCCTACGGCGACGTGTACGGCGACCAGACCTCCTACCTGGCGACCTTCGCGTACGACGACCCGGCCGGCGGGCCGGCGCACGCGGTGGTGACGCTGCTCGACCACAACATCGGCATCACCAAGGACGTCTTCGTCGGCGGGCCGCCCGACCGGATCCTCGACCAGGTGCGGCAGATGTGCGCCGGGGACGAGCTGACCTGGTTCCGCGACGAGGAGCCGGCCCGGATGCACGCCGAGGTGGGCCGGCACCTGACGATCACCGACGGCCTGAGCGAGCTGCCCGGGGAGGGCTCGCTGGCCACCGACCGCGCCCTGCTCGGCGCCCGGCTGGCGCGGTTGCCCCACCCCATCCGCGCCGTGCCCGCGCCCGCCGTCGAGCCGCTCTCCGCCGCCGAGCGTACGGAGTTGGTCCGCCGGTTCCTCGCCTCGCCGGAGGCGGCCCGGTTCGGCCTGGACGCCGTCGACGGGGCGGAGCTGGCCTCGCTGCACTTCTGCCTCAGCCTGCTGCTGGACCACGCGGCCAGCTTCCCGGACGCCGACCCGATGCGGTGGAGCCCGACCGTGTCCGGGCTGTTCCTGCTGGACTGGGTGCACCGGCGGGCGGTGCTGGACATGGACGACGCCGCCCTGCTGCCCCGGGTGCTGCGCGGCTGGGCCGCGTATGCCGCCCGCAAGCGCGGTCTGCCGGAGCGGGCGGCGGCGCAGACCGACACGGCGATCGAGGAGATGGTGCCGGAGTTCGCCCGCCTCTACAGCACGGGTGAGCGGCGCAGCCCCGCCACCGCCGCCGTGGCGCAGTTGATGGCCGACGGCGTCGACCCGGACGACCCGGCCGCCCTGGACGCCTGGATCGAGGCCAACCGCCACCGCCTGGCCGACGAGGGCGCCTGACCGATTCCGCGCAAAGTCCGCGTTGATCGTGAGGTCGGCGGCGGTCGGGACGATCCACCCCGCCACCGACCTCGTGGCGGACGGCCGGGTGGGGGCCGGGCGGTGGGCGGAGGACGGGTCAGCGGAGGGGCGCGAAGACGACGCCCGCGATCAGAGCGCCGAGCAGGGCTCCCGCGACCACCTGGGGCACGGTGTGGTCGCGCAGGCGGACCCGGGACCAGCCGACGAGCGCGAGCAGCGGCGCGGTCGCCAGCAGCGCGGCGCCGAACGTCAGCACCAGCACCACCACCGTGCCGGCGGCCACCGCCGAGTGGATCGACATCTTCCACCAGTGACTGACGGCCACGGCGACCACCAGGCCGAGCAGCCCGGCGGCGGCCAGGGCCAGCACCGGACGGGGCGCGCCGAGGACCGCGAGCAGGGCCAGGCCGGCAGCGACCGAGCAGAGGCCGAACAGCAGCGGGACGCGGCGCTGCTCGCGGACGCCCACGTGGTGGTCGGTGAACCGGCCCCGGCGCACCCCGCCGACGATGTACGCGAACGGGATGCCGCTGACGAAGAGCGTGGCGAGCAGCCCCCAGGCCAGCCCGTGCGCGCCCCGGGTGCTGTGCCAGCCGACCGCCACGGTCAGTAGGGAGACCAGCACCGCGGGCGCGGTCAGCTCGGTGACGAGCCGGGCGAGCCGCAGTGTGGGGCCGGGACGCGGCACGGCGTCCGGGCGGGTCGAGGGCCCTGCGCCCGTGCCGTCCGCTCCGCTCAGCGCTCCGCCTCTGCTCCGCCCCGGGCCGCGCCCGGAGCCACCCCGTCCACCCACCGGCGGCCCGACCCGCGCTGCGCCGTCGGGCGGCTCACCTGCCGTCGGCCGTCACCGTACCCGTGGCCGCCCGGCGCCGGCCCGCACTCCGGCGGGCTCGACCGTAAGGCGGGAAGCCACGCCGGTCGGGGACGAGGTCGGCGTGGGACCGGGGGTCGGCGTGGGGTCGGTGGGCGGCGGCGAGCCCGTGCTCGTGGGCGCCGTCGACGGTCCCGGGGTCGGCGAGCCGGTCGCCGTGATCACCGAGGACGGACTCGGCGAGAGGGTCGGCTCGGGCGAGGGCGACGTGGACGGGGAAGGGGACGGGCTCGGTGAGGGCAGCGGAACCGGCCGGCCGCCCGGCGGGCGCGACGGGACCACCGCGGGCGGGGGCGCGGGCCGCACCACCGACCCCGGGCCCGGCGCCGCCACGACCGGCGTACGCGGGGCCGGCGCGGCGGGCCGCCAGGTGCTCGGGGTCGCCACCGCGGGGGACGCGACCGCCGGCTGGTTCGTCGCCGGCACCGGGATCACCACCGGGCCCACGGAGGGCGTGGGCAGGAACGGGGTGCCGCTGTCGGGCAGGGCGCTGCTGCCGACCGTGGCGGAGCCGGTGCTGATCGCGGCGAGGATCGGCATCGACGCGGTGCCGGCGAGCAGCGCCACGGTGAACAGGTAGCCCCGGGGCGGCCCGCCGGACCCGGGCGCCCGGTGGGCGCCCACCAGTCGGCGGTAGCCACCGGCCGCACGGTGCCGACCGAGGAACGGGGCACCGGGGCCTTCGACTGGATCGGACACCGCGCACTCCTCCTCGTTGGCCTCCCGCCGACCGGGCCAGCGGCCGCCCCACTCCGCCCGCGACCACGGCCGCATCGTCGACTCCGGCACCCACGACGACCTGCTGGACGACCGTCGGCTTCGCGACCGTTCGCCGGCCCGACGATCAGCGGGACACCGCGACGGCGTCCGACCCGATCCGCCCGGCGGCACCCACATCGCCGAGAGGAACCGGCAAACCGCCCGACCTGGGCCATCCTCCCGCCAATCAGCCTGCCCAGTGACGCACCGTCAGCCAACCCCCTACCGCGTGTCGACACGCGTATCTGCCCGAACGGTGACGAACCATCGCCGGATCGGCCGCGCGCCAATGGAACGGACACCCGGCGCTTCGTGTAACGAAGCGGGCCGCCCTCCCGGTGCGGGGCGGGCGTACTGTGGGCGCGCTCACGTGTGATGCGAATATGGACCACGACGGCAACGCAGCCTCGACCTCCGCGCACCCCCGCGGCAGGCGCGGCTGGGCGCCGGCGCTCCCGAACCGGGTTCGGCCAAGAATCCGGCTTCACGCCGCGCGGCAACCCCCACCGGGGCTAGGCGCGGCCGCCAGGAACCGGTCCGGCACCAGCCGGACAGGCGCACGAGTTGCGCGGCCGGGTGACCCCCCGGTGCCGACGCAGACAGACAGGGAGAGACGGATGGCAAAGGGCGACCCCGGGGTCTCCAGCCGCGGCCGGCGGGCCGCACCCCGCTCCAGGAAGGGCGCGACCGGCGACCCGCAGCTGGTGCAGTTGCTCACCCCGGAGGGTGAGCGGATCGAGAGCGCGACCGGCCCGGACGGGACGGAGTACCGCGTCGACTTCACCGACGAGGAGTACCGCGGGCTCTACCGCGACCTCGTGCTGGTACGCAAGCTCGACGCCGAGGCCACCGCGTTGCAGCGCCAGGGCGAGCTGGGCCTGTGGGCGAGCCTGCTGGGCCAGGAGGCCGCGCAGGTCGGCTCGGGGCGTGCGCTGCGCACCCAGGACATGGCCTTCCCGACCTACCGGGAGCACGGCGTCCTCTACTGCCGGGGCATCGACCCGATCATGCCGCTCGGCCTGTTCCGGGGCGTCGACCAGGGCGGCTGGGACCCGAACGAGTTCAAGTTCAACATGTACACGATCGTGATCGGGGCACAGACCCTGCACGCGACCGGGTACGCCATGGGCGTCAGCATGGACGGCAAGACCGGGACCGAGGACGGCGAGGCGGTGATCGCCTACTTCGGCGACGGCGCCACCAGCCAGGGCGACGTCAACGAGTCGTTCGTCTGGGCCAGCGTCTTCAACGCCCCCCTGGTGTTCTTCTGCCAGAACAACCAGTACGCCATCTCCGAGCCGCTGGAGCGGCAGACCCGTGTCCCGCTCTACCAGCGGGCGGGCGGCTTCGGCTTCCCCGGGGTGCGGGTGGACGGCAACGACGTGCTCGCGTCGTACGCGGTCACCCGGCACGCGCTGGACAACGCCCGGCTCGGCCAGGGCCCCAGCCTGATCGAGGCCTACACCTACCGGATGGGCGCGCACACCACCTCCGACGACCCGACCCGCTACCGGATCGCCAGCGAGGTCGAGGCCTGGCAGGCCAAGGACCCGATCGCCCGGATGAAGGCGTTCCTGACCCGGCAGCAGATCGCCGACGCGGACTTCTTCGCCGACGTCGACGAGCAGGCCCGCACCGAGTCGGTGCACCTGCGCGAGCGGGTGCTCGCCATGCCCAACCCGGAGCCCGTGACGATGTTCGACCACGTCTACCCCACCGGGTCCCCCGAGCTCGACGAGCAGCGGGCGCAGTTCAGCAGGTACATGGAGTCGTTCGAGGGGAGCGCCCACTGATGGCCACGGAGACGCTCACCCTCGGCAAGGCCCTCAACACCGGCCTGCGCAAGGCCCTGGAGAACGACCCGAAGGTCGTCATCATGGGCGAGGACGTCGGCAAGCTCGGCGGCGTCTTCCGGATCACCGACGGCCTCCAGAAGGACTTCGGCGAGCAGCGGGTGATCGACACCCCGCTCGCCGAGTCCGGCATCATCGGCACCGCGGTCGGCCTCGCCATCCGCGGCTACCGCCCGGTCTGCGAGATCCAGTTCGACGGCTTCGTCTACCCCGCGTACGACCAGATCGTGTCGCAGGTGGCGAAGATGCACTACCGCTCGCAGGGCAAGGTCAAGATCCCGATGGTCATCCGGATCCCCTTCGGCGGCGGTATCGGCGCGGTCGAGCACCACTCGGAGTCGCCGGAGGCGTACTTCGCCCACACCGCCGGCCTCAAGGTGGTGAGCTGCGCCAGCCCGCAGGACGCGTACACGATGATCCAGCAGGCCATCGCCTCGGACGACCCGATCGTGTTCATGGAGCCGAAGCGGCGCTACTGGGAGAAGGGTCCGGTCGAGCTGGACGCCCCGCTGGCCGAGGCGTACCCGCTGCACTCCGCCCGGGTCGCCCGGGCCGGCACTGACGCCACCCTGCTGGCGTACGGGCCGATGGTGCGGACCTGCCTGGACGCGGCGACGGCCGCGGCCGAGGACGGCCGCGAGCTGGAGGTCATCGACCTGCGCACGATCTCCCCGCTGGACCTGACCGCCGCGTACGAGTCGGTGAAGCGCACGGGCCGCTGCGTGGTCGTGCACGAGGCCCCGGGCAACCTGGGCCTGGGCTCGGAGATCGCGGCCCGGATCACCGAGGAGTGCTTCTACTCCCTGGAGTCCCCGGTGTTGCGGGTGACGGGCTTCGACACTCCCTACCCGGCCTCGCGGGTGGAGGAGGAGTACCTTCCCGACCTCGACCGGGTGCTCGACGCCGTCGACCGCACCTTCGGCTGGTGAGCGGCATGTCGCGGATCAAGGAGTTCAACCTTCCCGACCTGGGCGAGGGCCTGACCGAGGGCGAGATCCTCGCCTGGCTGGTCAAGGTCGGCGACGTCATCGAGCTGAACCAGCCGATCGTCGAGGTGGAGACGGCCAAGGCGGCCGTCGAGATCCCGGCGAAGTGGGCCGGCCAGGTGCAGGCGATCTTCCACCCGGAGGGGACCACGGTCGAGGTCGGCACGCCGATCATCGCGATCGACACCGACCCGGGCGCCGGGCCGATCGAGGCGTCGACGACCGGTGCGCCGGCCGCCGACCTGCCCGCCCCATCGGCGGCGTCGCTGGCCGCGGTCGAGGTGGCGCCGGCCGAGGGCGCGGTCGAGCCGGGCCTGATCGGCGGTCCGGCCCCGGGTGGGCGTACCGCCGTGCTGGTGGGCTACGGCCCGCGGACCACGGCCGCCAAGCGGCGCCCGCGCAAGGGCGGCACCCCGGTGCCGGCGCAGGCGGCGGCCCCGGCCGCTCCGCCGGCCCCGGCCGCTCCGGTGGCTCCGGCCGCTCCGGTGGCTCCGGCCGCTCCGGTCGCGCCGGCGCCGATCGCGCCGTCGAACGGCCACGGCCGGGCCGGCGGCCCGGTGCTGGCCAAGCCTCCGGTCCGCAAGCTCGCCAAGGACCTCGGCGTCGACCTGTCCGCGCTGACCGGCTCGGGCCCGCTGGGCTCGATCACCCGGGAGGACGTGCAGCGGGCGGCGAGTGGGACCCCGGCGGCGGCCGAGCCGCTGACGGTGGCGACCCCGGCCACGGCGGCGGCGAGCTTCGGCGCGGACCGCGAGCAGCGCATCCCGGTCAAGGGGGTACGCAAGCTCACCGCTGAGAACATGTCCCGCTCGGCGTTCACCGCCCCGCACGTGACGGAGTTCCTGACCGTCGACGTGACCCGGGCGATGAAGGCCCTGGACCGGCTCCGCGGCCGGCGGGAGTGGCGCGACGTGCGGGTCTCGCCGCTGCTGCTGGTCGCCAAGGCGGTGCTGCTGGCGGTCAGGCGCCACCCGATGGTCAACTCGACCTGGGCCGGCGACGAGATCGTGGTCAAGGACTACGTCAACCTGGGCATCGCGGCGGCCACCGAACGGGGGCTGATCGTGCCGAACATCAAGGACGCCGGCCGGCTCTCGCTGCGCGAGTTGGCGGACGCGATGACCGACCTGGTGCAGACGGCCAAGGCGGGGAAGACCTCCCCGGCCGACATGTCCGGCGGCACGCTGACGATCACCAACGTGGGTGTCTTCGGCGTGGACACGGGCACGCCGATCCTGCCCCCGGGCGAGTCGGCGATCCTGGCCTTCGGCGCCGTACGCGAGATGCCCTGGGTGCACAAGGGCAAGGTCCGCCCGCGCCAGGTCACCACGCTGGGCCTGTCGTTCGACCACCGGATCATCGACGGCGAGTTGGGCTCGAAGTTCCTGCGTGACATCGGGGACTTCCTGGCCGACCCGGAGGCGGCGCTGCTCGCCTGGACCTGACGGGTCTCGACACCAGCCACGGCCGGTGTGCCTCGGGTGAACGCCCGGCACACCGGCCGTGTCCGTTGGGATACAGAAACATCGGCTCCCGGGGCGGTTTGACCTTCGATTGTTCGGCTCGTGTCCCAGCTCACCTAATAATCGATGGAAGTTGGGGCCGTTCTGAGGTTCAATAGAGACATCAAGGGGCTGACAACCGAATAGCCAGGAGGAGAGACCACCATGAGCATGATCGAGCGAATCCGTAACCGCCGCGACGCCAACCGCCGCGCCCGTGCCATCGAGCACGCGCTGCGCTCCGCCAACTCGCCCGCGGTCCGCGAAGAGATCCTCGCCATCGCCCAGCGTCACATGAGCTGACGCCCAGATCGTTCCTCACCTCCTCCAGATCGATGGCCCGCCCGGTCCGCCCGGGCGGGCCATCGGCGTTTCACACCCATTGACACCGGGATTCCACCTCGCCGCAGCGCCCGGTACGGTGGGCTTCGGTCGTCGTCCGCCGACCGGGAGCAGGTCGAGTCGATAGAAGCCGCTCGACACCGCCCGGCCACAGGGAGTGACGGCCGGTGCTCCCCGGAAGCCCTCGGGCAGTCACCGGATACGGTGCGGGGAGCCGGCACGGTCGGCACACCGGCGACGCCGGCCACCATGCCGAGCAGACCGATCGGCAGCGGCGGCCGACAGGTGATGGAGGAGGCGCACACGCATGACGTCCGAGGGCACGCACCACCCCGGCCAGCAGCCGGACGAGGTGTCGCCGGGCGCCGGCGGACCGGCGCCGTACGGCGACCGCCCGGCGCAGCAGGGCAACGGCTACGGCGGTGCCCCCGACCTGGGCTGGGCGCCCCCGCCACCGTCCGGGCAGCCGAACCCTCCCGCCTGGGCCAACCAGAACGAGCAGCAGGCGGCCCCCGCCTGGGGCACCGGCCAGGCTCCGCAGCAGGCCGACCCCGCCCCGCCCGCCTCCTGGGGACCCCCCGGCGGGTCCCCACAGCCGGCGTGGGCCGGCGCGCCGGGAGAGCAGCCCGGTCCCGCATGGGCCGCCGCCGCCCCGCCGCACGCCGCCCCCGACCAGCCCGCCTGGGCCCAGGCCGAGCAGCCCTCCCCGGCGTGGGCGCAGCCCGAGCCCGCCGCGCGCGGCGCCGCCCAGGTCCCGCAGGCCGCCCCGGCCCCGCAGCCCTGGCCCGCCCAGGACGACCCCGCCCGCTCCGGCGGCTGGAACACCGAGCCCCCGCAGGACCCCACCCGCTCCGGCGGCTGGACCGCCGGGCAGCAGCAGGACGACCCGAACCGCTCCGGCGGCTGGACGGCCGGACAGCAGGACGACCAGGCCCGCTCCAGCGGCTGGGCCGACGACGCCACCCCCGACGACCGGCCCCGGCAGGACGGCTGGGCCGCCCAGCAGGATGACCCGAACCGTTCCGGTGGCTGGGTGGGCGGCGTCCCGCAGGACGAGCAGGCGTCCCCGGCGTGGGCGCAGCCCGAGCCCGCCGCGCGCGGCGCCGCCCAGGTCCCGCAGGCCGCCCCGGCCCCGCAGCCCTGGCCCGCCCAGGACGACCCCGCCCGCTCCGGCGGCTGGAACACCGAACCCCCGCAGGACCCCACCCGCTCCGGCGGCTGGACCGCCGGGCAGCAGCAGGGCGACGAGTGGCCGGGCCGGGACGAGCCGGCCTCGACCCGAGGCGCGGCCTCGGTGCCGCAGCAGCCCGAGGACCCGAACGGCTGGGGCACCTCCGCACCGACCTCCACCCCACCCGGCCGGGCGGGCGTTCCCGCGTCCGGCGACGGCGGGACGCCGCCGTGGGGTCCCGCGGCCGAGAGCCTGCCGCAGCGGGTCGGCGGCCCGGCCGTACCGGACGTCGAGCCGTGGTCGGCGGACGAGGCGTGGGGCCGCGCCGGGGCGGGCGAGCCCGCCGCCAACCGGGCCGGCAACGGCTGGGAGACGGACCGCGCCGAGGAGCCGCCGATCTACCAGCCCCCTCCGGGCCCCGGCATCTCGCCGGCCAACGCGGTGCCGCTGCCGCCCCAGGAGCAGCGGGTGCCCGGCGCCAGCCTGGCCGCCGCCCCGCCGGCCGACTACGTTCCGCCGGCCCAGTTCGCGCCCGAGCAGTCCGCCCGGGAGGGCGGTGTGCCGGCGTACGGGCAGGAGCAGCCGGGCTGGGCGCAGGCCGGCTCCCGGCACGAGGAGCCGCAGTCCACCGCCGGGCCGGTGGTGCCCGCTCCGCGTACCTCGCCGGAGGGTGCCGAGGGGGCGGCCGGCAGCGTCTCGGCGAGCGCCGCGGTGCCGCTGGCCAGCCGGGTGATGCCGCCGGCCGACCAGCCCCTGCAGTCGGGTGGCACCCCCGCGCCGCAGCCTCGGGTGTACGGCCGGCCGGCTCGCCCGGAGCCAGCGGACGAACCGGCGCAGGACGAGCCGCACGGGCACCGGCCGGAGCAGGCGCCGCCGCCGCGGTTCGACCAGGGGCCCGAGACGCGGTTCGACCAGGACACGCGATTCGGCCAGGGCCCGGACGCGCGGTTCGGCCAGGGCCCGGACGCCCGGTTCGACCAGGACACGCGATTCGGCCAGGGCCCGGACGCCCGGTTCGACCAGGGTCCCGACGGCCGGTTCGACCAGGACACGCGGTTCGACCGGGCTCCGGAGCCGCGCTTCGACCAGGGGCCGGAGCCCCGCTTCGACGACCGGGACCAGGGAACTGCCGCCTTCGGCGCCGCCACTCCCGTCGCGCCCGCGTCGCCGGCCGCGCCCCCGGCCTTCCCGCCGGGCGTGCCGTCCTTCGTCGACGCGCCGGCCAACGGCCGGCCCGTCAACGGGGTCCGGCCGCACGATGGCGCGGACCGCCCCGCCGAGCACTTCGGCGCCCCGGCCGCCGGCGCCGCTGGCGGCGCGGCACCCGGCTACGGGCCCGCCCCGATGGCCGACTCCGCACCAGGCGACGCCTTCCCGCCGGCGTTCCCGCCGCCCGGGCAGCAGCCCGGCCCGTCCTCCTGGGACCAGGGCGCTCCGGAACAGGACCAGGGCCGGTTCGACTCGTTCAAGCCCATCGCGGAGCCGAAGACCGAGGCGCCCACGCCCAAGGTACGCAACGGGCGGGTGCTCGCCGCGGTGCTCGTCGCCGCGGTGCTGATCCTGGCGGTGCCGCTGGGCCTGCTCATGCTGCTCGGCAAGGTCGGCGGCACGGAGGAGGCCCCGGCCTTCGACCCGGCGGTCGGCAGCTGCGTCAAGCAGTCGGGCGAGGGCGCGGCGGCGGCGAACTGCGGTGAGGCGGGTGCCTTCACCGTGGTCTCCAAGGTGGACGCGAAGGACAAGTGCGCCGACCCGGCCCAGCCGCACGTGGTGCTCCCCGGCGACGGGGCGAACCGGGTGCTCTGCCTGAAGCCGGCCGGCAAGTAGCCACAGCACGGGGGCGGGGCCACGGGAGACCGTGGTCCCGCCCCCGTTTCGCCGGTGGGATGTGATCGAGCCCGCGCGGGGTGCCGCCCGGCCCGACCCGCCGCGTCCGGCAGACTGGGCTCATGAGCGCACGAGTACGGGCCCCCGAGCTGCGCGGTCGAGGCTGGCTGAACACCGGCGGGCGGGACCTGAGGCTGTCCGATCTGCGCGGCAAGATCGTGATCGCCGACTTCTGGACCTTCTGCTGCATCAACTGCCTGCACGTGCTCGACGAGTTGCGCCCGCTCGAGGAGAAGTACGGCGACGTGCTCGTCGTGATCGGCGTGCACTCGCCCAAGTTCGAGCACGAGAAGGACCCGGACGCGCTGGCCGCCGCCGTGGAGCGGTACGGCGTCCACCACCCGGTGCTCGACGACCCCGAGCTGGACATGTGGCAGCAGTACGCGGCCCGCGCCTGGCCCACCCTGTCGGTGATCGACCCCGAGGGCTACGTGGTGGCGACCATGGCCGGCGAGGGCCACGCCGAAGGGCTCGCGCGTCTCATCGACGACCTGATCGCCACCCACGAGGCGAAGGGCACCCTGCACCGGGGCGACGGCCCGTACGTGCCGCCGGCCGAGCCGGAGACCACGCTGCGCTTCCCCGGCAAGGCGGTGCTGCTGGAGAACGGCAACCTGCTGGTGTCGGACTCGGCCCGGCACTCGCTGGCCGAGCTGGCCCCGGACGGGGAGACGCTGGTCCGCCGGATCGGCGCCGGCACCCGGGGGCGGGCCGACGGTCCGGCCGGGGCGGCCACCTTCTCCGAACCGCAGGGGCTCTGCCTGCTGCCCGCGCACGCCGCCGAGGTGGCCGGCTACGACCTGGTCGTCGCCGACACGGTCAACCACCTGCTGCGGGGCGTACGCCTGGCGGACGGGGAGGTGGTCACGGTCGCGGGCACCGGTCGGCAGTGGCGCTCCACGGTCGACGACCACGCGCACGACGCGCTCTCGGTCGACCTCTCCTCCCCCTGGGACCTGGCCTGGTACGACGACAGGGTCGTCATCGCGATGGCCGGCATCCACCAGCTCTGGTGGTTCGACCCGGTGAAGCGCACCGCCGGCATGTACGCGGGCACGACGGTGGAGGCGCTGCGCGACGGCCCGCTGGCCGAGGCGTGGATGGCGCAGCCGTCCGGCCTCTCGGTCTCGGCCGACGGCGCGCGGCTCTGGATCGCCGACAGCGAGACCAGCGCGATCCGGTACGTCGAGAACGACGTCATGGGCACCGCCGTCGGGCAGGGGCTCTTCGACTTCGGCCACGTGGACGGGCCGGCGTCCTCGGCGCTGCTCCAGCACCCGCTGGGCGTGTGCGCGCTGCCGGACGGCTCCGTGCTGATCGCCGACACGTACAACGGGGCGGTCCGCCGCTACGACCCGGAGGACGATCGGGTCTCGACGGTCGCCGACGGGCTCGCCGAGCCGAGCGACCTCGTGCTGACGCCGGCCGGCGAGGTGCTGGTGGTGGAGTCCGCCGCGCACCGGCTGACCCGGCTGGCGCCGGGCGCGCTCTCCGCCGCGGGGGCGAGCACCGTGGACGGCCCTCGGCACCGCACCGAGCGCAAGCCCACCGACCTGGCCGCCGGCGAGGTGACGCTGGACGTCGTCTTCACCCCCGCGCCGGGGCAGAAGCTGGACGAGACGTACGGCCCGTCGACGCGGCTGGTGGTCTCCGCGTCCCCGCCCGAGCTGCTGTTGGAGGGCGCCGGCACCGGCACGGAGCTGTCCCGCCGGCTGGTGGTGAACGGCGACGTGGCCGGCGGCGTGCTCCAGGTGACCGCCCAGGCGGCGACCTGCGACGCGGACGTCGAGCACGCGGCCTGCCACCTGACCCGCCAGGACTGGGGTGTCCCGGTCCGGGTGGTCGACGGCGCCGCCGCCCGGCTCCCGCTGGTCCTCCGCGGCCTCGACGCCTGACCCGGTCGCGCTCGGCGTCAGGACGGCCTTCCCGCTGAGGCAGGCGTACGGCTGCTACGCGAACGGGGTGAGCGGCACCCCCGCGTCGATCAGGGCGGCGCGGACCAGCTCGGCGCAACGGACCGCGCCGGGGGCGTCGCCGTGCAGGCAGATCGACTCGACCGGGCACGGGACGACGCTGCCGTCGACGGCGACGACGGTCCGCTCGGTGGCCATCCGGACGGCCCGCGCGGCCACCTCCTCCGGGTCGGTGACCAGCGCGCCGGGGGCGGTGCGCGGCACCAGCGAGCCGTTGGGCAGGTAGCCCCGGTCGGCGAAGCCCTCGGCGACCACCCGCAGGCCCGCCCCGGCGGCGAGCTGGGCGAGGACCGAGCCGGGCGAGCAGAGCAGCGGCAACCGGTCGTCGTAGTCGCCGACCGCCGCGACCAGCGCCGCCGCCTGGGCCTCGTCGCAGGCGGCGGCGTGGTAGAGCGCCCCGTGCGGCTTGAGGTAACGGACCCGGCTGCCGAACACCCGGCAGAACGCGTCGAGGGCGCCGAGCTGGTAGGTGACCTCGTCGCGCAGCTCCGCGAAGGCGTACGCGATGTGTCGCCGGCCGAAGCCGGCAAGATCGCGGTAGCCGACCTGGGCGCCGACGGCGACCCCGCGTCCGGTGGCGGCCTCGCAGACCCGGCGCATCGTGGACGCGTCGCCGGCGTGGAATCCGCAGGCGACGTTGGCGGAGGTGACCAGGTCCAGCAGCGCGGTGTCGTCGCCGAGCCGCCAGATGCCGAATCCCTCGCCGAGGTCAGCGTTGAGGTCCATGGAACCTGACCGTAGTCCCTGGGCGCGCCTGCGCGAGGGGGGTCACGTCGTCCACCACCCCGACGACGGGGTACCCGCCGGTGGTCGGATGGTCGGCGAGGAAGATCAGCGGCTGGCCGTCCGCCGGCACCTGCACCGCGCCGAGCACGATTCCCTCGCTGGGCAGTTCCCCGGCCACCGCGCGGGGCAGCACCGCGCCGGTGAGTCGCGCGCCGACCCGGTTGCTCACCGGGCTCACCGCGTACGCGGTGCCGAACAGCCGGTCCAGCGCCGCCGGGGTGAACCAGTCGTCGCGGGGGCCGAGCCGCAGCGTCAGCCGCAGCTCGGTCGGCGCCGGCGCCACGACGGTGATGTCGACCGGGGCGGGTGGCCCGGTCGGCGCGCCCAGGGGCAGCAGGTCGCCGTCGCGCAGCGGCGGCGGGCCGAGCCCGGAGAGCGTGTCGGTGGCCCGGCTGCCGAGCACCGGCTCGACGGCGATCCCGCCGCCGACCGCGAGCCAGTTGCGCAGGCCGTCGCGGGGCGGGTCGATCCGCAGCACGGCGCCCGCCGGCACCGACAGCGGCCGTCCCACGTCCCCGAAACGGCGGCCGACCCGGACGGCGGTGGCCGTCCCCGTCACCGCGACCGTCGCGGCGCGGGGGAACCGCAGCTCGCAGCCGGTCAACGTGATCTCCAGGCCGGCGGCGGACTCCGGGTTGCCGACGAGGCGGTTGGCCAGCCGCAGCGCCGCCGGGTCGAGCGCGCCCGACCGGGGCACGCCCAGGTGCGCCCACCCGGCCCGGCCGAGGTCCTGGACGGTGGTCAGCGCCCCGGCGCGGAGCACCTCGACCGCCGGCCCGGTCACGCGGCCACCAGGCGCACCTCGGTGCCGGGGGTGAGCCGGGCCGGCGGGTCCGCGTGCACGTCGAAGAGGGCCGCGCCGGTCCGCCCGACCAGCAGCCAGCCGCCGGGCGAGGCCGCCGGATAGATCCCCGCGTACGGGCCGGCCAGGGCGACGGAGCCGGCCGGCACCCGGGGGCGCGGGGTGGGCAGCCGGGGCACCGCCAGCGCGGCGGGGAGCCCGGTGAGGTAGGCGAACCCGGGGGCGAAGCCGCAGAAGGCCACCCGGAAGGCGGTACGTGTCAGCCGCTCGACCACCGCCGGCACGTCCACGCTCCAGTGGCCGGCGACGACGGACAGGTCCTCCCCGTCGTACGTGACGGGGACCTCGACCGTTTCGCCGGCGGCCGTGCCGGCGGGGGCGGGTGGGCGGGGTGCCCAGGTGGCGATTCGCGCGGCGGTCGCGGCAGGGTCGGGCACGCCGTCGAGCAGGACGGTGGTGGCCGCCGGCACGATCTCGACGGCGCTCAGCTCGCCGCGTTCGCGCCGCCGCCACAGCGTTGCCCGCCATCCCTCCACCTGGTCGGCGTCGTCACAGTCGATCAGCAGGGCGTGCGCCCCGACGGGTCGGATCCGCATCCCGCCATACTCCACGACCGACCCGGGGCACCAGGGTCGCCGGTCGCCATCTCGCGTGACCGGACGCACTACTTACAGGTAACCTACGGTGCCGTAACCTGATGTCGTGACCACCTCCGCCCCGCTTCGACTCAAGCCGGTCGACATCGGTAAGCCCCGGATGCGGGGCTGGCTCCACACGTACGCGTTCTTCGTCGCCCTGGTCTGCGGGATCGTGCTCAGCGCGATCGCCGCCTCCCGGCCCGGCTGGGCACCCCTGGTGAGCTGCGTGATCTACAGCCTGACGGTGTGCGGGCTGTTCGGCACCAGCGCCCTCTACCACCGGCGGGTGTGGTCCGAGCGCGGCTACCAGGTCATGCGCCGGATGGACCATTCGATGATCTTCGTGTTCATCGCCGGCACGTACACGCCGTTCTGCGTGCTGCTGCTGGAGCCCCGGCCGGCCACGATCATGCTGTCGCTGGTCTGGGGCGGCGCGCTCGCCGGGGTGGCGCTCAAGCTGGTCTGGCCGCACGCCCCGCGCTGGGTCTCCGCGCCGCTCTACCTGGCGCTCGGCTGGGTCTCGGTCGCGATGCTGCCCGACATCCTGCACCAGGGTGGCGTCACCGCCCTGGTGCTGCTCATCGTGGGCGGGGCGATCTACAGCGTCGGCGCGTTCTTCTACGCGCTACGCCGGCCCAACCCGTGGCCCACGGTCTTCGGCCACCACGAGTTCTTCCACGCCTGCACGCTGGTGGCGGCGCTCTGCCACCACATCGCCATCTACTTCGCCCTCTTCGCCTGACCCACCGATCGACGCACCACCCGCGCTCCCGGCTGCACACGACGACGGGGCCCCGCCACGCCGCGGAGCCCCTCGATCGGCGTCGGGACGTCAGACCGTGCGGCGCGGCCGACGCACCTCGCGGTACTCCTCGACGACCCGGTCGTCCTGCACCGGCACGACCCGCTCGGCGACGACCCGGTCCTCGGCCACCGGGCGGGCGACGACGGTACGCCGGCGCGTGTTCCAGAAGTGGAGGGTGACCAGCAGGCCGGCCAGGCCGGCGAGCATCAGCACCCAGCCGACGACCGCCAGGTTGAGCCAACCCAGATCCGCCTCCACGGCGAACGCGAAGATCGCACCCAGCGCGATCAGGAAGATGCTGCCACCAAAACCCATGTCGTCGCCTCCTCGGCTGTCCCTGGCGTTTGCCTCCGCCGCGGCCATCGGTGAGGGTGCGGCATCCATCGACTTACCCAGGCGCTCTGATCGCCAATCGGGCAAGCTGGGGCCATGACGGACGCTCACGCCGCAGGACGGACACTGGTGCTGCTCCGGCACGCCAAGGCCGAGCAGCCGGGGGATGTGCCGGACGAACGCCGCCCACTGGCCGCCCGGGGGCACGCCGACGCGGCGGCGGCCGGCGCCTGGCTCGCCAAGCACGCCCTGCTGCCGGACGTCGTCATCTGCTCGACCGCCCGGCGCACGCGGGAGACCTGGCACGGCGTGGCGATGGGCATGACCGGGTCACCCCCCGAGGGCGGCTCGGCCGGCCCCGCCCCGGTCGTACGCTACGAGGCGGAGGCGTACGAGGCGCACATGGAGGACCTGTTGACGCTGGTCAGGCGGGTCGATCCGGCCGCCCGCACGGTCCTGCTGGTCGCCCACAACCCGGGCATCTCGCTGCTCTCCGCCCTTCTGGACCCGTTACGCGCGGACCAGGACGGCATGCGTACCAGCGACGTCGTCGTGCACCGGCCCGAGGTCGGGTGGGCCGACCTCGACCGGGGACGGGCTCCGATCACCGACCACCACACCGCACGCGGCTGAGCCATCCGCCGGTGCTGGCGGATGGCTGAGGGGCCGCTCTAGGTGCCGGTCGTGCCGCCGGTCGTCGTACCGCCGCTCAGGTTGGCGGCACGACGGCGTCGGCTCAGGACGACGGTGCCGGCTCAGGACGGTGGCGCCGACTCAGGACGGTGGCGCCGTCGGCGGCGGCGGATCGGGCGGCGGTGGCATCATCGCGGTCGGATGCGAGAGCCGGTTCTCCTCCACGATCAGGGTCCGCGCCCGCTTGCGGCGGTCCTGCCAGAACCAGAGCGTGGTCAGCAGTACGGCGAGCCCGGCCAGGATGAACACCCAGCCGACCGCGCGCAGGTCGACCCACCAGACGTTGGCCCTGATGGCGAAGGTGAGGATCGCGCCGATCGCGATCAGGAAGATCCCGCTACCAATGCCCATGTGCGCTGCACTCCCCCGTGCGATGGCTTCTGGGCGTTCTCTGCCGTGGTCCTGCGACGGTTACCCGCCACACCGCCCGGCTACCTGACTGAGGCCACCGAATAGCCGAGGCGCCCCCTCTTCCGGAAGCTTCTTCGGGCGAGGGCTCGCCCTTCCCAGTGGCAATCGCCATCCGGACACCCGGGCATGCCAGCTCGCCCATGACGTCGAGGCCGACCACGTCGCGCCCGACTGCGGAGCGTGACGGACCCGGAAGAATTTGAGAGCTTCACGGAGAGTCATGATCAGGCCGCCCGTCACCCAACCCGAGGCCGGCACGAATCGGAACAACAGGACGAGACCGGTACAGCTCGCCGCCGCCAGCACCACGCCTCCGCGTCGCCTTTGCTCTGCACCCACGGACGCGACGGACACCGAGAGTGTCTGGCGCCTCCGTGGGTGCAGAGCAAAGGGCGGAGGAGGGCGTCCCTCGTCGGCACGCTGACCGCAACGCTGCATGATCGATGTGGTGACCGCGGGCCGATCGGCGGGCACGGCACCTCCGGGGACGCCGACGGCCGGCGGGCTGCTGCCCGCCGGCCGTCGTGCTGACCTCTGCCGGGTCGTCACCCGGCCCCATCGCCGCGCCGCAGCGCGGGCGTGGCGTGACTCAGAAGGCCTCCTCCGGGAGGTCCATGATGTCCAGGTCGGTGCCCTCGATGATCCGCCGGTCGGCGCCGATGCGGGGCAGCACCTCGCGGGCGAAGAACCGGGCGGCGGCCACCTTGCCGGTGTAGAACGCCTTGTCGGCGGCGGAGACCTCGCCCGCCAGGGCCTTGAGGGCCACGTCGGCCTGCTTCTGCAGCAGCCAGGCGACGACCAGGTCGCCGACCGCCAGCAGGAACCGGCGGCTGGCCAGTCCGACCTTGTAGAGCGCCCGGGCGTCGCCGCCCTGCGCCTCGCCGAGCCAGCCGGTCAGCACCCCGAGCATGTTCTGGATCTCGACGAGCGCCTTGCCGAGCGCCTGCCGCTCCTCCTTGAGCTGGCCGTTGCCGCCCTCGGTGGCGATGAACTCCTGGATCTCACCGGCGACGACCATCAGGGCCTTGCCGTTGTCCCGGACGATCTTCCGGAAGATCAGGTCGAGGCTCTGGATCGCGGTGGTGCCCTCGTACAGGGTGTCGATCTTCGCGTCGCGGACGTACTGCTCCAGCGGGTAGTCCTGGAGGAAGCCGGAACCGCCGAAGGTCTGCAGCGACTCGTGCCCGAGCAGCTCGTACGCGCGCTCCGAGCCGACGCCCTTGACCAGCGGCAGGAGCAGGTCGTTGACCCGCTTGGCCGTCTTGGCGGCCTTCTCGTCACCGGCCGTCTCGGCCAGGATGATCTTGTCCTGCCAGCTCGCCGTGTAGCAGACGAGCGCGCGCAGGCCCTCGGCGTACGACTTCTGCAGCATCAGCGAGCGGCGCACGTCCGGGTGGTGGGTGATGGTGACCCGCGGCGCGGTCTTGTCCGCCATCTGGGTCAGGTCGGCGCCCTGCACCCGGCTCTTGGCGTACTCGAGGGCGTTGAGGTAGCCGGTCGACAGGGTGGCGATCGCCTTGGTGCCGACCATCATCCGGGCATTCTCGATGATCATGAACATCTGCCGGATGCCCTCGTGCTTCTCGCCCAGCAGCCAGCCCTTGGCCGGTACGCCGTGCTCACCGAAGGTCACCTCGCAGGTGTTCGAGACCTTGAGGCCCATCTTGTGCTCGACGTTGGTGGCGAAGACGCCGTTGCGCTCGCCCAGCTCGCCGGTGTTCTCGTCGAAGTGGTACTTCGGCACCACGAACAGCGACAGGCCCTTGGTGCCCGGGCCGCCGACACCCTCGACGCCGACCGGGCGGGCCAGCACGTAGTGGATGATGTTGTCGCTCAGGTCGTGCTCGGCCGAGGTGATGAAGCGCTTCACGCCCTCGATGTGCCAGGAGCCGTCGGGCTGCGGGATGGCACGGGCCCGGCCGGCGCCCACGTCCGAGCCGGCGTCCGGCTCGGTGAGCACCATCGTGGAGCCCCACTGCTTGTCGGCGAAGAGCTTGGCCCACTTCTTCTGCTGCTCGGTGCCCTCGACGTGCAGCACGTGCGCGAAGGACGGGCCGGAGGAGTACATCCAGACCGCGGCGTTGGCGCCGAGCACCAGTTCGGCGAGGGACCAGACCAGCGCCCGCGGCGCGTTGCTGCCGTCCAGCTCCGCCGGGAGCTCCAGCCGCCAGAACTCGGAGTTCATGAACGCCTGGTACGACTTCTTGAACGACTCGGGCAGCGGCGCGGTGTGCGTGGCCGGGTCGAAGACCGGCGGGTTGCGGTCGCTGTCCAGGTAGCTGGCGGCCAGGTCCTCCCGGGCGAGGCGGTCGACCTCGGCGAGGATGTCGCGCGCGGTGTCGACGTCCAGCTCCGTGTACGGCTCCTGGCCGAACGCCCGGTCCGCCCCGAAGACCTCGAAGAGGTTGAACTCGAGGTCCCGAAGATTGCTCTTGTAGTGGGTCATGCTCGCTGGCCCCGCTTCCGGACAGGTGTTACCGATCAGTAACCCCGACTCTATTACTCGCGGGTAGGAAGCGACAAGCCGATCTCGGAAGTGACAGCGATTACACAGGTCCCGTTCAGGTTGCCGAGACCACCCCGACACCCTCCCGCAACGGCCGCCTGCCTCAGCTCTCGGCCGCGCCGACCTCCCAGCTCGGCACGGCCGCGGTCGCGGCCGTGCCGCCGCGCGAGCCCGTGTACTCCATCAGGACCAGGGCGATGTCGTCGTCGAGCCGGCCGTGCACCCATTCCTTCAGAGCGGTCTCCAGCGAGGCGAGCCCGTCGGCGACGGTGCCGTGGCCGAGCAGCCGCCAGGCCCGGTCGGCGGTCGGGAAGAACTCCCCGTCCCGGCGTGCCTCGCCGAGCCCGTCGGTGAAGAGCAGCAGCCGGTCGCCGGGCTCCAGCCGCTCGACCCGGGGCCGGACCACCGGCATGAAGCCCAGCGGCGGGGCCGGGGCCGGCGGTTCGAGCGGGATGACGGCGCCTCGGCGCAGCAGCAGCGGCGGCGGGTGACCGCAGTTGACGATGGTGAGCGTGCCGCCCCGCTCCTCGACCAACGCGGCGGTGACGAAGTCCTCGTCGCCCACGCTCCGGGCCACCGCCCGGTCCAGGTCGGTCACGATCGCCCGCAGGTCGGCCCGCTCGTACGCCACGTGCCGGTACGAACCCAGCACGATGCTTGCCAGCCGGACGGCGTCCAGTCCCTTGCCGCGCACGTCGCCGATGATCATCCGCACCCCGTACGGCGTGTCGATCGCCTCGTACAGGTCCCCGCCGATCTCGGCCGTGGCGGTGGAGGAGATGTAGCGGGCGGCGACCGAGAGACTGCCGACCTGCGGCCCGAGCGGGCGCAGCACGGCCTGCTGCGCCACCGCCGCCAGCCGGGACAACTCGGCGATCTGCTCGGCCTGCCGTTGCCGTACGGCCGCCGTTGCCGCCGCGATCCCGGTGCCCAGCGCGATGCACGTGACGGCTACCGCGGTGGAGAGCGACACGGTCTGCTCGCCGAGGGCGAAGCCCGCCCCGAGCGCCGTGGCGGCGGCACCCACCCCGAGCACGATCCGCCACGACGCCAGCGCGGCGGCCAGGAAGGGCGCGGCGACCATGAGCGCGATGTAGTTCGCCGACCGCCCGTCGGCCAGCTCGACCGCCGAGACGATCGCGAGCAGGACGACGGCCGCGCCGAGGCCGGCGCGGGATCCGGGGCTCAGTGGGCCGCGGCCCGACTGGAAGGGTTTCGTGCGTACGAGGGACAGCATGCCTGATGGACGTGAACGGGTGAATGAAGCTGGCCCGTCGTCCGAGGATGTTCTGGCCGCGCGGATCACCCCGGCGGGCCGATCGCGGCCCGGCGAGGGCTCAGCCGAGCACCTCGTAACGGACCTCGACGTGACCCGCGTCCAACGAGGCGATCTCGGCGAACGCGGCCCGGGACAGGTCCAGGCAGCGCCCCTCGACGAACGGGCCGCGGTCGTTGATCCGCACCGTCACGGACTTGCCGTTCGCCGGGTTGGTGACCCGGACCCTCGTGTCGAACGGCAGGGTCTTGTGGGCGGCGGTCAGCTCCGACGGGTCGAAGGTCTCGCCGTTGGCGGTGAGCTGCCCCTCGGAGTAGAAGGAGGCGCCGCACGAGCCGCTGTCCACCACCGGCCGGGCGGTGCTGGTCTTCTTCGTCGCCGTGGGCTTCGGCGCGGCGGTGCGCGGCTTGCTCCGGGAGGGAGCCTGGGGCGACCGGGTCGCCGTCGGGCTGGCGGCCACGCTCGGCGACGCGCTGGCGCTCGGCGAGGCGGCCGGCGAGCTGGGGGCCACGCTGCTCGGCACGCCGGTGGGTGACAGGTCCACGGCGGCCGGCCGCGCGGACTCCGAACCGGAGGTCAGCTGGACGGCGCCGACCGTGCCGCCGACGGCGAGGGCCACCCCGACCGCCGCGGTGGCCGCGATGGCGGCCGGCGAGGAGAACCTGCGGGTACGGGAGTGCCTGCCAGCCACCGGTCCGGTCCTTTCGTCATCTGACAAACCGGGTCGGACCATAACGAGAGAAACACTTCCGAAGTCAACGTGATCATATGGTTTTGCCCGCAATTGCGGCGATACGTGTAGCCGATCATCCGACCCGGGGTGGGCCGGGCGGCCCGGGCGAGCCACGGCCTGCGCGGGCCGCGCCGGTTGCCGCAGGATGGGTGGCATGCCCCCCGAGCTGAGCGGACGCCTCGCCGAGTTGGTCCGGTGGATCGATCCCGGCCCCGGCGCCAGTCACCTGGTCAGCGACGTCTCCGGCTGGTGGCGCGACCCCGAGGTGCTCGCCCGGCTCGGGCCGGCCCTGGTGGAGCCGTTCCGGGCCGCACGGCCCACGGTGGTCGTCGCGCCGGCGGTGACGGGGTTCCTGCTCGGTCCGCTCGCCGCCACGGCGCTCGGGGTCGGCTTCGTGCCGGCCCACAAACCGGGCGACGGCCGGCTGCCCGCCGGGCCGCTCACCTGGGCGCAGAGCCCGCCGGACTTCCGCGGCAGGCGGGTGGACCTGGCCGTCCGGGACCACGGCCTCGACCGCGGCGACCGGGTGCTGGTGGTGGACGACTGGGTCGCCACCGGAGCCCAGGTCCGTGCGCTCTACGAGATCTGCGCCGCGCGCGGCGCCGAACCGGTCGGCACCGCCACCGTCGTGCTCGACTGCCCGCCGGCGGTCGCCGCCGAGCTGCGGATCCGGGGGCTGGTCAGCGGCGACGACCTGACGTGACCCGGACGAACTCCTCGACCGCCGCGCGGACCCGGCCGAGCACCTCCGCCGAGCGGGCCATCGGGCCGGGCACCGTCAGCGCGTGACCGGCCTGCTCGCTCTCCAGCACGTGCGGGTGAACCGGCGGGCGACGGAGCCCTCCCCAGGATCGGTCGCCCGTGCCGTCCACCAGCAGCAACGGCACGGTGGCGCCGACCGTACCGGCCAAGGTCACCGGCGGGCGACAAATGCGCACGCACGAGATCAACGACGGCGGTAGCGTCGGCAGGATGTGGCCTCGGATCGGTGAACTGCGCACCCTCGCCCTCGGCACCCCCGGCGACCTGCGGAGGCGACTGAACACCCTCGTGCTCGGCGGGGTGAAGACGGCGACCGCCGGCCTGCTCACCGAGTACGCCGAGGAGGGCGAGGAACTGGAGCGCGTCGGCGAGCGGCTGGCCCTCGTGGACGACGGGGACTCGCTGGTCGGCGTCGTCGAGGTCACCGGCGTCGAGGTGGTCCGCTTCGCCGAGGTGACCTGGGACTTCGCCCGGTCCGAGGGCGAGGGTGACCGCTCGATCGAGGAGTGGCGCGAGGGGCACGCCGCCTACTGGGCGCGGGCCGGCACCCCCGTCACCGACGACAGCGAGGTCGTCTGCATCCGGTTCCGGCTGGTCTCGGCCGGCGACGGCGGCGTCCCCACCGGGGACCTCGGCACCTGAACGGGCGCGCCGGGAACGTCAGCCCCGGCGCAGCTCGGGCAGCAGGCGGGTGGCCACGTCCACCAGGACGGCCTCGTCACCGGCGTACCAACTGCTGGCCCGGGGCCAGTGCGTGACCACGTCGGTGAAGCCCAGGGCGGCGGCCCGGCCGACCTGGTCGGCGAAGAACTCGGCGCTGTGCAGCGAGAAGACGGGCGCCGAGTCCAGTAACAGGTAGCGGTCCAGGGTGCCCGGGTCGCGGCCGGCCGCGGCGAGCGTCTTGTTCATCCGGGCGCAGAGCTCGGCCACCCCGTCCCACCAGCTCTCCAGGTCGTCCCCGCCGGGGCCGGTGGTGACCCAGCCCTGACCGAACCGGGCCGTCAGCCGCATCGACCGGGGCCCGTTGGCGGCCACCACGAAGGGCACCCGGGGCGTCTGGACGCAGCCCGGGTTGTTGCGCGCGTCGACCGCCGTGAACCAGTCCCCGCGCCAGGTGGTGCCGTCCTCGCGCAGGATGAGGTCGAGCAGCTCGGTGAACTCGGCGAACCGGTCGACGCGCTGGCGCGGCGGCAGCGTCTCCCCGCCGAGCACGGCCGAGTCGAAGCCGATCCCGCCCGCGCCGAGGCCGAGCAGCAGCCGCCCGCCGGAGACGTCGTCGAGCGCGGTGACCTGCCGGGCGAACGCCGCCGGATGCCGGAAGTTCGGCGAGGCGACCAGCGTCCCGAGCCGGATGCGGGTGGTCACCGTCGCGGCGGCGGTCAGCGTGGTCATCGAGTCGAACCACGGCCCGTCGACCAGGTCCCGCCAGCCCAGGTGGTCGTACGTCCAGGCGTGGTCGAAGCCCCACTCGTCCGCCTGCCGCCAACGGCGCTGCGAGTCGGACCAGCGCTGGTCGGGAAGGATCACGATGCCAATCCGCATGATCGCCAGCCTAACGGCCGGCGCCGGCCCGGCCCGCACCACGCGGGGCGCTTGCCATGTATCGATGATCTGAATATGGTACGCCCGTGACCGCGATGCGCGAGCCGACGTTCCTGATCCTCACCGCGCTCGCCGGTGGCCCCCGGCACGGCTACGGCATCATCCGGGACGTCACCGCCCTCTCCGCGCAGCGCGTCACCCTGCTGCCCGGCACCCTCTACGCCGCGCTCGACCGGCTGCACGCGCAGGGGCTCGTCGCGCCCGACCGCGAGGAGACCGTCGACGGCCGGCTCCGCCGCTACTACCGCCTCACCCCGGACGGCGTCCACGCCCTCGACGCCGAGACCGCCCGGCTGCGCCAGCTCGCCGCCGCCGCCGAGACCCGGCTGCGCGCCCTGCGCCCCAGAACCGCCTGACCGCCCGCACGCCTTCGACACCACCGCACCGCCTCCGCACGCCTCCGCACCCCAGCACCGCCGCCGAGCCAGCTCCACACCACCGCGCCAGCTCCGCACCACCGCACCGCCGCTCCCACCCGAACCGCTCGCGCGATCGCACCGCCGGATCCGCGCGTACCGACGAAAGGACGGCCATGCCGACGAACGGCGACCCGCTCGCCCGCCGCTACCGGCGACTGCTGTTCTGCCATCCACGCGCCTACCGGCGTGACCGGGCCGACGAGATGGTCGGGGTCCTGCTGGACGCGGCGCCGGCCGGCCGCACCCGGCCCACCGCCCGGGAGGCCGGGAACCTGATCCGACACGGCCTGCGCTGCCGGCTGGGACGGCCGGCAAGCCGCACGGTCGGCGTCTGGGCCACCCTCGCCGCCGTCGTCTGCGGGCTGTTCACCGCCGCCCTCGCCACCCGGGGCGCGTGGGAGACCTCCCGGCCGCTGCCGGACCGCGCCGAGACCGCCGCCGTCGTCGCCGCCGTGCTACCCGGCCACGACCTCGGCGACGTCGACCTGGCGCCCGCGCTCTTCACCTTCTACACCCAGCGGCTCACCGCGCGGAACATCGACAACCTGGTCTTCGGGGACGGCGGCGAGTACCAGGCGAGCAGCGTCGTGGCCGAGGTGACCGCGTCACCGCCGATGTCCGCCGACGAGACGCTCGCGCTCGCGCAGCGGCGCCTGCGCGAGACCGGCTGGCAGCTGTACGAGCCGACGGTCGGCCGGTACTCCGGTTGCGCCGACAAGTTCTGCTCCCGGATCACGGACACCACCGAGACGGCGGTGCCGGCCCGGCGCGGCGACACCGAACTCACCCTCAAGGTCCGCGCCGAGTCCCCCGGCGACACCGTCCAACTCTGGCTGAATCTGCGCCGGACGACCCCGCCGGCCGTGCTGCCGGCCGGCGTCGTCGGCGGCCTGCTCGGCGTGGGCCTCGGCTGGCTGGCGTTCGGCTGGGCCAGTCGCCGCACCGAGGCGTCGCACCCGGCCCGGGGCGCGGTCACCGTGCTGTACGCGCTCACCATGGTCCTGTGGTGGGCACCCGTCCTGCTGACCGTGCCGACCCTGCTCCGCCACCACCTCGACGAACCGCACCCGACGTGGCACCCGCTGTGGGAGTGGCTGGGCCAGCCGGCGGCCCTGCTGTTGTTCCTGGCCGGTACGGCGACCGCACTGCTCGGGCTGGCGCTGGCCGCCGCGCCCCGCCGCGACCCCCTGCCCACGACCGCCGTCGGCTGACCGGCTGCGGCCCGGCGACAGACGGCAGTAGCCGTCCGGTCGCATCAGCCTGACCCGTACGGACCGCAGCTGGCCGAATCCGCAACCGTCAGTGGAAGGCGCAGCCTCGTTTCATGCCGGCCCGCTGGGTCGGGGCCGCCTTCAGTCCCACCAGAACGACCAGGAGTGCGCGCCCCGGATTCTCTCGGCGTAGGCAGTCAGCGTTCCGGCGCCCTGCCAGATGTTGTCGGGGCAGAAGGCGAAGTGCTCGGCCGCCACCTGGCAGGCGTGCTCGATCGAGGTCGGTGGGGCGGCGACGCTGAGGTGGAGGGTGTCGAATCCGACGCCGACAACTCGGACCCCGAAGCGATCCTCCCAGCTCCGGACCACCGCCGAGATTTCGCCCGAGTCGTTGGTGTAGTTCAAGGGACCGGACCAGCCGCTGACGGCGAGTGTGTCCGCGCCACGAGCGGCCGGCACGAGCCCGAGACGTGCCGGCTTGAACAGGAGGAACTCCGCGTACTGGTCGGCGAATTCATCGGGTGACGCGGAGGCGTCACCGGGCACGGCGAGGCCGGGCCAGCGGTCACCGAAGGGGGCGGTGACGGAGGCGCGTTCGGCCGCTGGCCGCATGTCTTCCCGATCGGGCCTCGTGTGCGCGGTCCACCACCGGGCCAGCAACTCGGCTGCGTCGTGGCGGTCCGGTGAGGACATGCCGGCCGGGAACACCTCCCCGTCGGCCCACGGACGAGTCTCCTCGCTCGACAGCCCACTCAGCAGCAGCGGCCACAGCCCGGATTGCCGGTGCTGTGACCGCAGCCGCGACCAGAGCGCGGCTCCGACCGGGGCCTCGCTCAACCAGTACGGCGGCGATCCGCCGTCTCCTGGCTCGACGAGGCGGCCGGGCGGCAACGTCCTCGGTGGGAACGATCCGAGCAGGCGCGGCAGGTCCGTGATCATGGCGGGAGCGTAGAAGGCCCGTACGACGAACTTCCGACCCGCCGCGGCGGGTGACGCGGGCCGGGTCGGGGTTGCCACCTGCACGGCACGGGATCCGTAGTGGATGGGGCCGTCCCGACGCGGCTGCAACTGCTAAGCTCCCGCCACTTGCCCGGGGCTTCAGGCCGGCGCGGATCGCTGATGTGTGACCTGCCACCGCATCGATGCGCCGCAGGAACAGCCTCCCGGCGAGCCGTCGTCCGGCCCGTGGCCGGAACCCCTTCATCCTCTGTCCCACAGGGAGGACGAGCGTGGTCCGAGGCTCGCTCATCCGCGCCGGCATCGCCGCCGCCGTGTCGTTCACGCTCACCATGGGCCTGACCCCGTTGTCGGCCGGTACCGCGCAGGCCGAACCGGTCCCGGGAGAGGTGGTCATCCCGGCCACTTACCTCCTGGACCCCCAGACGGACCTGTTCAGCGCGGGGCCCTCAGGGTTTCTCCGTCGCGAGCCCACGCTGGGCTACCTGTGGACGAGCTATGCCGGCGTCGACACGAAGCTCGACGGGTACGCCCCGGACGGGAACAGGGTCCTGGACTTCGGCGCCGGCTCGGACATCGTCGCGGAACTCGACTACCCCCGGTCCGTGACGCTCCGGAACATGACAACCGGCCGATCACACACGGTCATGATCCCGGTTGGCCACACGTACGTCAGCACGCTGGGTTCGACGGTCGTGACAACCACGGGGAACCTGTTCGACGCCAACTACACGTGGCACCTGTTCGACTCCCACGACGACAGCACGGTCACCCAACGTGCCGTCACGGGCGTCCCAGACGGAATCGTAGGAACAACCCCGGTCTGGGCCCCGGTGGGCGACGCGCGCGGCCAGGTCGTGCAGTACCGGGTGGGCAGCACGTCGCGCACCGGTTTCCTCGACGTCGAGCAGGGCCGGTTGATCCCGCTCCCGTACACCTCGTACGGAAGCATCGGCGCCGTCGTGCTCACCTCCACCCACCTGCTGTGGTTGCACGACGGCACCGTCTCCGTCCACTCGCGCGCGGACCTCACCGCCACCCCGCAGCCGGTGCCGCTGGCCAGCGGCGCGCAGGTGCTGGGCATGGTCGGCGAAACGCTCGTCGTGGGCCGGCACGATCCCGCGCTGGGCCCCCGGAGCTTCCTGGATCCGGTCTGGCGGGTCGAGGCCGTGGCCCTCGACGGACGTACGGTCAAGACGCTGCTGGCCAGGTCGGAGGGGCTCGCGATGCCGACCCCGGACGGCAGGCTCCTGGTGCAGGGCGGGCCCGACCTGGACCGGTGGGGAGTGTCCGTCGTCGAGGCCGTGGACGGCGGCGACGTGGCGATCCGCAAGATCGCCGAGGCATACCCGCGGAAGTACGAGGCGGTGTCCGGGCTGACCCTCACCCAGGGGCGGCTGAGCACCCTGGAGCAGGAGAACGCCTGGCAGAAGCGGCGCCACCTCTACACCCGCGAGATCGGCGTGGCCGGCGCGCTCACGGTCGGGGCGCGCACCGCCCGGGGCCCCGGTCCCGCGAGCTGCGACACCACGGCGTGCCCCGACCTCCACGACACCGGAGACGGCCGGACGGTCCTCTCCGGTCTCAGCTACGGGCGTACGGACGACGACCGGCAGCCCCACCTGCTGGCGCCGAACCAGCCCATGCCCGGAACCCGGATCGACAGCTCCCGCACCTACCACTCCGTCGCGGCTGTCGGCGGCCGCTTCGCGGCACTCACGACGGCCGGCGACACCGGTACGGAGACCCGGGTCGTCGATCTCGACACCGGGAAGGCGGTGTTCACGACCACGGCCGGTGTCGAGGCGCTGTGGGGCACCACCCTGTGGGTGCGGGACGGCAACGACGCCGTGGCCCCCGTCGACGTGCTGACCGGGCAGCGGGGCGCTCAGGTGTGGTTCGGCCAGGGGTGCCTCCTGGAGGACCTCCAGGCCGTCGGGCGGTGGCTGCTGTGGACCTGCGTGGGCTCGGCGTCGGGTCAGGGCGTCTACGACACCGTCAAGCGGACGAACCTGCGACTCGTGTCCGGAGACGACTGGTCGAGGGCCAAGCTCGGCGACGGCTTCGTCGCGTCCGAGGTGGACGGGCAACTGAAGGTGACCGACGTCCGTGACGGGACGCCGAGGTCGCACACCGCCGGGGCGTTCGCGTCGTGGCGGCCCTGGGACGTCGACCCGTACACCGGCGTCATCGCCCACCTCGGCGCCGACGACGGCATCCATCTGGTCCCCAGCGGCGTCCCGGTCTCGCCCCTCGCCCAGCTCGACGCCACCGTCGCCACGTCGGCGCACGTCAAGGACGCCACCGGGCACTGGAGCCCGAAGTGGTGGCTGTCCAAGCCGGCCGCCTCCTGGACGCTCGTGATCAGGAGTCAGACCAGCGGCGCCGTCGTCCGTACCCTCTCCGGCGGGCTGACGCGCGGTATGGTGGCCACGGCATGGAACGGCAAGGACGACCGCCGCCGCGTGATGCCCAACGGCACCTACACGTGGACGCTGACCGCCACGCCGGCCGACGGGCAGGGCGCGGCCCTCACCAGGTCGGGGACGGTGCGGCTCAGCCACGAGTGCCACATCGGCGACCGCCCGCAGCTGGTCGTGATCAGGTGCTCCTGACATGACCGCGCCGGACGATGCTGTCCCCGGGCGTTCCGCCCGGTTCGCCGCCCAGCTCGTGGCCACCGTCGCCGCTCCGCTCGACCCCGCGTCGGCGGACGCCCCGCAGGTGCTGCACTGGCCGGGGCGCAGGCTGCTGGTGCAGCGCGGGGACACCGAGCTGGCCGTCCGCGACCTGGACGGAGAGGGGACGGAGATCCACTTCCCCGCGCCCTGGCCCCGCCGGTACGGCTCGACGGCGGTCTCTCCCACGGGCGACGTCGCCGTGTTCGTCGGCGTTCACGCGTTGCGAGCGGTGGATCCGGCCGGCGCCGTGCGGTGGGAGATCCGGCACGGTTGTTGGTCCGCCGCCGTGTGCACCGAGGCCCACGCCTCGTTCTCCGAGTACGCCGACGACCACCACCACGGCCACGCGGACAGCGGCTCGGCGGCCTTCTCCTCGGACGGCAGGCTCCTCTGGGCCCACATCCGCAACAACGCGGAGGGCGACATCCAGGAGGAATGGCTGATCCTCGATCCCGCCGACGGCACGGTGCTGACCCGGGCCGAGACGACGACCGTGGCATCGGGCTCCTACCACTTCCCCCATCCGGACCCGGCGTACATGGGGCTGACTGTCGCCGAGGGCGATGAGGACTCGCCCGTGCTGTGGGGGCACTGGAATGGCGCGACGCTCACGGTCCAGCAGTTCGCCGAGGAGGTCTTCCTCGCCGTGAGCCCGTCCGGGGAACACTTCCTGACCACGGATCCGGGGCAGTGGTCCCTCTACCTGCACCGGGCGGAGGACGGCACGGAACTGCGGCGGCTGTACGCCGAGGAAGCGGTGCCCCCTCCGTCAAGCAAGGACAACGACCGCGCATGTTGGGACTACGAGGCGGCATTCCCGTACGACGACAGCGCCGTGGTCGGCACCGAGTACCACGCGGAGGAGCCCCGCCACTGGCTGGTCGACACACGCACGATGGCCCTGCGCGGCCGTGTCGCCTACCCCTTCTCCGTCTCGGGATCTCCCCGCTCGGCGGGGCAGGGCGCCTGGTACACGGTCTCCAGGGACGGGACCGCCGTCCATCTGTGGAGCCTGCCGCACGGCGAATGAGCCAGCGGCACCTCATCCCCGGTTGGTCACCCGGCCCAGGGTTCAGGCATTGACGGACTCCTCGTCGGGCTTCGGGGGCCGCGCGTGGGATGTGTGCCTCCGTCGCCACCACCGGCGCAGCAGCTGGAACAACCTCTTCACGGACTCCGGCAGCAGGAACGGTCCGACAGCAGTCACGGCGACGAGCTGCCATACGTGTGCCTCGCCCGGATCGGCGACATGGTCGAAGACGATCAGCGCCGCTATCACCCACCAAGCGACTTCCGCCCCCCAGTCGCGCACCCTGACCAGGGTGAAACGCCAACCCTTTTGTACCGGAGGATCGGGAACCTCGCCCGTGGTCACCATTGCCATCCAGCCGCGCCTCGAAACGGTCAGCGTGTAGGCGAGCGTCATCGGCAACCTCACCAGCGCGATCCACGCAGCGAACCTGGCAGGGCTCACGGCCACCTCACCCAGCACGTCGGGAGCAATCGCGACCAGCATCAGATACGACACAAGAAGGAGGAGGAAATCGACGGCAAACCCGAACAGCGGGAGTGCCAGCACGAACAGCAGGCCCAACCGTCCAACCACGTGCGGGCTCATCTCCGCCATGCGCTCATTGTCGGGCAGTCGGCAAGAACCGGTAAGGAATCTCCTGCCACCCCGTTCGCCGTTGGCCGCCCTCCTCGTAGCGGGCCGCCGTCCGGCCCGCGACGTCAAGCGGCAGCAACGATCGAGGCCCTAATGGCACGCAAATGGCACGCCGGGCTGCTCCGCTCGGCCGCTGTCGGCCGGCTAGCCGCACTGCGGGTTGCATCTGCCCGAAGTCACTCCTGGCACTATGAGCCGGTGAATGCCGGAAGCCTCGACGCGTATTCCGACTTGTGGGACGGGAGCGACCCGGACTGGGTGCTCCTGCCAAGCGATGGGAACGGCGATGGCGGCTTGCCCTATAACCGCCGGACCGGGGTGGCCGCACTGATCTGCGACGATGATCTGGCTGCTGCTGTGTTGCGTAACATGCGGGCCCATGGTGTCCCGGTCGTTGAGTACTCGCCTACGGCACCCTGAGCTAAAGAGCCTCCGGTGGGGCATCTGACGGACCTCGGCGCAGCCAGAGCTGCACGTGACGACCTGCGGCACAAGTGAGGCTAGGAGCGTGGGCCAGTAACGGCTTGGCTGGAGCGTGGGGTCTCAGCTGGGCCGTGGGCTGGCTAGCCTGCCGGTCATGAATCCGGCCATGACGAGCGGTGTGACCACCGAGCCCGCAATCGTTGATGCCATGGAGCTGACCTCCGATCCGGAGCTGAAGGCCCGGTTTGCGGAGTCGGCCCACCAGATCCTGGCGGACCTGGTCAGTGGAGGTGCCGCGCTGGGGTGGGTCGAACCACCCTCGCGGGATGAGGTGGCGGAACTTCTCGGCCACGTCGTCTCTGCGGTGCAGGCCGGGGACGCAGCCCTGCGGGTCGCTTACCTCGACCGTCGGCTTGTCGGGTTGGGGTACTGGCTCCGCTACGCCCGACCGACGCATCGGCCACACGCCGATCTGGAGAAGATCGCGGTAGATCCTGCTGCCCATGGTCGTGGTGTCGGCCGGGCGCTGACCGCTGCCTTGATCGCTGACGCCCGGGAGGCGGCTATCGAGGTCCTCACCCTGGACGCCCGTGGCGACAACACCAATGCCCTGCACCTCTACCGGTCGCTGGGCTTCACCGAATACGGCCGCCTGCCCGGCTTCGTCGCCGTCGGCGAACGCCGCTACGACAAGGTCTTCTACATGCTGGACTTCCGCCTGCAAGGCTGACCGCTGCGTTACCGACCCACGCTCCTCAGGTGGTCGACGGCTCCGTCCATGGTGTGGACCGCATCGCGACCGGCTGATAGGCGCTGGCTCGATCGACAACCTCGGCCGGCGTCAACTCCGGCGTAACCGTGAAGATCAGATCCGAGATGTCCGGATAGCCCAGGTCGCGTTCGAGCTGGTCCAGCCAGTCGTTCAACTCGGCGTCGTCTGCGTAGTCGAGCCGCATGATCCGGTCAACGAGGTGGATCGCCTCGTCCCGGGTCAGCTTCGCAGGCAAGCCGCCCCCTCCGACCGGGGCCAGTGGCACGCGGCATGATCCTTGACCTTGGAACATCGAAGGCCCCGACCGGGACTCACGTCCTGGCCAAGGCCTTCGAGCTGGAGCGGGTGACGGGAATCGAACCCGCACTGTCAGCTTGGGAAGCTGATGTTCTGCCATTGAACTACACCCGCAGGCGGCACCACTGTACCTGAGACGTCACGCCGGTGCACCCAGGCACCCCCTCCGATGCCGCACCGTGTCGCGCGGCGGGCCCCCGGATGGCTCGCGGCCACCGCCCGGGAGCTGGCCCGCCACGGCGGCCATGATCTGTTCTGTGCCGTGGCCGGCACCCACCGGCGGACCGGTACCCGAAGATCGACGCCAACGCGCCGCCGGGCGGCGCGAGTCGCTACCGAGAATCACCGTTTCATCGCCAATTGTCGATCACGAGCCGGCGCCGGCCAGGAAAAAGTTTCATCCCTGCAATACATGGCCGTTCTCAAATTCGTCGATCGGTTGTAACGTCTGCCCAACGTTCTCAGCCACGGCGTGACATACCCCCTGTCGCGCCGGCCAGAAAGAGGTGGGCCCATGGGACTCCGTCCCAACCTGCTGACCCGGCGTACGGCCGGCGTCGCGTCGACGACCCTCGCGCTGCTGCTCAGCACCGCCGCCGTGGGCGTCGTACCGGCCGCGTCGGCCTTCTCCGCCGCCCCGAGCGAGGTCTGCGTCGAGCCGGCCGACGTCCACTCGGACTCCCGCATCAAGGCGGGCGGCGCGGCCAAGCACGAGCCGAACGAGCTGACCCTGGCGGAGACCCGCGAGCGCGAGGCCGACCTGGCCGCCGCCCTGCGCGAGCGCGCCCGGTTCCGCACCGGCGCCGGCGCCTCCGTCACGGCCACCGTCACCGTCCCCGTCGTGGTGCACGTGATCCAGCGGGACGGCACCCGGGCCGGCGGCAACATCCCGGACTCGATGATCGCCTCGCAGATCAACGTGCTGAACCAGTCATACAGCGGGGCGACCGGCGGCGCGGCCACCGCGTTCAGCTTCCAGCTGCAGAAGATCAACCGGGTGACGAACCCCTCGTGGTACCCGATCGTGCAGGGCTCCTCGGCCGAGCGGCAGATGAAGACCTCGCTGCGCGAGGGCGGCAAGAACACCCTCAACGTCTACCTGGGCGAGCTGAGCAACGACCTGCTCGGCTGGGCGACCTTCCCGACCCGGAAGCTGAGCAGCATGGACGGCGTCGTCGTGCTGAGCGAGTCGCTGCCGGGCGGCACGGCCACCAACTACAACCAGGGCGACACCGGCACCCACGAGGTCGGCCACTGGCTGAACCTCTACCACACCTTCCAGGGCGGCTGCTCCGGCTCGGGTGACAGCGTCAGCGACACCGCGCCCGAGGCATCCCCGGCGTTCCAGTGCCCGACCGGCCGGGACACCTGCACCGCCCCGGGCGTCGACCCGATCACCAACTTCATGGACTACACCTACGACTCCTGCATGTACCAGTTCACCGCCGGGCAGGCCAGCCGCATGCTGACCGCCTGGAACGCGTACCGCGCGGCATAGTTCCCCCCGCACGACCGGTGCCGGCTCCGCTCGACGGGGCCGGCACCGTCGTCTTCGGGGCGGGGTGGGGGGCGGTGCGGCCCCCCGGACGGGGACGGCCCGGGGCGCCGCACCGCGTCTCAGGCGGCCGGGCGGGCGGCGAGGCTGTCGCCGCTCCCCGACCGCGTCTCGGGCACCGCGGCGGTGCCGGCGGCGGTCGCGCCGGGGTCGAGCCAGACCTGGACGGCGGGCCGGCCGTGCCCCTCGCCGGCGCCGCCTGCGACGCCCGGCTCCCGACGGGCGAGCATCGCCACGTCGACGGTGAACTCGAACAGCCGCCAGTCGACCTGCGGCGCGGCCCGGTGGCTGCGGGCCAGCCGGGCGACCCGGGCCGGGTCGGTGACCGGCCGGGCGTGGCCGGCGACGTAGGCCTCGTCGTCACTCTCCTCCGGCGGGAAGGAGTGCAGGGCGTAGCGGCCGTCGCGTTCCAGATCGCGCCGCTTCGGCGAGTCGACCACGAAGCAGAAGAGCCCCTCGTCGGTGATCACCGGAGAGACGGGATGGACCCGGGGCCCGCCGTCGGCGCGGACGGTGGCCAGGTAGCCGAAGCCCGGCCCGTACTGCTGCATGAGGGAGCGGATCCCGTCGGCGAGGCGGGGCTCGTCGGCGGCGAATTCGGACCAGGAAGCCATGCCGACATTCTATCGAACACGTGTACGAACAGGTAGTCCGACACGCAGGTCACGCACATCGCTCGCTAAGGTGGTGCGATGCTGCTCTCCGACCGCGACCTGGTCTCCGAGATCAAGGCGGGCACGCTCGCGCTGGAGCCGTTCGAGCCCACGCTGGTGCAACCGTCCAGCATCGACGTACGCCTGGACAAGCTCTTCCGCGTCTTCAACAACCATCTCTACACCCACATCGACCCGGCGATGCAGCAGGACGACCTGACGTCGATGGTCGAGGTGCCCGAGGGCGAGCCGTTCGTGCTGCACCCGGGCGAGTTCGTGCTCGCCTCGACGCTGGAGGTGATCTCCCTCGGCGACCAGCTCGCCGGGCGGCTGGAGGGCAAGTCGAGCCTGGGACGGCTCGGCCTGCTCACCCACTCCACCGCGGGCTTCATCGACCCGGGCTTCTCCGGCCACGTGACGCTGGAGCTGTCCAACGTGGCCAACCTGCCCATCACCCTCTGGCCGGGCATGAAAATCGGTCAGCTCTGCATCTTCCGGCTCTCGTCGCCGGCCGAGCACCCGTACGGCTCGGCCGTCTACGGCTCGCGCTACCAGGGGCAGCGCGGCCCGACCCCGAGCCGCTCCTGGCAGCACTGGCGTACCTGGCCGACCCGCTGACCCGACAGTCGCCGTGAGAACGGGCCCTTCCGCCACCGGGTGTGCCAGGAAGGGCCCGTTCCTCACCCACTCAGCCGGGGCGGCCGTAACTGTGGATCGGGCCGTCGTCGACCTTCTTCATCTTCACCGGCACCCCGGCTCGGGAGGCGTGCACCACCCAGCCCCCGCCGACGTACATGCCGACGTGGTGCAGGTCGCTGTAGTAGAAGACCAGGTCTCCCGGACGCAGCTCGCCCCGGCTGACGGTCGCGGTGACCCGGCGCTGCTGCGCGGCGTTGTGCGGCAGCGAGACCCCGGCCTTCGCCCAGGCGGCGAGCATCAGGCCCGAGCAGTCGTACGCGTTCGGGCCCTCGGCGCCCCAGACGTAGGGCTTGCCGATCTGGGCGCAGGCGAACTTGACCGCGGTGCCGGCCCCGCCACCCGGGTAGCTGGCCGGGCAGGGGGCGGGGCGCAGCGAACCGCCGCCGCCGCTGCCGTAGATCCGCAGCCGCAGCTTCTGCAGCCGGTCGATCTCGGCGTTGATCTGCTTCTTCTTCGCGGCGAGCTGGGCCTCCGTCCGGCCGAGTTGGACGACCATCTCGTCGAGCGGGGCCTTCTTCTCGGCCAGCCGGTCGCGCAGCTCGGCGACCTGCCGCACGTCCTGCTGCTGGTGCTGGGCGAACCGGTCGAGCAGTTCGAGCTGGCCGATCATCTGGTCGGGCGAGCGGCTGCCCAGCAGGGCGTTGACGGCGGAGACGTTCTCGCCCTTGTAGGCGCGGACGGCCAGCGCGCTGACCTCCTCCATCGCCTGCTCGACCTGCTGTTCCAAGGGCTTGATCTGCTTGGCGAGGGCGTCGGCCTGCCGGCGTTTGGCGGCCAGGTCCTGGCGGGTGGCGTTGTGCCGTTCGATGATCGGTTCGAGCTTGTTCCAGTCCTCGTCGATCTGGCGCTCGATCTCGGCGACCGTCGGTTCGGCGTGGGCCGCCGTGGCGCCGCCGGTCAGGACGACGGCGAACGCGGCCAGGGCGGCGAGGGCGGTGGTGCAGCGGTACCAGCGTGGGCGCGGCGCAGCCGTCGTCGGGCCGGCAGGTGCCGACCGTGCCGACGGTGGCCGCGGGGCATGGTGTGCCACCGGGCTCCGTACTCCTTCTTCCCGTACCGCCTACCGGGTTAGCTGACGGGTTCGGGCGGGAAGGGGACGCCCTACCGCAGGTGCTGCGGATTCACCCCGGGGTACCTGGGTCCCCGGCTCGCTCGGGAGCGACTCGGCGGTGTCGGACCGTTACCGCCCGGATGGGCGGACTGTCGCCGGCCGACGAATGACCAGAGTAGAGACGGTCGTTATCGATCCGCAACCCATCGCGCCGTGACACACCGTATTCGTGTGGACCGGTGGGAGCGCGTAACTCCGGTCGACGAAATTTTCCTTCTTCAGTAAGTGACGCATGGAAAGGTATTGACCGGAGGTGGCGCCCGGGGCGAAGGTGGCCCCACATTCGCCCGTCCGACCTGGGGGTCTGATGCACCTGTCAGCGACATCGAGGAGCAGACGCGTCCTGCTGGCCGCCGCCGTGGCGGCCGCCCTGGCGGCGACGCCGCTCACCGCCGCCGGAACCGCCGCCGCCGCGCCGACGACCGACCGGCAGCAGCAGTACGCCGCCGCGGCCGCGGAGTACGGCGTGCCGGAGAGCGTCCTGCTCGGAGTCTCCTACCTGCAGTCCCGCTGGGACACCAACGCCGGAACGCCGAGCACCAGCGGCGGCTTCGGACCGATGCACCTCACCGACGCCGAGTACGTCGCCGCACTGCCCGGGGGCACCCACCACGACGAGGGCACCGAGGACCCGCGGGGCGACGACTCCCGCCCGTCCCTGGCCGGGGCGCACGAGCCGCCAGCCGCCCAGCCCCCCGCCGAAGCCTCGCTGCGGACGCTCGACGCCGCCGCCGGGCTGACCGGAGCCAGCGAGGAGGCGCTGCGCACGGACGTCACGGCCAACATCCGGGGTGGCGCGGCGCTGCTGGCCGCGTACCAGAAGGAGATCGGCGCCCCGGTCGGCGCCGACACGGACCCGGCGGCCTGGTACGGCGCGGTGGCCCGCTACTCCGGCGCGGACAGCGCCGACGCCGCGGCGGCCTTCGCCAACGAGGTGTACGCCGCCATCGCCGCCGGCGACAGCCGGCTGACCGACGACGGGCAGCAGGTCACCCTCGCCGCCCGCGCGGTGCAGCCGGAACGCTCCTGGCTGGACCGGCTGGGCCTGCGCAAGGTTGCCCGGCCCGACGGGCTGGAGTGCCCCGACACGATCTCCTGCGAGTGGATCCCGGCGCCCTACGCGCAGTACGGCCCGACCGTGGGTGACTACGGCAACCACGACCTCGCCGACCGGCCGGCCCAGCAGAAGATCGAGTACATCGTCATCCACGACACCGAGGGCTACTTCGGGCCCAGCGTCAACCTGGTCAAGGACCCGAGGCGGGTGGGCTGGCACTACACCCTGCGCTCGGTGGACGGCCACATCGCCCAGCACATCAAGACCAAGAACGTCGGCTGGCACGCCGGCAACTGGTACGTGAACGCCAAGTCCATCGGCCTGGAGCACGAGGGCTTCGCGGGGCACGGCACCTGGTACACCGAGGCGATGTACCGCACCTCCGCCAAGCTGGTCCGCCACCTGGCGCTGCGGTACAACATCCCGCTGGACCGGCAGCACATCATCGGTCACGACAACGTCCCCGGCACCGTCGCCTCGACCGTGCGCGGCATGCACTGGGACCCGGGCCCGTACTGGGACTGGTCGCACTACTTCGACCTGCTCAAGGCGCCGTTCACGTCGACCGGCACGCCGCACACGGGGCTGGTCACCATCGACCCGGACTTCGCCACCAACCAGCCGCAGTTCACCGGCTGCAACCGGCAGCCGCCCGGCGTGCCGAACCCGCCCCCGCCGGTGGCTCCCTGCCCGCTGCGCGGCTCGTCCGCGGTGATCCTGCACAGCGCGCCGAGCCACGACGCGCCACTGGTCAACGACATCGCGCTGCGGCCCGACGGCACCCCGAACACCATGTACATCTCCGACCACGGCGCCCGGGCCTCCGCCGGGCAGACGTACGCCCTGGCCGAGGTGCAGGGGGACTGGACCGCGATCTGGTACCTCGGCCAGAAGGCGTGGTTCCACAACCCCGCCTCGAAGCCGACCGCGAAGTGGTCCGTGGGCTTCGTGGTGACCCCGAAGGACGGCCGGGCCACCATCCCGGTCTACGGCCGGGCGTACCCGGAGCAGGCGGCCTACCCGGCCGGCGTGCCGTACCAGCCGATCTCCCCGCTCCAGTACACCCTCTCGGCCGGCCAGCGGTACGCCGTCGGCACGGTGCTCCCCGGCGAGTACTACCGGGCCGTCACGTTCGACGGGTCGTCGCCGGGTGACTGGACGGTGATCCGCGGCGAGAACCGGTACGTGCAGATCCAGTTCGGCCACCGGGTCATGTACGTCAACCTGGACGACGTGAACGTGCTGCCCTCCGCGCTGGAGGCGCCCCGCTGACCCACCGCTCGCCCGGACCGGCGCAGGCCGTTCCCGAGCACGACGAGGGCCCCCGGTCTACTCGACCGGGGGCCCTTCCGTGCGTGGCGCGGGATCAGCCGGGCCTGCGGAACCCGGCCACCGGCATCGTGTTGATGCTGGAGACGTTGACCGGCTTGCCGGCCCGGGGCGCGTGCACCATCTTGTCGTTGCCGAGGTAGAGGCCGACGTGGTGCAGGTCACTGAAGAAGAACACCAGGTCACCCGGGCGCGCCTCGGAGCGCGGGATGGCCTTGCCCTCGTTCCACTGCGCGCCGGTGAAGTGCGTCAGGTGGATGCCCGCCGCCTTGTAGGCGTACTGGGTCAGGCCCGAGCAGTCGAACGAGTTGGGGCCGGTGGCGCCCCAGACGTACGGGTCGCCGACCTGGGCGCAGGCGGTCTTGATGGCGGTCCGGGCCGCCTCGCTGACCACGCCGTTGATGGTCGGGCACTTCTCCGTCTTGACCGTGGTCACCGGCAGCGACGCCTCGAGCTTCTTGATGTCGGCGTCGATCTGCTTCTTCTTCGCCGCCAGGTCGTTCTGCTGCTTGGTCTGCGCCACGATCAGCGCGTCGAGCTTCTGCTTCTCCGCGTCGAACTTGTCGCGGACCTTGGTGACGCCCTCGAGCTGCTTGCGCTCCTGAGCGGCCAGCCGGTCCAGGAGGGTCAGCTGCTCGGTGAGCGTGTCCGGCTTGGCGCTGACCAGCAGCGCGCCGATCTCCTGCGACGGCCCGGAGATGTAGTACCGGGCGGCGAGGTCACCGACCCGGTCCATCGCCAGCTCGGTCTCCAGCGCCAACGGCTGGATCTTCTTCTGCAGGTCCGCCGACTTCTTGCGGTTGACCTTCAGCTGCGCCCGCACCTTGTTGTACTGCTCGATGGTGGGCTCGAGCTGCTCCCACTTCTTGTCGATCGCGGCCTCGATCTCGTCGACCGAGGGCTCGGCGTACGCGGGCGCGGCGAGCACACCGACGCCGACGACCGCGGCGGCGACAAGGGTGAGCAGACGGTGGGCGGCCCGGCGCAGGCCACCCGGACGAGCAGACCGTCCCGGTGCGTGACGATGAGGGGGCATGGTTGCCACCGGCACCGACTCCTTTTGCAACCCGACCGCCGGGCGCCTCGCGCGAGGAAAGAGGGGCGAGACAGACGACCCACACAGCGGCCGGTGCCCAACACTAGGGAAGGCGCGGAGCGGAATCAAGGCGACCATCGTCCACATCACGCCTGCGCGACCGCTTGCGCACCAAGGGTGTCGGCCCGGTGGCCGACGATGGCGGTCAGTACGTCGTCCAACGTCACCACGCCGAGCGGGCGGCGGCCGTCGCTGACCAGCACCATGTGCCGCCGCTCGCGGCGCATCGACAGCAGCAGGTCGGCGAGCGTACGGTCCGGCGGCACCACCGCCAACGGCCGGTAGACCTCCGCCGGCACCGGGGCGCGTCGGCTCACCCCGGCGTACCCGAGGACATCCTTGACGTGCACGAAGCCGAGCACCCGGCGGGTGGACCGCTGCACCACCGGGAAGCGGGACCGACCCGTCCGGGTGGCCAGCACCTCCAGCGAGGCGGGCGAGACGTCCTCGGCGACGGTGGTCACCGTCGACCAGCGTTGCAGGGCGTCGGCGGCGGTCCGGCTGTGCAGGGCCAGCGCGCCGGTGATCCGGGCGTGCTCCTGGGCGTCGAGCAGCCCCTCCGTACGCGCCTGCGCCACCAGTCCGGCCAGCTCCTCCGCCGTGAAGACCGTCTTCACCGCCTCGGTGGCCTCGATCCGCCACAACCCCAGCACCCGGCGGGCCGCCCACTTCATCGCCAGCAGCAGCGGCTTGGTGGCCAGGCAGAACGCCAGCATCGCCGGCCCCAGCCAGAGCGCCGACGGCTCCGGCCCGGCCAGCGTGATGTTCTTCGGCACCATCTCGCCGACCACCGTGTGCAGGAAGACCACCACGCCGAGGGCGAGCACGAAGGCCACCGGGTGGACCGCCCGGTCGGGCAGCCCGGCGGCGTGGAAGGCCGGCTCCAAAAGGTGCGCCAGGGCCGGCTCGGCGATCGCGCCCAGCCCCAGCGAGCAGACGGTGATGCCGAGCTGCGCCCCGGCGATCATCAGCGGGATCTGGTTCATCGCCGACAGCGCCCAGCGGGCCCGCTTCGAGGTGGCCGCCAACGGCTCGACCACCGTGCGCCGGGACGCGATCAGCGCGAACTCACTGCCCACGAAGAACGCGTTGCCGAGCAGCAGCGCCATCGTGACCAGCAGCTCAGGCATCGTCGCCCGGCTCCTCGGGGCGAACCACCCGGACCTGCTCGATCCGGTGCCGTTCGACCTCGACGACGGTGAACTCGTAGCCGGACTCCTCGACCGTCTCGCCGGCCACCGGGATGTGCCCCAGCCGGGCCATCAGGAAACCGGCGAGCGTCTCGTACGGCCCCTCGGAGAGCCGGAAACCGGTCTGCTCGGCCAGCTCGTCGGAGCGCAGCACCCCGTCGACGAGGACGGTCCGCTCCCCGCCCGGCACGGTCAGCTCGACCAGGCCGGCGTCGTCCACCGCGTCCGGGTCGAACTCGTCGGCGATCTCCCCGACGAGTTCCTCCACCAGGTCCTCGGTGGTGACCACCCCGTCGGTGCCGCCGTACTCGTCGACGACGATGGCGAGGTCGGCGCCGGCCACCCGGAGCGCGGCGAGCACCCCGTCGAGGTCCAGGCTCTCCGGGACGTACACCGGCTCGCGGGCCACCGACCCGACCGTGGTCGAGCCCCGCCTGGCCGGCGGCACACCCAGCGCGTCGGGCACCCCGGCGACGCCGGTCACGAGGTCGAGGGTCTCCTCGTACACCGGGAAGCGGGTGCGCCCGGTCTGCCGGGACAGCGCCAGCAGCTCGGCCACCGTGGCGGTGGCGCGCAGCGCGACGACGTCCACCCGCGGGGTCATCGCCTCGGCGGCCCGCTTGTCGCCGAAGCGGATGGTCCGGCGCAGCAGCATCGCGGTGTCCGGCGGCAGCGCGCCGGCCCGTGCCGAGATGGCAGCCAGCAGGCCCAGTTCCTCCGGCGAGCGGGCGCTGGCCAGCTCCTCCTGCGGCTCCACCCCCAGCACGCGGACCAGGCGGTTCGCCGAGTCGTTGAGCGCCCTGATCAGCCAGCCGAAGGTGCGGGAGAACGCACGCATCGGGCCGGCGGTGGCCAGCGCGGTGGGCATCGGCCGGGCCAGCGCGAGGTTCTTCGGGACCAGCTCGCCGAAGAGCATGGAGAGCAGGGTGGCCAGGGCCAGGGCGAGGAGCGGGGTGAACCGGCCGGCGGCGTCCCCGGCGACCGGCCGCAGCAGCGGGGTGAACAGCCGGGCCAGCGCCGGCTCGGCCAGGTAGCCGGTGAGCAGGGCGGTGAGGGTGATGCCGAGCTGCGCCCCGGAGAGCTGGAAGGAGAGCTCCCGCAGCGCCCGGCGTACGGTCGCGGCCCGGCCCTCGCCCGAGGTCGCGCGGCGCTCGATCTCGGGCCGGTCCACGGTGACCAGGGCGAATTCGGCCGCGACGAAGAACGCGTTGCCGCCGGTCAGCAGCACGAACCCGACCAGGGGCAGCAGCGTGGTCAGCAGCAGGCCATCGATGCTCGTCTCACCTCGGCGCGATTCTCGCACGTCGAGCGCCGGCTGGCCGAGATCGCCGCCGTCTCCTGAACGACGTCGGCGGCGGCACAGCGAGGTGCCGCCGCCGACGGGCGTTTCAGGGGGTACGCGTCAGCCGGCGACCGGCGCCGTCTCCCTGTCGCCCGGCGCCTGCTCGGGCTTCACCGAGCGGAGCAGCACACTGGCCACGTCGACGACCTCGACCTGCTCGCCGGCGCCCTTGCCGTTCACCCCGTCGTTGAGCATCGTCGAGCAGAACGGGCAGCCGACGGCGACCGTCCGCGCCCCGGTGGACATGGCCTCCTCGACCCGGTCCACGTTGATCCGCTTGCCGATCTTCTCCTCCATCCACATCCGGGCGCCGCCGGCGCCGCAGCAGAAGGAGCGCTCGCTGTTGCGCGGCATCTCGGTGAGCTCGCCGGCGATGGCGGTTCCCAGCACCTCGCGCGGCGGGGCGAACACCCGGTTGTGCCGGCCCAGGTAGCAGGGGTCGTGGTAGGTCACGCCGCCGTCGACCGGCTGCACCGGGGTGAGCTTGCCGGTGGCGACCAGGTGCGCCAGGAGCTGGGTGTGGTGGACCACCTCGAACTCGCCGCCGAGCTGGCCGTACTCGTTGCCCAGGGTGTTGAAGCAGTGCGGGCAGGTAGCGACGATCTTGCGCTTGCTCTTCTCCCGGCCCTCGAACGCCTCGTTGAGGGTCTCGACGTTCTGCTGGGCGAGCATCTGGAAGACGAACTCGTTGCCGATCCGGCGGGCCGGGTCGCCGGAGCAGGTCTCGCCCTCGCCGAGGATCGCGAACTTGACGCCCGCCTCGTTGAGCAGCGTGGCGACCGCCCGGGTGGTCTTCTTGGCCCGGTCCTCGAACGCGCCGGCGCAGCCGACCCAGAAGAGGTACTCGAAGTCGTCGACCTCGCCGACCCGCGGCACCTCGAAGTCCAGGCCCTTGGTCCAGTCCTCGCGGGTGTTCGGCGGGGCGCCCCACGGGTTGCCCTTGTTCTCCAGGTTGCGCAGCATCACGCCGGCCTCCGACGGGAAGCTCGACTCGATGAGCACCTGGTAGCGGCGCATGTCGACGATGTGGTCGACGTGCTCGATGTCGACCGGGCACTGCTCGACGCAGGCGCCGCAGGTGGTGCAGGACCAGAGCACGTCCGGGTCGATGACGCCGCCTTCCTCGGCCGTGCCGATCAGCGGTTTGTCGCCCTCGGCCAGGGCGAGCACGTCGACGTGGGCGAGCTGCGCGGCGGTGGCCTTCTCCTCGCCGGTCAGGTCCTTGCCGCCGCCGGCCAGCAGGTACGGCGCCTTGGCGTACGCGTGGTCGCGCAGGCTCAGCACCAGCAACTTCGGCGACAGCGGCTTGCCCGTGTTCCAGGCGGGGCACTGCGACTGGCAGCGGCCACACTCGGTGCAGGTGCTGAAGTCCAGCAGGCCCTTCCAGCTGAACTGCTCGACCTGGGCGACGCCGAACTGGTCCTTCTCCGGGTCGGCCTCCTCGAAGTCGAGCGGCTTGCCCTGGCTCGTCATGGGGCGCAGCGCGCCGAGTCCGGAGCCGGCGCGGCCCGGGTCGCGCTTGAAGAAGATGTTGAAGAAGGCGAGGAAGCGGTGCCAGGCCACGCCCATGGTGACGTTGAGCGCGATCACGATGAGCCAGGTCATCGAGATGGCGATCTTGACCAGGGCGGCGATGCTGACGCCCGCGTCCCAGTTCGGCAGCACCGCGCCCACCGCGTGGCTGAGCGGGGCGGCCCAGACCGGGTACTCGAAGTGGTCGGTGGCGACCTTGAAGCCCCGGATGACGAAGCCCATGATCAGCACCGCGAGGACCACGGCCTCGACGAAGTACCCCTGCCACATGGTGGAGCCGGTGAACCGGGAGCGACCGCCCGGCCGGGTCGGCCGGTTGCGGACCCGGATCCCGATCAGCACCAGGATGCTGACGATGCCCAGGATGCCGATCAGCTCGGTCACCGCACCGTAGAGCGCCCAGCCGCCCACCAGGGGCAGCCCGCCGGTCGGGGAGACGACCTCGAAGTACGCCTCCAGCACCAGCAGCGACAGCACGATGAAGCCGACCATCACGAACCAGTGCGCCGCGCCCACCACGCTCCAGCGGAGCATGCGGGTGTGGCCGGCGGTCTCCGCCAGCATGGTCTTCGTGCGGGTGCCCTTGTCGCCGAACCGGGTCGGGTCCGGCTGACCCAGCCGGATGACGGCCACCATCTTCATGACCGCGCGTACCGCAAGCCACACCGCCACGGCGGTGATGGCGAACGCGAGGATCGTGGTGACGATCTGGACGCTGCCCATCGAGTTGGCCTCCCGGTCTGCTGCCTGTCGAGCGGCTCGGCGACCGGGGCCGGATCAGGGGGCGGTCGGCGAGCCGCCGCCACCGCACCCTCGACCGGACCGGTCGATGACCTCGCTCCGCTCGGTCATGCAATGCAGCCTACGCGCAAGGTTACCCATCGGTAACGTGAGTCATCTCGCACTCCGGCCGCGCCGCCCTGCGCACACCATAGGTGGCCCGACCCGAAACCGCCGGGCAGGGTCTCCGCCGAGTGACACGCTCACCCGCGGCCCCGCCCGGGCGGCCCCGACGAGGCCGCTCAGCGCCAGCGGGAGAGCAGGATCAGGGAGGCGACCATCGCGCCGAAGCCCACCGCGAGGTTCCAGTAACCCCACGACATGACCGGGTACTCCTGCTCGGAGAGGTAGTAGACCACCAGCCAGCCGATGCCGAAGACGATGAGGCTGACCGCCGAGATCGGCAGCCACACCGGGCTAGGCTTGCGCGTCGCCGCCGTCGCCGTCGGGCGGACGTCCGTCGGCGGGGTGTACACCTTCTTCTTGCGGACCTGAGACTTGGGCACGACGCTCTCCAGAGGGGGTGACGACCTCGTCCGGCCTGACAACCGGGCGCGGGGGCGACGGTCCATGGCCAATAATGTTCGACAGCTAGCGTAGTCCCGAAGACCCGTCCAAGCCACGAATGGGGTCAGGCCGGTGCTCGGAGTGACCGAAAAAGGCGGGACTGTTCGGGTCGCCGCACCGGCCCGCCACCTCGCGGGCTGAACCAGACGACGGGGAAGGAACGCTCGGTGGAGTACACATCCGGCGCGGCATCCTGGCAGAAGGTGCTCCGGCGGGTGGTCGCCGGCCTCCTGCCACGGCGACCGCGGCAGCGCCGACCGGGCTGGTCGATCGGGGTGCCGCTGATCGCCGCCGCGGCCGGGCTGCTCTTCACCACCACGGCGACCACTGCCGGCGGCACCGCCCTACGCGAGGACCGGCGCCCCCAGCTCAACCAGCTCATCGAGGACCGCCGCGCGGAGGTGGCGGCCGGCGAGCAACGCGCCGCCGCGCTGCGCGGGGAGGTCGAGGACCGCACCACGGCGTTGGCCAGCTCGGACGGCCCCATCAAGGAGCAGCAGGACCGGGCGGCCGCCAGCCGGGAGGCCGCCGGATTCACCGCGCTCAGCGGCCCCGGGGTGACGGTGGAACTCAACGACGCGCCCCGCCGCAACGACGGGACCCTGCCCGCCGGGGCCACCAACGACGACCTGGTCGTCCACCAGGGGGACGTGCAGGCCGTGGTGAACGCTCTCTGGGCGGGTGGCGCCGAGGCCATGTCCATCATGAACGTCCGCGTGCTGTCGACCAGCGCGGTACGCTGCGTCGGTAACACCCTGCTGCTGCACGGCCGGGTGTACTCCCCTCCATTCAAGATCGTAGCAATCGGCGATCCCGCCGCCCTTCAGCGGGCCCTCGCCGACTCCGAGGGAGTCCGGTTGTTCAGGGACCTGGTCGACGACTACAAGCTCGGCTACAAGGAGACCGTCTCCACCGTCGCCGTGCCGGCGTTCGAGGATTCGACAACGCTCCGGTCGGCGGCGGTGCCACGGTGACCCGCGACGACTGGCCGGAGGAGCCCGACGGCCGGCACCGCGACCACGGTGACGGCCCGACGGAGTTCCTGCCCAAGGTCAATCGTCCCGCCCCGGCCGGAGCCTGGCCGGAGCCGGCGCTGCCGCCCCGCTCCCCGGCGTCGCGCCCGCACGGTCCCGGCCCGTCGGTCGGCGACGGCCGCCCGGCCGGCGGCCCACCCGCCGAATGGGCGCGCGCCGCGTCCGACCCCGCCCGTTTCGGCGGGCCCGCCCGCCCCGCCGATTCCGCCCGGCCCGGCGACCCGGCGCGCCCGGGCGGCCCCGCGCAGGAGCCCGGTCGTCCCGCGAACCCCGGCCGGTTCGTCCCCGGCGCCGACCAGGCCCGCACCACCGTCAACCCGGCCCGGCCCGCCGACCCGGACCGCCCCGGGAGCGGTCGCCCCGGCCCCGCCGACCACGGCCCCGCCGGCTTCGGCCGCCCCGGCCCCGTGGACTTCGGTCCCACCGACTTCGGCCGCCCTGGCCCCACCGACCACGGCCGCCCCGGTCCCACCGGCGACGGCCCTGCCGGCTTCGGCCGCCCCGGCCCCCCCGACCACGGCCGACCCGGTCTCGGCGAATTCGGCCCACCCACCGGCCGCTCAGACGTCGACTCGCCGGCCCGTCCCCTGGACTTCGGCCCGCCCACCGGCGCCGCCGGCCGTGGCGCCCCCGCCCCACCACCGTGGTCGGGCGCCGGCCAACTCCGGCCGGCCGCCCCGCCGCACCCGGCGCCGCCGGCCGGCCCCGTCGGGCAGCCGGACGCCACCCGGGCGTCCGGGCAGGGCGGCGAACGGCCGCTCCGTCCGCCCGTGGACCGCGCCGCCGCCCAGGGCGACCGGCCGGCCACCGACGGGCCGACCGCCTTCCTCCCGAAGAGCGGCGCGCCTGTCGGGGGGCCGTCCACCCCGGCTTCGCCGACCGCCCCCGACCGCTCGGCCGACCCCGGCGCCACCGCCGTGATCCCGGCCGTCTCCGGGCGTACGCCGGCCGGCTCGGCAGCCTTGTTCGAGTCGACCGCCCTGATGGGGGCCGTGCCGCGCCCCCCGAAGACGGACGAACCCGACCTCCCCGACGCCAGCGCCGAGCAGCCCCGGCCACGCCGGGGCGAACGGGTCGTCCAGCTCCGGCCGGAGCAGACCGGCGAGGGCTACAAGAGCGTCTACTCGGAGCTGACCCGGCCGTCGCTGGGCTCCCGGCTGCGCGCCGGCATCCGGATCACCGGCGAGGTGCTGATCACCTTCGGCATGGTGGTGCTGCTCTTCGCCGGCTACGAGGTGTGGGGCAAGTCGGCGATCGTCGACGCCCACCAGACCGACCTCAGCCAGCAGTTGGCGCAGGCGTGGGGGCCGGAGGGCGACCCGACCGTGGCGCCGTCGGCCAGCACGTCCACCAAGCCGAATCCGCCCGTGCAGGGCAAGCCGATGGCGGGGCTCTACATCCCCAAGCTGGACAAGAACTGGGTCGTGGTCGAGGGCGTGACCCAGAAGGACATCCGGTACGCGCCCGGCCACTACCCGTCCAGCGCCCTGCCGGGCCAGGTGGGCAACTTCTCCGTCGCCGGGCACCGCAACCGCGCCACCTTCTGGCGACTGGACGAGCTGAACGACGGCGACGCCATCGTGGTGGAGAGCAAGACCGACTGGTACGTCTACAAGGTGAGCCAGAGCCGGATCGTCCGGCCCACCCAGGTCGAGGTGGTGGCACCCGTGCCGGGCAAGCCCGGGGTGAAGCCGACCAAGTCGATGCTCACCCTGACCACGTGCAACCCGAAGTTCGACAACTACCAGCGCCTGATCATCCACGCCGAGTTGGCGCGTACCCAGCCGAAGTCGGCGGGTCGCCCGGCGGAACTGGGAGGCTAGGCGGTGTACGGCTGGATCTGGCGCAAGCTCCCCTTCGGGCTGCCCGGCAGGCTCGTCGGCAGCCTGCTGATCGCCAGCGCGATGGTGGCCCTGCTCTGGTACGTGGTCTTCCCCTGGGCCGAGCCCCTGCTGCCCTTCGACGACGTGCAGGTCACCCAGGAGTCCGGCGAACCCGGCGACGTCGGCGTGGTGCCCGGCGACGGGGAGGCGACGCCCGGCGACGGGCACGACCTGCCGTACGACACCGAACGGAACAACACCCCGCCCCCCTCCCCGGACGAGTGAGCCCCCTGATGCGTGTCCTGGTGATCGACAACTACGACTCGTTCGTGTTCAACCTCGTGCAGTATCTTGGCCAGCTCGGCGTGGACTGCGAGGTCCGGCGCAACGACGAGATCGAGGTCGCCGAGGTGGGCAGGGCCGGCGCGGCCGGCGTCCTGTTGTCGCCCGGTCCGGGCAGCCCCGACCGGGCCGGCATCTGCCTCGACGTCATCCGCCGGTACGCGGGCGAGCTGCCGATCTTCGGCGTCTGCCTGGGGCACCAGGCGATCGGCGAGGCGTTCGGCGCCACGGTGACCCGCGCCCCCGAGCTGCTGCACGGCAAGACCTCCGAGGTCCGCCACCAGGGCGTCGGAGTGCTCGCCGGCCTGCCGGACCCGTTCACCGCCACCCGCTACCACTCGCTCGCGGTGCTGCCCGAGACGCTGCCCGAGGAGCTGGAGGTCACCGGCTGGACCGGCTCCGGGGTGGTGATGGCGATGCGCCACCGGACGCTGCCGATCGAGGGCGTCCAGTTCCACCCCGAGTCCGTACTCACCGAGGGCGGCCACCTGATGCTGGCGAACTGGCTCGCCGCCTGCGGTCACCCGGAGGCGCTGGAGCGGGCCCCGGAGCTGGCCGCCGAGGTTGACGCGCGCCGCCGCGCCGCCTTCGCCGCCGGCTGAGCCGGCAGGACTGTCCGCGCCGAGCCCGACCCCCGACGGGAACCGCGAAGGGCGCGGTCAGCCCTTCAGCGCGTCCCGCACCGCCGGGTCCGCCGGCGAGCGGACCGCGGGCGGCCTGTGTCGCACCGCGTCCCATGCCGCCTTGCCGCTGGCGAAGTAGTCCCGGACCGTCTTCCCGACGAGCAGGGCGGGCCCGCAGCCGGGACAGCGAGCGGTCACTCCCTCGGCGTCGAGGCCGAGGTGTCGGCACAGCGTGACCGCCCGGGACAGGTGGTAGGACTGGGTCACGATCAGGGCCCGCTCGATCCCGTACACGTCGCGCGCCCGGGCGCAGCTGTCGTAGGTGTCCAGCCCGAACGGGTCGGCCACGACGCGGCGCGGATCGACACCCAGCCGCTCGGTCAGGTAGGAGGTCATCACCGCCGGCTCGTCACCGGAGGCGCCACCCCCGTCGCCCGACACGAGGATCACCCGCGCCCGCCCGCTGTGCACCAGCTCGGCGGCGGTCTCCAGGCGGCCGGTGAGCCGCTCACCCGGCTGGCGTCGGTCCGCCGCCACCGCGGTACCCAGGACGATCACGACATCGGCGGCCGGCGCCCCGGCCTCGTCGTACACGTGGCCGCGGGCGGCGACCGTGGTCCACAGCCACGGAAGACTGGCGAGCAGCAGGGCGGCCAGAGCGACAACCGCCGCGCGGGTCAGGCGTCGCCGCCACCGGTTCGCCCGACCCGCCGGCTCCGTCGCCCCTCTCACGAGTAACGTCCGGCGGGAACCCTCGCATCCACCGCGTTGTTCGCCCTCTCTGTGCGCCGGACGGCCCGTACCGGGCGGGTACCTGCCCGGCCGCCCGCAAACGCCCGGCCGGCGGATCCCGGCGGGGCGTCACCCGCCGGGGGTCACTGCTCGGAGAGCCGAGCCGGTGGGGTGGTCGGGAACAGCGGGAAGCCGCCGCCACTGCCAGAGGGCGTGTTGCTGGGCGTGGGGCTCGGCGTGTCGGACGGCGTCGGCTCGACCTGCGGCACGCTGACAACGATCGTCACCGTCCTGCCCCTCGGAAGGTTGATGCCGGGTCGCGGGTTCTGCGAGAGGACCCGGCCGGCCTCGGCCGCCGGCACCTCCCGGCCCTGCTCGACGTCGACGTCGTAGCCGGCGGCCTTCAGCTCCTCCTTGGCCTCCTTCTCGGTGGAGTTGACCACGTTCGGCACCCGGCCGACGTTGCCCTTGGAGACGGTCAGGGTGACCTCGGCGCCCTCGGCCACCCGCGTCCCCTCGGCCGGCGACACGCCGAGGACGATGCCCTCCTGGGAAGCGCTGTCCTTATCGACCTTCTTGACCTCGAAGCCCGCAGCCTCCAGTTGCTGCTTCGCGTTCTCGTAGGTGGCGCCCTCCAGATTGGCCGGGATAGCCTTCGTGGCCGGGCCGCCGCAGACCTGGACGACGACCTCCTGGTTGGGCTCCAGGGCCGAGTTGGCCGCCGGCGACTGGTTGACCACCTGGCCCTTCTTGCAGGTGGCGTCGAAGTGCTGCTCGCCCTCCTTGGGCACCAGGTTGGCCTGCTGGATCCGGGCGAACGCCTCCTGCTGCGTCAGGCCGGTCACGGTGGGAACGGTGACCTTGTCGTCGCCCTGGTTCAGCAGGGCGGCGGCGAGCGCGATCACCGCGAGCACGCCCACCGCGGCGAAAGTCGCGATCAGCCAGGACGACGCCCTGCGCCGGCGGGGATCGCCGACCCGGGCCGGGATCTGCCGGGTCTGCGGGGCGCCGGGGGCGGCCGGGTAGCCGGCACCGGCCGGGACGACCCGCGTCGTCTCGTCCTGCGGCAGCACGGGGGTGGCCAGCACCGGGCGGCCGGCGGCGGCGCGGAGCAGGTCGGCCCGCATCTCGCCGGCGCTCTGGTAGCGGTTGAGCGGGTTCTTCGACAGCGCCTTGAGCACGATCGCGTCGACGGCCGGGTTGACGTCCGGGTTGATGTCACTCGGCGTCGGCGGGGCCTCCCGCACGTGCTGGTAGGCCACGCTGACCGGGCTGTCGCCGACGAACGGCGGGTGGCCGCAGAGCAGCTCGAAGAGCACGCAGCCGGCGGCGTAGACGTCGGACCGGGCGTCGACCGCCTCGCCGCGCGCCTGCTCGGGCGACAGGTACTGCGCCGTGCCGATCACCGCGCTGGTCTGGGTCATCGTGGTGGCGCCGCTGGCCAGCGCCCGCGCGATGCCGAAGTCCATCACCTTGACCTGGCCGGTCTGGGTGAGCATCACGTTGCCGGGCTTGATGTCCCGGTGGATGATGCCGTGCCGGTGGCTGAACTCCAGCGCCGCGCACATGTCGGCGCAGATCTCCAGCGCCCGGCGCGGCTGGAGCCGCCCCTCGACGCCGAGGACCTCCTTGAGGGTCCGCCCGTTGACGAACTCCATCACGATGAACGGCAGCGTCTCGCCGGTCGGCGCGGTCTCCTCGCCGGTGTCGTAGACGGCCACGATCGCCGGGTGGTTGAGGGACGCCGCGTTCTGTGCCTCGCGGCGGAACCGCATCTGGAAGGTGGCGTCCCGGGCGAGGTCGGTCCGGAGCATCTTGATCGCGACGTCCCGACCGAGCCGGAGATCGCGACCGCGGTGCACCTCGGCCATGCCGCCGTAGCCGAGCAGCTCGCCGACCTGGTACCTGCCACCGAGCAGGCGGGCCTGCGCTGTCATCGCGTCTGTCGTCCTTCGCTCGTCGTCTCGTCGCCGCCCGGCCGGGGCAGTTCCTGTCGACGGTACGACGTCCGGGCCGGATCGTCGCGTCCGTCGGGCCGCAGCGCGCCGGACGTCACCGTCTGCGGGGTGACCGCGCCGGCTGCGCCGGACTTCTGCGACTGCTCCCGCAGCTTGTAGGAAATCACGCCGGAGCAGACGAGGACCAGTACGGCCAGGAGGATGGCGAGTAACACCATCCCCGGCCGGGACCCTCGGCCGCCGGGCTGGGGCGTCGGAGGGGCGGCCTGCCCCGCGTACGCCATCGGACGGGCCGGCGGCACGGGTGCCGCGCCGCGCGGGTAGCCGGGCGGGGCCACGGGCGGGCGGGGCACCGACACGGCAGGCGCGACAGTCGTGGGGCGGTGCGGCACGACGGCCGGGCGGGGTGCCGCCACGGGCGGGCGCTGCGGCTGCGGCTGCGGGACGACGGTCGGCGGCCGGTGCGGGGCGACCCGCGGGTGCGCCGCCGGTGCCGGCACCTGGGCGCGGCCGGGCGGGGCGGCGGGCGACGCCGGGGCCGCGGAGATCGGCTGACCACCGCCGCGGGCCTGCTGGGAGAGCTGGGCCTTCAGCTGCCGGGCCACCCCGGCCAGCGCGGCGGCGCTGGGCCAGCGGGCCGCCGGGTCCTTCGCCAGGGCCCGCTCCACCACGGCCCGGACCTGCGGCGGGATGTCGGCGGGCAGCGGGCGGGGGGCCTCCCGGACGTGCCGCATGGCGATCTCGAGGGGATTGTCGCCCTCGAACGGCCGCCGGCCGGCCAGGCACTGGTACGCGACCACGCCGAGCGCGTAGACGTCGGACGCGGACGTGGCGACGCCGCCGGTGGCCTGCTCGGGGGAGATGTACGAGGCGGTGCCGAGCACCGAGCCGGCCGCGGTGAGCTGGGCGACCAGGTCCGACCGGGCGATGCCGAAGTCGGTGAGCACCAGGGTGCCGTTGGGCCGGACCAGCAGGTTGCCCGGCTTCACGTCCCGGTGCACGATGCCCTTCACGTGCGCCGCGTGCAGCGCGTCGGCCGCCTGGGCGACCAGCGCCATCGTGCGGGCCGGGGTGAGCCGGCCCACCCGGGCCAGGGTGGCCGACAGCGCGTCGCCCTCGACGTACTCCATGATCAGGAAGGCGATCTGCTGGTCGTTGCCGAAGTCGTAGACGTCGACCACGCCGGGGTGGTTGATCGTCGCCATGGTGCGGGCCTCGCCGCGGAACCGCTCGGCGAAGTCGGGGTCGTCGAGCAGCGCGGGGAGCAGGCTCTTGACGGCGACCGTCCGGCCGAGCACCTGGTCGGTGCCGCGCCAGACGTCGCCCATGCCACCGCTGGCGATCCGCTCGTCGAGGCGGTAGCGGTTGCCGAGCTGCACCCCGGGGCTGAGCATGTCAGCGGCCCCCGGGATCCGCGATGGCGGCACGCATGATCTGCCCGGCGATCCGGGCCGCCTCGGCGCTGCCGCCCGGGCCGGCCTGCTCCAGCATGACGCAGACCGCGGAGACCGGGTTCCCGTTCTTGTCGAGCGCGAAGCCGATGAACCAGCCGTGGTCGGGCCGGTCCGGCGCGGACTGGGCGGTGCCGGTCTTGCCGCCGACCGTGTAGCCGTTGATCCGCGCGCTCTCGCCGGTGCCGTTCTCGACGACGCTGACCATCATCTCCCGCAGGTCGCCGGCGACCTGGCCGCTGACCGGCTGGCGCAGCTCCCGCGGGTTGGCGGTGTAGTAGCTGGTGGTGCGGTCCGGGCCGAGGAGCTGGCGGACCAGGTACGGCCGCATCTGGCTGCCGCCGTTCGCGACCGAGGCGGCGATCAGGGCCCCCTGCAGCGGAGTCATCCGGACGTCGCGCTGGCCGATGGAGGACTGGGCGAGCGCGGCGGGGTCGTCGCCGCCGTCGGCGTTCTCCATGCTGCCGGTGCGGCTGGCCGCCACCGGGTGGCCGCCCTCCCCGAGCTGGCCGACCGTGAGGTCCTCCTGCTCGAAGCCGAACTGCCGGGCCTTCTCCTTGATCTTGTCCGCGCCGAGCCGGACGCCGAGCTGCGCGAAGCCCGTGTTGCACGACTCGGTGACCGCGTTCATCAGGGTGACCTCGTCCTCGGGGCAGATCGACGACGCCGCGTTGCGGATCGGCGTGCCCGAGGTCGGCGGGGTGTAGCTGGAACCGGCCGGGATCCTGGTGTCCTGCCCGATGCCGTTCTCCAGCGCCGCGGCGGCCACCACGATCTTGAAGGTGGAGCCCGGGGGCAGCACCTCGCCGATGGCCCGGTTCTTCAGCGGGCCGTTCGGGTTCTGCTCCAGCGCGTTGTACGCGGCCGTCGCCTCGTTGGTGTTGTGACCGGTCAGGGGGTTCGGGTCGAAGCTGGGCATGGAGACCAGCGCCTGCACCGCCCCGGTACGCGGGTCGATGGCGATCGCCGCGCCCTTCGGGACGTCGTTGCGGTTGTTGCGCAACTGCTCGTACGCGACGTCCTGGGCCCGCTTGGAGAGGGTGAGCAGCACGTTGCCGCCACCGGTCTTGTCGCCGGTGAACATGTCCTTGAACCGGTCGATGAAGAGCTGATCGCTGGTGCCGGCGAGGAAGTCGTTCTCGACCTTCTCGATGCCGGTGTCGGCGAGGTTGACCGGCTTGTAGCCGAGCACGTGCGCGTACTTGGCGCCGCCCGGGTAGGTGCGCAGGTACTTCAGCTCGCCGGTGGTCTCCTTGCTGGTGGCGAGGGCCGTGCCGCCGGCCTCGATGTTGCCGCGCTTGCGCTCGTACTCGGCGACCTGGACCCGGCCGTTGTAGTCGCTGGTGCGGTATTCGTCGGCCTTGTAGGCCTGGATCCAGTTCAGGTTGGCGAAGAGCAACCCGAAGAGGACCATCACGACGACGCCCACGCGGCGCAGGGGTGCGTTCACGGCCTGATCACCTCCGTGGGGGCACCGTGCAGCTGCTCCGGCGGGCCGCCGGACGGTCGGGCCGCCTTGCCGCCCCCGCCGGCGACGGGGCGGCGAGCCCCGTCGGAGACCCGGAGCAGGACCGCGATGAGCAGCCAGTTGGCCATCAGCGAGGAGCCACCGGCGGAGAGGAACGGGGTGGTCTGGCCGGTCAGCGGGATGAGCTTGCTGATCCCGCCGACGATCACGAAGACCTGGAGCCCGAGCGTGAATGCCAGGCCGCCGGCCAGCAGCTTGCCGAACGAGTCGCGGACCGCCAGCGCCGCCCGCAGCCCCCGCTCGACGATCAGCAGGTAGACGACGAGCAGCGCGGAGAGGCCGAACAGCCCGATCTCCTCGCCGAGGCCGGCGAAGATGAAGTCGTTCTGCACCTCGGGCAGCAGGCCGGGCTGGCCGCCGCCCGGGCCGGCGCCGAACAGGCCGCCGGTGCCGAGCGCGAGCAGACCCTGGACCAACTGGTAGCCGTCCTCGTAGGGGTCGGCGAACGGGTCCAGCCAGATCTGCGCCCGCAGGTAGAAGTTGGCGAACGGCCCGCCGACGATGTCGCCGAGGACGTACGCCAGGTAGGCGCCGCCGAAGAAGAGCACCAGGCCGATGAGCAGCCAACTGACCCGTTCGGTGGCGATGTAGAGCGTCACCACGAACATGCCGAAGTAGAGCAGCGACGTGCCGAGGTCCTTCTCGAAGACGAGGACCAGGAGGCTGATCAGCCAGACCACGACCACCGGGCCGAGGTCCCGCCCGCGCGGGAAGTCGATGCCGAGGAACCGGCGGCTGGCCAGCGAGAGCACCTCGCGCTTGCGCACCAGGTAGTAGGCGAAGAAGACCAGCAGCGCCAGCTTGGCGAACTCGCCGGGCTGGATGGAGTAGGTGCCGATCCTGATCCACAGCTTGGCGCCGTTGATCTCGGAGAACCGGCTGGGCAGCACCGCCGGGATCATCACCAGCACGATGCCGGCCAGCCCCAGGGTGTAGGCGTAGCGCGAGACCGACCGGTGGTCGCGCATGATGGCCAGCAGCCCGGCGGCGAGGATCACCGAGAGAAGCGTCCAGGCCAGTTGCCGGCCACCGTCGCCAGCGAAGACGGCCAGGTCCGCCCGCTCCGCGGGGGCGGCGTTGCCCAGGTCGAGCCGGCGCAGGAAGCCCACCCCGATGCCGTTGAGCAGCGCGACCGCCGGCAGCAGGGCGGGGTCGGCGAAGGGCGCCAGGAACCGGATCACCAGGTGCAGGCCGAGGAAGACCGCGGTGAGCGCGGCGGCCGGCATCCAGAAGTCGGCGGTGACGGTGTCGAGCACCTTCGCCTCGACCATCGCCCCGTACGCGGCCACCAGCACCATGGCCAGCAGCAGCAGCGACAGCTCGGCGTTACGCCGGGACCGGGCCAGGCGCACGCCGGGCTGCTCGCCCGTGGTGGCGGGCGAGGGTGCCGGGGTGGCCGCTGCGGTCACGGATCGTCCTCGGATTCGAAGCCGACACTCACTCCGGCGACCGGCAGGTGGCCGGGTCGAGCGTCGGCGAGACGGTGTCGGAGGGCAGGGCGTCGGGTGTGGTGGTCGGCGAGGCCGACGTGGTCGGACGGCCGCTGGCGGCCGGGCTCGCGCTGGCCGACGGCGGCGGGGTCGCCGGGCCGGCGGTCGGCGTCGGTGTCGTGGTGACAGCCGCCGCGCTCGGGCTGGGCGGGCAGATCGGCTTCAGGTTCGGGTTCGTCGGGCTGTCGCTGGTCAGCTCGGCCAGCCGACGCTCGGCGTCCGGCTCGCTCTTGGCCGGAATGCCCTGCTTCACCTGCTCCTGGGCGGCCAGGGTCAGGTCGTCCAGGTCGGCCGGGCTGGTGGAGTGCACGGTGGAGAGGTCCATCCCGGCGATCTCGCCCTGGATGCCCCGGAACACCGCGACCTGGCCCTCCTCCGTCGCCCCGACGTAGTACTGCCGCTGGGTGTAGCTCCAGCCGCCGAAGACGGCCCCGCCGAGCAGCACCAGCAGCGCCAGCGTCGTCGCGGCGGCGCGCACCGGCCGGCGCTTCGGGCGTTCCGGCTCGTCGTCGTCGCCGGCCGCGGGCTCCTCGGGGGCGGGGGGCCGGGGGGCGGAGAGCGCCGACGCGCGGGCGGCCGGGGTGGAGACGTCGGCGGAGGTCGCCATGCCCCGGTCCCGGGCCGCGGCGCCGCCGACGATCGGGCTCGCCTCGACGATGTCCTGGTCGGTGGCGTCCGCGATGATCACCGTGATGTTGTCCGGCCCGCCGCCGCGCAGGGCGAGCTGCACCAACCGCTCCACGCACTGCTGGGGGTCGGCGTACTCGCGCATGGTCTCGGCGATCGTGTCGGCGCTGACCACGCCCGAGAGGCCGTCGCTGCAGATCAGGTAGCGGTCGCCCGGCAGCACCTGGCGGACGCTGTATTCCGGGTCGATGTCGCGGCCGTCGAGCGCGCGGGTGAGCAGCGACCGCTGCGGGTGGCTGCTCGCCTCCTCGGCGCTGATCCGGCCCTCGTCGACGAGCATCTGGACGTACGTGTCGTCCTTGGTGATCTGCGCGAACTCGCCGTTGCGCAGGAGGTAGGCCCGCGAGTCGCCGATGTGGACCATGCCCAGCTTGCTGCCGGAGAAGAGGGTGGCGGTGAGCGTGGTGCCCATCCCCTCCAGCTGGGGGTTGGCGTCCACGGTGTCGCGGAGCTGCTGGTTGGCGGTGCCCACGGCCGAACGCAGCGCGTCGACGAGGGCGTCACCCGGGACGTCCTCGTCGAGCGGCGCCATGGCACCGATGACGATGTTGCTGGCGACGTCACCGGCGGCCATGCCGCCCATGCCGTCGGCGACGGCGAGTAGCCGCGGTCCGGCGTAGACGGAATCCTGGTTACCGTCTCGGATCAGACCGCGGTCGCTGTGGGCCGCATAGCGCAGGGTCAGAGTCATGGCCGTAATTCGAGAGAAGTGCGGCCGATCCGGATCGGCACGCCGAGGGGGACGGGGGTTGGTCCGGTGACCTTAGCGCGATCCAGGTAGGTGCCGTTAGTCGAGCCGAGATCCTCGACGAACCACTGCCCGTCGCGCGGCACCAGCCGGGCGTGCCGCGCCGAGGCGTAGTCGTCGGTGATGACGAGGGTGGAGTCCTCGGCCCGGCCGATGGTGATCTGCGCTTCACCAAGGGTGATCCGCGTGCCCGCCAGTTGACCGGCGGTGACCACGAGCTGGTGCGCCGCCCTGCCCCGCTTCGCCTTCGCCGGTTTCGCCGCCTGCCCGAGCGAGGCCCCGACCGCCCGCGGGGCGGCCACCAGCCGGCCCGACCGGGCCCCCGCGAACAGGTCCCGGCGGATCACGCCGACCACCGTGAACACGAAGATCCACAGCAGGATGAGGAACCCGAACCGGGCGACGGTGATGACGAGTTCCGGCAAGGCGGATCAGCCGTCCACGCGGAAGGTCAGCGTCGTGGTGCCGAGCTGGATCATGTCGCCGGGGTTGAGCGCGACGGCGGAGACCCGCTGGCCGTTGACCATCGTGCCGTTGGTCGACCCCAGGTCGGTCAGCACGACCTGGCCGCCGTCGAAGTCCAGCCGGGCGTGTCGCCGCGAGATGCCGACGTCGGGCAGGCGCAGGTTGGCCTGGTCGCCACGGCCGATCACGGTCGAGCCCATCTGGAGGGGATAGGTGCGCCCGTCGCCGGAGACCAGCCGCACGTTGCGGCTGCCGCCGTGGCCGGGCGGGGGGCCGTAGCCGCCGCCCTGGTCGTACGCCGGGTAGGCGGGCGGGCCGGCGTCGTAGCCGGGCGCGGAGACCGGGGCGACCTCGCCGCCGGTGTAGACCTCGGCGGTGACCCGGAACATGCCCGTGTCCAGCCCCTCGCCGCGTTCGATCTCGACGATCACGTCGCCGTAGACCGTCCAGGCCTGCTCGCCGATGAACTCCGCCTGCGACTGGGCCAGCTCCTGGGCCAGCGCGGCAGCGTACGGCGCCAGCCGACTGTGGTCGTAGGGCGAGAGATCGATCACGTAGCGGTTGGGCACCAACGTGCGCCCACCGGCCAGGATCGCCTTGTGCGCCTCGGCCTCCCGCTGCATGGCGTTGAGGATCTCCACGGGGTGGACCACCCCTTTGAAGACCTTGGCGAAGGCTCCCTCGACCAGGCCTTCCAGACGCTTCTCGAAGCGTTGCAGCACGCTCACCGGCTCCTCCTCGGGTCCCGAGGACATGATGGTATCCGGCCGGAGCGTCCGCAGCTCACACGCCGCTCGGCCGGCTGGCGGCGGCCCGTTCGGTGGGGCCGTTGTCGTCGTGCTAGTCTTTCGTCCGCCGAGAACGGTACCGCCTCGACGGACGGTAACCGATCGACGCAACGATCACGGACAACGTAGGATGTCCGGGGCCCGCTGGAGACAGCAGGACCGGCACAGACTACAGTGTTCGAGGTCAGGCCACGGGGAAGTGGCGGAATGGCAGACGCGCACGGTTCAGGTCCGTGTGCCCGAAAGGGCGTGGGGGTTCAACTCCCCCCTTCCCCACCAATACGCGAGGGCTCCGCAGCGATGCGGAGCCCTCGCGGCGTATCGGGGCCGTGCCGTACGTCACGCTATGCTCCGATGGATTCTGCCTCCGAGGACCAGGAGTGGCGTGTGAGTGTCGCATTCGTGACCGGGTCGGGCGGGCTGATCGGCTCCGAGGCGGTCCGGCACTTCGCCGGCCTCGGTCTCGACGTCGTCGGCATCGACAACGACATGCGGCAGGAGTTCTTCGGCGAGGAGGCTTCGACCGCCTGGAACGTGCGGCGCCTGACCGACGAGCTGGGGAGCGCGTACTCGCACCACAGCATCGACATCCGGGACCGGGCCGCGCTGGGCAAGCTCTTCAAGCGGTACGCGGGCGCCGTCGCCGTGGTGATCCACACCGCCGCCCAGCCGTCGCACGACTGGGCCGTGCGCGACCCGTTCACCGACTTCGACGTCAACGCCGCCGGCACGCTCAACGTCCTGCAGAACGTGCGCGAGCACTGCATCGAGGCGCCAGTGATCCACTGCTCCACCAACAAGGTCTACGGCGACCGGCCGAACAGCCTGCCCCTGGTCGAGCTGGAGACCCGGTGGGAGATCGAGCCGGGCCACCCGTACGAGCAGGGCATCCGCGAGGACATGTCCATCGACGGCTGCCTGCACTCGATCTTCGGCGCCTCGAAGGTCGCGGCCGACGTCATGGTGCAGGAGTACGGCCGCTACTTCGACATGCGGACGGCCTGCTTCCGGGGCGGGACGCTGACCGGGCCGGCGCACTCGGCCACCGAGCTGCACGGCTTCCTCGGGTACGTGATGCGCGCCAACATGGAGCGCCGGACGTACAAGATCTTCGGCTACCAGGGCAAGCAGGTGCGGGACGCGATCCACAGCTCGGACGTGGTCTCCGCGTTCGAGGCGTTCTTCCGCAACCCGCGTTCCGCGGCGGTCTACAACCTCGGCGGCGGCCGACACTCCAACACCTCCAACCGGGAGGCGTTCGCGCTGGCCGAGCAGATCACCGGCCAGGAGATGGTCACCGAGTACGTCGAGGCCAACCGGATCGGCGACCACAAGTGGTGGATCGGCTCGAACGAGGCGTTCCAGGCCGACTACCCGGAATGGAAGCAGGTCTACGACGTTCCCATGATCATGCGCGAGATCTACGAGGCCAACGTGGACAAGTGGGTGCCGGCAGCATGACCGCCAGGGGCAAGCGGAACGTCCTCGGCGTCCTGGTCGACGCCACCGACTACGCCGCGGCGACCGAGCAGGTGGTGGCGGCCGCGCAGGAGCGCCGCCCGCTGGCGCTGACGGCGCTGGCCGTGCACGGGGTGATGACCGGGGTGCTGGACCCGGCGCACAACGCCCGGCTGAACTCCTTCGACGTGGTCACCCCCGACGGCCAGCCGGTGCGCTGGGCGCTCAACGTGCTGCACGGCGCGGGGCTCACCGACCGGGTCTACGGGCCCACGCTGACCCTGCACGTGCTCTCCCGGTTCGCCGACGAGGGCCTCCCGGTCTACCTCTACGGCTCGACGGAGGAGACCCTGGCGAAGCTCATCCCGGCGCTCGAGCGGATGTTCCCGGCACTCAAGATCGCCGGCGTGGAGCCGTCCAAGTTCCGGGCGGTGCAGCCGGGCGAGGACGTCGAGATCGCCGACCGGATCAAGGCCAGCGGGGCCCGGCTCGTCCTGGTCGGGCTGGGCTGCCCGCGCCAGGAGGTCTTCGCGTACGCCATGCGGCCGCTGCTGGACATGCCGCTGATGGCGGTCGGGGCGGCCTTCGACTACCACGCCGGGCTGCTGCGCCAGCCGCCGCCGTGGATGCAGCGGGCCGGCCTGGAGTGGTTCTGGCGCCTCGGCCTGGAGCCGAAGCGGCTGTGGCGCCGGTACGTGATCCTCAACCCGGCCTACCTGGCCCGGCTCGCCGGGCAGAAGACCGGCCTGTGGAAGGCGGTCCCGCCGCCCCCGGCCGCCGAGCGGCCGTCCACCTTCGCCGTCTGACCCGGAACCGGCAGGCGTCAGGAAGGGCCCCTTCCCTGTCGCGCAAGGCGATGAGAAGGGGCCCTTCCTTGCACTCGGCTAGAGGGTCAGGGTCCAGGTGTTGATGTAGCCGCTGTCGCCGGCGTAGACGTCCCGCACCCGCAGCTGCCAGGTGCCGTTCGCCGCCTCGCTCGACAGGTTCGCCGTGTAGGTGGTGTTGATGTTGTCCGCGCCGTCCCAGATGTTGCTGTTCTTCAGCCGGTAGGACGAGCCGTCCGGAGCGACCAGGTCGACGACGAGGTCACCGCGGTAGGTGTGCACGATGTTCACCGCGACGGTCGAGGCCGACGAGGCGTTGCGGGCGCACCCGGAGATCGGGATCGAGCTGCTCACCGTGACACCGGTGTCCGGGATCGCGACGTCGGTGCCGTTGGTGCCGGAGCAGCCGCCGCCGGTGCCGGTCACGGTCAGCGAGTAGGTGGCGCTCTTGCTGCCGGAGGCCGCCGTGCCCGTGACCGTCACGGTGTAGGTGCCGGGCGCCGTGCTCGCCGAGGTGCTGATGGTGAGCGTCGAGGAACCGCCCGAGGTGACGGTGGCCGGGCTGAACGAGGCGGTCGCCCCGGACGGCAGCCCGCTCGCGGAGAGGCTCACCGACTGGGCCGAGCCGTTGGTGGTGGCGGTGGCCACCGTGGCGGTCACCGAGCCGCCCGGCGCGGTCGAGCCGGAGGTCGGCGAGACCGAGACGGAGAAGTCGTTGGTCGGCGGGGTGTCGTCGTTGACGACGTAGAGCAGCTTGTTCGGCGAGCCGGTGCCCGGGTTGCCCACCACGTTGTTGGTGGCGTTGTTCACCAGGTAGTCGCGGACCTGCTGCGGCGTCCAGGACGGGTTGGCGCTGGCCACCAGGGCCGCCGCGCCGACCACGTGCGGCGTCGCCATCGAGGTGCCGCTGATCGTGTTGGTGGCGGAGTCACTGGTGTACCACGCCGAGGTGATCGACGAGCCGGGCGCGAAGATGTCCAGGCAGGTGCCGATGTTGGAGAACGAGGACCGGGCGTCCGTGTTGGTCGTCGAGCCGACGGTGATGCCCTCGGCGGTCCGGGCGGGCGAGGTGTTGCAGGCGTTCCCACCCGAGTCGTTGCCGGCCGCCAGGCCGTAGCTCACGCCCGAGTTGATGGAGTTCCGCACGGCGGTGTCGAGCGTGCTGTTCGCGCCGCCGCCGAGGCTCATGTTGGCCACGGCCGGCTTGACCGCGTTCTGGGTCACCCAGTCGACACCGGCGATGACGCCGGCGTTCGTGCCGCTGCCCTGGCAGTTGAGCACGCGGACGCCGACCAGCTGGACGCCCTTCGCCACCCCGTACGCCGAGCCGCCGACGGTGCCGGCGACGTGCGTGCCGTGCCCGTTGCAGTCGTCGGCCGAGCCCCCGTCGACGGCGTCGTAGCCGGAGGTGGCCCGGCCGCCGAAGTCGCTGTGGCTGAACCGGATGCCGGTGTCGATGATGTAGGCGTGCACGTTGCTCGCCGTGTTCGGGTACGTGTAGGAGCTGTCCAGCGGCAGTGCCCGCTGGTCGATCCGGTCCAGGCCCCAGGACGGTGGGTTGGTCTGGGTGCCGGCGATCGACACGGTGTGGTTCTGCTCGACGTACGCCACGGCGGGGTCCGCGGCGATCCGGGCGGCGGCCCCGGCGCCGACCCGGACCTCGAAGCCGCGCAGCGCGGCGCCGTAGGTGCGGGCCACCGTGCCGCCGTGCCGGCCGACCAGCCGTTGCGCGGTGTCACCGACGGTGGTACGGGCGACCGCGGTGTCCTTGAAGACGACGATGTAGCTGTCGGCCACGGCCGTGGCGCCGCCCGCGGCCCGGATCGTGCCGACGGGCTCGGCGGCCATGGCGGGCGTGGCGGTGGCCACCATGGCCATGGTGGCCACCCCGACGAGTAGGGACCTACGTGGAAGACCCATCTTCTACCTCCCTCCGACCGACACCCGATCATCGACGTCCGTGGCGATAATCGATGAGTGCCGATCGAGCTGAGGGTAGAGCGGAGCCATCGGGATACAAACATGTCGACTTCCCTATAACACCGGGAGGATGCCCCCTACGGGACGCCGTTACGGGAGGAACGGGGGCCGGCCCCGGATTCGCGCGCGTCGGGAACGGGCAATGCTCTCCGTCATGGAGAGTCACCTCACCGTGCTGGCGCCGCTGGCCACCGTCTGGCTCGCCGCCGGCTGGCTGGCGGACGGGATGCCCCGGCTGGACCGCGCCCACGCCCTGCACCGGCGTACCGGATGGTTGCTCGCCCTGACCCTGACCGGCCTGGGCCTGACGGCCGCCGTGCTGGTTGCCGGGCTCTCCAGCGCCGGCGCGACCCCGGCGGACCGGGCCGCCGCCGGCCTCACCCTCGCCGCCGCGCCCGTGCTCGTCGTCGCCGCCTGCACCGTGCGCCGGGTGCGCCGGCTGCGGGCGGGCGCGGGGGCGTTCGCCGCGGCGCCCGGGACCCCGGCCCCGCACGGCTTGCGGGCCGCCGCGGCGCACCCGCTGGTCGGGCTTCCGTTACAGGTCACGGGCCTGGCGATCCTGCCCGCGGTGGCGGCGGCGAGCGCCCCGGAACCGCTGTTCGGGCCCGGGGTGACCGGGCCGGCGATCACCGTCGGGGTGCTGGCGGTCGCCGCCATCGGCGTACGCCACGCGCTGCGGCACAGCCGCCTCGCCGAGCGGGCCGCGCCGCCCCGGCCGGCGTCACCGCGAGCGGCCGGAGCCCTGCACGTATAGCAGCTCCAGGATCGCCCGGGTCGCCTCGAACCAGCGGTCGAGCCATCCGGGCGGCGGGACGCTGCCCTTCGGCGGCAGCTCCATCAGCAGCCCGCGGAGCAGCGGGTGGTCGGCCAGCGACTCGGTCGGCTCCATCGACCAGCCGCCCGGCGGGAACGACGGCTCGGTCAACGGGTTCGGATCCAGCGACGGCAGGGAGAGCGGCCCCGCCTGCTCCGGCGCGGCCGTCGTGGCCTCCCGGCCACCGACCTCCGTGTCGGTCGACACCACCTCGGTCAGGACGGTGTCCCGGCGCGCCCCGCGGTACTTGCCCCCGAAGCGCTCCGGCTTGCCCGGCCCGTTGGTGAGGTTGTCTGACCCGATCGTCGTCATCCGTCTCGCCTGCCTCGTTCGGTTGCCGATTCGTGCGGCGGGTTGTCGACCAGCGCCGTATCGAGGGGTACAACGACACGGGCCCGATGTGGCGACGGGATGTCCAGGCTTCTTCGCGGCCGGACCGGACGCGGGCACGGCGATGCCCCCGCCCGGCTGCCCGCCGGACGGGGACACCGCGTCACCTCCCGGTCGCGTCAGTCCCGGCCGAAGCCGCCGCCCCTGGCGCCGGCGACGAAGGCGTGCCAGTCGCCCGGGGCGAAGACCAGGGCCGGACCCGTCTTGTCCTTCGAGTCCCGCACGCCGACCGCCCCCGTCACGTACGCCACCTCCACGCAGTTGTCACAGTTCGGCCCGCTCTTCGAGCTCTTGAACCACGTTGCCTGCGTCAGGTCCACGGGGAACCCCTTGGTCGCCATTTCCACAACGGCTCCTCTGCCAGTTTCGCGATGTGTGCGATGGACTCCTCCGGACGAATGGCCGCCGCTCGGACGTGATCGAAGATGAAGCTGTACTTCTGCAGTTCGTCGCTCTTCTCCAGGAAGAGCCCACCCGTGGCGTTCTCCGCGTACACGACATCCGGATCACCGGGCTCGGGGAAGCTGAGGATCGTGAAGGTCCCGTCCATACCGGCGTGCGCCCCCACCTCGAACGGCAGGATCTGCAGCGTCACGTTCGGCAGTTCCGCCACCTCGACCAGCCGGTTGAGCTGGTCACGCATGACCGCGTCCCCACCCACCGGACGGCTCACCACCGCCTCATCGAGCACCACCCACAGATCGACCGGATCATCCTGTGTCAGCAACGACTGACGGCCGAGCCGGACACGGACACGTTGTGCGACCTGGTCAGGGGTGAAGTCCGGCCGCGCGGCGCGGATCATCGCGCTCGCGTACGCCTCGGTCTCCAGCAGGCCGGGCACCACCTGCTGCTCGTACGCGCGGATCGAACTGGCCGCGGCCTCCAGGCCGACGTACGCGCCGACCAGCACCGTGCTGTACGGGTGCCACCAGCCCTTCTGCCGCGCCTCCCGGGCGATCTGCACCAACTCGTCGCTCTCGGCGCCCACCACCCCGTAGATCCGGAGCATGTCCCGCACGTCGCGCGGCGTCGCCGTCGTGTGACCGGTCTCGATCCGCGAGATCTTCGACGCCGAGCACTCCAACTGCTCGGCGACGACCTCGATGGTGATCCCGGCCGCCTCCCGCTGCCGCCGCAGTTCCGCGCCCAGGCGGCGGCGCCGGATGGTCGGGCTGCGCCGCTCGCTCACGGCCTCACCACCCCGTCCGCTGGTCGGAACCACCGGCTGTCGGCCTTCACCGGCCCACCTCCGCGTCACGCGCGCCGCTGCCGTCGCCCGCCGGGGGCGCGACCGTCGAACGGCGGGCGTCGTTCGCGGCGAGGGGGTGGTGCCGGTCATCGGCCGGCCGCGACGGGCGAAACCGGATCCCAGTGTGCCGCCGATACGTGAACGGCTTCAAGCGTCGCCTGCGCGAGCCGCTCGCGTATCGGCAAAAGTCGACGTGCAACTTGCATGAAGCACGTCGCTGATGCACTCTGTGCGTATGGCACGGGTTACTCACCGTCTCCGTCCGCTCCCCCGCCGTGGTGACCCCACGGGCTACGGGACGCGCGCCGGTGGGGCCGCCCGGCCTTCGACAACCAGACCTGCCCCGGGTTGATGACCCCGCCGCTGCACGCCAGTTGGCTGTGGCGGCGGGAGCGGTACCCGGAGCAGCCGGGTGATGGTCGGGTGGCGGTTCGCCACCAGCGGGCACGGCCCGACCACCACCGCCCGCACCACCGGTCCACGAGGGGCACGACCCCGTGGCCGGCCACCGAGACGTCCCCCGACCCGCTCCCGCCGGCCCGTCCGCCGGCCGACCCTCCCCAGGAGCCAATGTGCTTCCCCGCTCCGGTGACGTACTGCACGTGACTCGCGCGGCGAGTGTCCAGTTCCTCAGTCCCATCACGTTCCGGGTCATCCGGGTGCTCGACTGGCCGACCTACGACGGCTGGATCTGGCTCGACGGCTACGAGTTGAACGCTTCGGGGGACGCGGTCAACCGGCGGTCGATCTTCGTCCAGCGGGAGGGTCTGCGCCAGCTGCGGGCAGCTCCCGAGCCCCGTACGCACGCCGTGCGGGCACCACGCCGGCCCGTCACCCGCACCCCGCTCCGGGTGGGCTGAGCTCCGCGATCGGCAGCCGGGGGGCGTGCCCCGCCATAGAATGAGGTACGCCCACCCCGGCAGGTTCCACCCCGCGCGTCCAGGACCCCGAACCTGGGATGGCCATGGTCAATCAGTCCGCCGCGCGGCGGCACCACCGCTCCCGCATCGCCTACGCCTTCGGAATCCTGGCGCTGATCGGCGCCGCCACGGCACTGGTGGTCGTGGTCCGCGACCCCGCCCTGTCGTCCACCACCCGGCTGACCACCCCGGTCCCCGCACCGGAGATCACCGTGGCCGATGACCCGTCGGACGGCGACGACGGGCAGGATGCCTCCGACTCCCCGTACTCCCCGGACGGAGCGGGCACACTCGGCGCCGCCGACGAGCCCGGAACCGCGGTCGGGACCGACGTGCCGGTCGGATCGTCGGGCGGCACCGCCGAGGCCGCCCGACAGTCGCCGGACGACGTCCACCGTTCCCTCTTCTGGTCCGGGGTCTTCGGTCTGGCCATCTCGCTGGCCGGGCTCGGCCTGGTCGGAACCAGACGCCGGATGTGGTGATCCGGCCGGCCACCACTCGTTCGTGCACCACCCGGAGCGGTGACGGTCCCGGGCAGCCCGGTCAGCGACGGCTCACCTGGTGGCGGTCGGCCCGGCCGTCGTCGGCGTGGGTTCGCCGCCGGACGGCGAGGGCGCGCCACGGGACACCACCAGGGTGACCTCATCCCCGTCGGGGACGAGCTCCCCGGCCTCCGGGTCGGTGCGGATCACGGTGCCCTCGGGGCGGTCGGACTCCTGGTACTCCACCCGGTGACCCAGCCCGAGGTCGTCCAGGATCGCCTGCGCCGTCGCCAGCGGCAGGTTCACCACGGGCGGCATCGGCACCTGTGCCGCCGCCGAGGTGGTCGGCGGCGCGGAGGGAGAGGGGGTGGTCGGGACGGCCGAGGTCGGCGCGGGAGTCGTCGGCGACGCGCGGGTGACCGACGGGGAGGGCGACAGGCCCGGGACGGCCGGTTCGTCGTCGTCCGCGGACTGGAGGGCCAGCCACAGCCCGACCCCGAGCAGGCCGAGCAGCAGCAGCACGACCACCCCCCACAGGATCGGCAGCCACCAGCGCCGGCCGCCGGGCTCCTCGGCGTACCACTCGGCGGCCTCGCGGGGATCCGCCGGCCGGGGCGGCGGCACCTCCGCGCGCCCGGACCAGGCCGCCGGGCCGGACCGCTCGGGCGGCATGGCGGCCGTACGGTCCAGCGGGGCGGCGCGGTCGACGGGCATCGACCGGGTGGCGTCGCCCCCGGCGGGCGGAGGGCCCTTCGGGCCGGGCAGCCGCTGGGTGCGGTCGGCCGGCTCCGGCCCGGCGGGCGCGTCGCCGGACGGGGGCAGCGGGCGGGTCCGGTCGTCGGGTCCCCCGGCGGGCGGTTCCGGGCGGTCGTCGCTCATGCCGGCACTCCGCTCCGCTGCGTGCCGACACGAGACACCAACGCACTGCGCCGATCATTCGCTCGCTGACGCTCGCTCATCGCGCGTCCCTTCCCGGCCCGGGCGGGCGTCGTGGCCCCTGACCGCCAACCTAGCGGTCCGGACGGCCATCGGCCGGGATCAGCGTGCCGGACGCTCCGTCACGGCGTCGGGGTGGCGGAGCCCGAGCCCGCCGGTGCCGCACCGCACCAGATCGACACCTGGTCGTTCCACCTGCCCGTGCTGTCGCCGGGCGGGTCCTGGCGGGTGACGGTGCCGGTCCGGCCCGAACCGTACTGCGGGTAGAAGCCCTCGTCGACGAGGTCGTCCCCCGCCTCGTCGCAGTCGTCGCCCACCACGTCCGGCACCGTCGCGGCCGGGGCCGGACCGCTCACGTAGAGCGTCACGGTGCGCCCCGGCCGCACCTGCGTCCCGACCGCCGGGGAGGTGCGCTCCACCGTCCGCCCCGCGCCGCCCAGGAAGACCAGTCGCCAGCCCAGCCGCCGCTCACGCAACTCGTCACGGGCGTCGGCGAAGTCCTCCCCGACCACCTCGGGGACCGTCAGGCCGGCGGGGCGGGTCGGCGCGCTCGTCCGCGCCGGCGACGACGTCGACCGCCCCGGCGTCGGGTGGGCGGCGCTCCGGGTGCCGGTGGGCGCAGCGGCCGCCGCCGCGTCCGGCGGGGTGGGTCCGTCGTTCTCGCCGGCCAGGAGCCAGCCACCCGTCGCGCCCACGGCGGCGAGCAGCACGACGACCAGCCCGCCGCCGAGCAGCGTGGTCGTCCGGCCCGCCCCGGCGTCGTCCCGCGCGCCGGCGCCCTCGCCCGTGTACCCGTCCGTCATGCCGTCCACCGCCTCGATCACCGGCGACCGTACCCGGCCCCGCCAAGCCCGACGCGGCCGCGGTCACCCCGACGGAACCGTGACGACTCGCCGCGCCGAGCACGGGACGTTACGCTCCCCGGCATGGCCAGACGTGGCTGGGGAGGATCGATCGCGGTCGCGGTCGGCGTCGCTGCCGGCACGGGCGCGGCCCAACTGGGCTTCGGCTACGGGCTGGGCATCATCAACTGGGCACCGGCGGACGCCACCGCCGGCGCGACCGCCTGGGTGGCCGGCCTCGTCTGGGCCACCTGGATCGCGGCCACCTCGACGGTCTTCGGCGCGGTGTGCGCCCAGCGGCTGCGCGACCGCGCCCCGGTGCCCGGCGGCGCCCCCGACGCCGCGACGGCGGTCGAGCCCGACGCCGGGCCCGGCGGCAGCGTCCTCCGGCACGTCGCGCTCGCCGTGGCCGCCGGGGTGGGCGCGCTGGTCACCGTGCTGCTGGTGGCCGTGCCGGCGCGGACGGCCGTGGCGGCGGACACCGGCTCCCCCCGGAACGTCGCCGCCACGTACGCGGCGGTCGGCGTCCTGGTCGGGGTGTCGACGGCCGTCTGGGCCCTGCGCTCACGGGCCGCCGCCAACAACGTGATCGCCACCGTGGGCTGGCTCTGGCTGCTCGCCGTGGTCGCCGTGCTCGACGGGGTGCTGGCCGGACGCGGGCTGGCCAGCGCCCAACTCGGCATCTGGCAGCTCAGCTCCGACGACGGACGGTTCTGGATCCGGGACTACTTCTACTGGCCCGGGGCGCTGCTGTCGCTCGGCTCCGCGCTGGTGATCGGGACTCTGGCCGCTCGGGGCAGCGCCCGGCACGCCGACCGGCGGGTCGGGGCGGCCGCCTCGGGCGCTGCCGGTCCCCTGTTGGTCGCGATCGCGTACTTCCTGGCGGTGCCGAGGGTGACCGCGATCAGCCCGGAGCAGGTGTCGGCACACCTGACCGCCCCGTACGCGGTGATCGTCGGGGTCGGCGGTTCCGTCCTGGTCGCCGCGCTCGCCCAGCGGGCCGCGGGGCGCGGCCCGGTGGCGGTGCCCCGGCAGCGCACCGGCGAGCTGACCGTCGTGCCCGGTGACCTGGTGTCGGAGGAGCGCGGCGCCCCGGCCCGTGTCGACACCGGTGCCCTTCGCCCGACGTCCGACGTTCCGGAGCGGGCCGGGGAACCGGCCGCGCCGACCGGGGAACCCGCCGCACCGGCTTCCGGGGCGGACCCGGCGGTGCCGACGTCCGACGGGCAGCCCGTCGCGTCCCTGGACCCCGACGCGGAGGATCGCGGGCCCGACGGCGGCCGTCCCCGCTCCGGCCACCGCACCCGCTGAGGGAGTGCGGGCGGACCTCACGGGTGCCGGGCAGCGGTGCCACCACCGGGCCGCCCGGGTCCCGCCACGGCGGGTCGGTCAGTCGACCGGCCAGGTGTGCACGGGCTCGTTGCCGCGTTGCAGTTCGGCGTAGCGCTGCACCATGTGGTGCAGGGCGGCGTCCCGGTCCATGCCCCGGTGCCGCTCGGCCGCCCAGACCGCCTCGGTCTGCCAGACGGCGCCGTTGCGGCCCGTCCGGCAGCGCTGCTCGATGATGCCGAGCAGCCGGTCGCGTTCGGCCGGCGCCACCCCGAACCGGTCCAGCCCGGCGGCGGCCTTGGGCAGCAGGACGTCCAGGACCAGCTTGGTCACCGGCACCTCGCCGAGGCGGGGCCAGTGCAGGACGGCGTCCATGCCGCGCCGGGCGGCGGCGTGGAAGTTCTCCTCCGCCGAGCTGAAGGTGAGCTGGCTCCAGATCGGCCGGTCCGCCTCGGCCAGCCCCCGGGCCAGGCCGAAGTAGAAGGCGGCGTTGGCCAGCATGTCGACCACGGTCGGGCCGGCCGGCAGCACCCGGTTCTCCACCCGCAGGTGTGGGCGGCCGTTCATGATGTCGTAGACCGGCCGGTTCCACCGGTAGACGGTGCCGTTGTGCAGGCGCAGCTCGCCCAGCTCCGGTACGCCGCCGCCGTGCAGCACCTCGACCGGGTCCTCGTCCTCGCAGATCGGCAGCAGCGGCGGGAAGTAGCGGACGTTCTCCTCGAACAGGTCGAAGATCGAGGTGATCCAGCGTTCCCCGAACCAGACCCGAGGGCGTACGCCCTGGGCCTTCAGCTCGTCCGGCCGGGTGTCGGTGGCCTGCTCGAACAGGGCGATCCGGGTCTCCGCCCAGAGTTGCCGGCCGTAGAGGAACGGCGAGTTCGCCCCGACGGCCACCTGCACCCCGGCGATGGCCTGGGAGGCGTTCCAGTAGTCGGCGAAGCTGTCCGGAGCGACCTGGAGGTGGAACTGGAGGCTGGTGCAGGCGGCTTCGGGGGCGATCGAGTCGGTGTGGGTCTGCAACCGCTCGACACCCCGGATGTCGAGTTCGATGTCCTCGCCGCGAGCGCCGACGATCTGGTCGTTGAGCACCCGGTAGCGCTCGTCGGTGGAGAGGTTGTCCACCACCAGGTGCCGCTCGGTGAGGGTCGGCAGGATGCCGACCAGGACGATCTTCGCGTCCGACCGGGTCGCCCGCTCGTCGGCCCGGGTGAGGCTGCTGCGCAGGTCCCGCTCGTAGTCGGCGAAGCCCGACCCCTCGATCAGCCGGGGTGGCGCGTTCAGCTCCAGGTTGAACTGCCCCAGCTCGGTCTGGAAGAGCGGATCGGCGATGTCGGCGAGGATCTGGTCGTTGCGCATCGCCGGCTCGGCGGACGAGTCGACCAGGTTCAGTTCGATCTCCAGCCCGGTCATGGGGCGGTCGGCGTCGAAGCCGAAGTCGTCCAGCATCAGGGCGAAGACGTCCAGGCACCGCCGGACCTTCTGCCGGTAACGGACCCGGTCCTCCCGGGAGAAGGCGCCCTGCTCGACGTCCCTGCCCATGTTTCCTCCCGGCGCGAGGCGCAGTCGGGACCGCGCCGGGCCCGGAATGCGCGTGGTGAACCATCACGGTAAGAGCGCCGACCTCGCCGGGACCAGAGGCGGAACCCGGCTGTCCAGCGGCCGGGACGGCCGCAACCGGCCGGCAAGCACGCTCCCGGCGGCATCTCTACCCAGCCCGTACGGCCCGCTACGCGGACCGGGCCGCGAATGAGTCGTGACAAATCGCACCGGCCGGGCTCTTGCCCGTGGACACACGTCGGGCCCGCGCCGTGGTGCGGCGCGGGCCCGGCTGCGGTACGGCGGATCAGGCCTGGCGGACGGCCTCGCCCTCGATCTCGATCTTGATCTTCTTGCCGACCAGCACGCCGCCGGTCTCCAGGGCGACGTTCCAGGTCAGGCCGAACTCCTCGCGGTCGATTTCGGTCGAGGCGGAGAAGCCGAAGATGTCCTGACCGAACGGGCTGCGGCCGACGCCCTCGAACTCGACCTCCAGGTCGACCGGGCGGGTGACGCCCTTGACCGTCAGCTCGCCCGAGAGGACGAACTCGTTGCCGTCGCGGGACTTGACGCCGGTGCTGCGGTACTCCAGCGTCGGGAACGCCTCGGCGTCCAGGAACTCCGGGCTGCGCAGGTGCGCGTCCCGGTCGGCCTGGTTGGTGTTGATGCTGGCGGCCTGGATGGTCGCGGTCACCGAGGACTGCAGCGGGTCGTCGGCGACGGTGATGGTGGCGGAGGCGTCCGCGAATTCACCGCGTACCTTGCTGACCATCATGTGCCGGGCGACGAAGCCCACGCGCCTGTGCGCCGCGTCCAGCGCGTAGGTGCCGGCACTCGGGATGGTGAGGCCGTCCCAGTCGCGGGTAACCGGTGCGGTGCTGCTGGTCATGGAAACTGCCCTCCGTGGAAGCTTGATTGAGCTGCTCAACGACTGCTTCAGCAACTATAGAGCCAGCAATATTCCTTGTGTCAAGTACTGCTAGGATGAACAGGTGAACCAGAACGCGTTCGACGATCCCCGGATCACCGCCGTCGGCCTGCTCTACGAGGCGCACGCCGGGCTGTCGGCCCGGTTCGCCGCCCAGTTCGAGGAGCACGGCCTCTCGCCCGTCGAGTTCGAGGTGCTGACCCGGCTCGCCCGCTCGCCGGGCAACCAGCTGCGGATGACCGACCTGGCCGCGCAGACCTCCCTCTCCACGAGCGGGGTCACCCGGGTGGTCGACCGGATGGAGCGCGACGGCCTGCTCACCCGGCGCGCCTGCCCCTCCGACCGGCGCAGCTCGTACGCGGTGGTCACGGCCGCCGGCATGCAGCGGCTCGACGAGACCATGCCCGGGCACCTGCGGATCATCGAGCAGTGGTTCACCGGCCAGCTCGAGCCGGCGGCGCTGGACGCCCTGCTCGACGGCCTGCGCCGGGTGCGGGACGCCGTCCACCCGGGCGCCACCGCCGGGAGCAGCGAGTCGGCCCCGACCGGGGACGGCGCGACCGCCCCGGCCTGACCGGTCGATCAGGGCGCTACCGGGCACCGGCAGAAAGAGCGGCAGAAGTGCCGCGCCCACGGGAGATAGTCGATCAAACCGGACGGAGTCGCGAGCGCGCGGTGGCTAGTCTTCGGGCAGTGGGGACGCACCGGGGGGTGACGGCGCGGGCGACGAGCGAGGGGTAGCAAGAGGGGCTTCGTCGCCCGCGCCACCCCCGGCCCGCTCCGCGGGGCACACCCACTCCCGGCCACGGCGCGGCCAGCCGTGGCCGGTCTACGTGGTCGCGGGGCTGCCGCCGCGCCGGCCCGCCGTCAGCGCGTAGAGCAGTTCCTCCTCCTGCGGCAGCAGTCGGATGCCGCTGCGTCGGCAGGCCCGGTCGAGGCGGTCCAGCACGGTGGGGTCCGCCGTGCTCGCGGCCAGTCCCACCAACGCCTCCACCACGTCGCGCCGGTTCTGGCCCTCGGCGCCGGCCTCCGCGGCGGCGGCGAACCACTCCGCCGCCAGCTCGCGATCGCCCCGGCGCAGGGCCAGGTTCCCCTCGATCAACGCGCAGATCCCGTCCTCGGGGCGTGTCCCGCGCACCGGCGCCCGGCGGGCACCCCCGGGCCACCCGGCCTCCCCGAGACGCGGCGACACCGGGGTCGCGGTCGGGCGCAGCGCGGCCAGCACCTCGGCCGCCTCGGTGGGGCGCCCGTCCCGGGCCAGCGCCAGGCCCACGGTGCCGAGCACCCGGTGACGGTGGCCGGGGTCGCCGAGGTCGGCCAGCGCCGCCAGCACCCGCCGGCCCTGGTCGACGGCGTCGGCGTACCGGCCCTCCAGGCGGGACACCTCGGCGAGGTTGGCCCGCGCGAGCACCCGCAGCCACTGCTCCCCGCACTGGGCGGCGAGCCGGTCGACCGCTGCCAGCCGGCGGCGGGCCGCCGCAAGGTCGCCGACCCGGACGTCGTGCCAGGCGAGGTTGTTCTGCGCCACCGCCATGTCCCGGACCCGGCCGCCCCGGCCGGCCAGCGCGAGCACCGCCTCGGCCTGCTCCCGCGCCTCGTCGTGTCGGCCGACGGCGACCAGCAGCGCGCAGAGCACCGCCCGTGCCTCCACCTCCCCGGTGACGTCGCCGGCGTCCCGGAACGCGGCCAGCGCCGCCAGCGCCGCCGGCACCTCCTCGGCCCCGGCGCCGTGCTCGGCGGCGAGCCGGGCCACCCCCAGGGACGCCCAGGCCCGCAGCACCGGGTCGGCGTCGGCGGTACGCGGATCCGCCAGCAGCCGGCGCAGCCACTGCCGGCCGGGGACGTCCCGCCCCCGGAAGCGCCACCACCGGGACAGCGCCGCCGCCAACCGGAGCGCCGTCAACGGGTCGTCGACGGCGGCGTGCGCCAGGGCGGAGCTGATGTCGCCGCTCACCTCGTCCAGCCGGTGCACCGCGGCCGGCAGATCGGCGCCCGCCAGCTCCGGCGCGGTCCGGGCCACCAGGCGCGCGACGACCCGGGCGTGCCGACGCCGGATCGCGGTCAGCTCGCCGGCGGTGGCCTGCTCGGCGGCGAAGTCCCGTACGGCGTCGAGCAGGCGGAACCGGAACGGCCCGGTGCCCCGGACGCTCAGCAGGCCGAGTTCCAGGAACCGGTCCAGCAGCGGGACCGGGTCCACCGCGACCCTGCCGTCCCGGTCGGCGTCGTCGGCGAGCACCTCCTCGGCCAGCTCGACCGACCAGCGGTTGCCGAAGGCGGCGAGCCGGCGCAACGCGGCCCGCTCGGCGGGGGCGAGGAGACGGTAGCTGGTGGCCACCGCGTCCCGCAGCGTCTCGGCCACCGCCGCCCGGGGGCCCTCCACGCGGCTCGGCTCCGCCGTGTCCCAGCCCGGACGCTCGGCCGCCCCCGACGAGGTGGCCAGGTCGAGGACGCGGTCCCCGTACCGGTCGAGCAGCTCGGTGAGGTCGAGGATCCGGCCCCGGGCCGCCATCAGCTCGATGGCCAGCGGCAGGCCGCCGAGGCGGCGTACCAGCGCGGCCAGGGCGGGCAGCTCGGCCGGGCAGGGCGGCTCCCGGCGGACCTGGGCGAGCCGGGCGGTGAACAGCGCCACCGCGGGGTAGTCGGCCAGCGCCGACGGGCCGGCCCGCTCGCTCCCCGGCGGGGGTACGTCGAGCGGGGAGACCGGCCACACCCGCTCCCCGGGCAGGCCCACCGGGTGCCGGCCGGTGACCAGCACCCGCAGCGACGGCACCGCGCCGGCGAGCCGGTGCACCGTCTCGGCGACGGCATCGGGCGCCCGCTCGGCCGCGTCCACGAGCAGCAGCGCCGGCCGGCCGTCGAGTCGGGCGGCCAGCTCGGGCATCCGGCCGACCCCGAAGACGGCCACGGAGGCGGCGAGCACGTCGGCGGCGTCGGAGCCCTCGCCGATGAGCACACCGGCCGCCCCGCCGGGGTACTGGTCGACGACCGCGTGGGCCACCGACAGGGCGAGCGCGGTCTTGCCGACGCCGGCCAGCCCGACCAGGCTCACCAGCCGGGGACCGCGCCCGTCGGTGAGCAGCCCGACCAGCTCGGCGAGGTCGGTGTCCCGGCCGATCAGCGCGACCGGGAGCGGGAGCGCGACCGGCGTACCGACGTGCTGGTCGGCGTCGAGGCGAGCCGGCGGGGCACCGACCGGGGCGACCGGCGGCGCAGCCGGCGCCTGCCCCCGGGCGGCGGCGAGGAACGCCGACCGGGCGGCACCGGTCAGCTCCAGCGCGCCGACGAGCAGCTCGACGGTGGTGCGCTGCGGCCGGGACGACCGGCCCCGCTCCAGGTCACGGACGGTGCGGACACCGACGCCGGCCCGGGCCGCCAGCTCGGCCTGGGTGAGGCCGGCGGCGAGCCGGTGCCCGCGCAACAGCTCCGGCAAACCGGTAGGACCGCCCGGATGCCGCGAACGATCATGCACCGGAGTCATGGGCAGGAAGAGTACGGACGGGGTGCGACCGGCGGCAGCCGAGCGTCGCCCTGCCGACGCTGCGGTGCGGATATCCGACAGCGGGCCCGGCCGTGGGCCGGTTGACGGTGGCGCGGGACCGCGTCCGGCCGTGGGCCGGTCGACGGGGGCGCGGGGCCGGGGGCTCGCCGGGGCCGGTCGCCGGAAGCGCGGGGCCGGGCCGGCGGCGGGGGTTCGACTGCCCGACGCCGCCGGGCCCGGCGACGTCACATGCCCAGGTCGCGCGCGATGATCATGCGCTGCACCTCGGACGTACCCTCGCCGATCTCCAGGATCTTGGAGTCACGCCAGAAGCGCGCCACCGGGTACTCGTTCATGAAGCCGTAGCCGCCGTGGATCTGGGTCGCCTCCCGGGCGTTGTCGACGGCGACGGTGCTGGCGTGCAGCTTGGCGATGGCGGCCTGCCGCTTGAACGGCTCGCCAGCGAGCATCCGGGCGGCGGCGTCGTAGTAGGCCAGCCGGGCCGTGTGCGCCTTCATCTCCATGTCGGCGATCTTGAACTGGATCGCCTGGTAGTTGCCGATCGGCTGGCCGAACGCCTGGCGCTCCTTCGCATACTTGATCGACTCGTCGACGCAGCCCTGGGCGAGGCCCACGGCCAGGGCGGCGATGGCGATCCGGCCCTCGTCGAGGATGCGCAGGAACTGGGCGAAGCCCCGGCCGCGCTCGCCGAGCAGGTTGGCCGCCGGCACCCGGCAGTCGTCGAAGGTCAGCTCGTGGGTGTCCGAGGCGGTCCAGCCGACCTTGGAGTAGCCCGGCGCGACGCTGAAGCCCGGGGTGCCGGAGGGGACGATGATGGTGGACAGCTCCTTGGCGCCGTCCGGGCGGATGCCGGTGACCGCGGTGACGGTGACCAGGGCGGTGATGTCGGTGCCCGAGTTGGTGATGAACGCCTTCGAGCCGTTGATCACCCACTCGCCCGTGGCCTCGTCGAGCACCGCGCGCGTCTGCGTGCCGCCCGCGTCCGAACCGAAGCCGGGCTCCGTGAGGCCGAAGCCGGCCAGCGCCTCGCCGCTGAGCAGCTTCGGCAGCCACTGCGCCTTCTGCTCCTCGGTGCCGAAACGGTAGATCGGCATCGCGCCCAGCGACACCGCCGCCTCCAGGGTGATCGCCACGCTGGAGTCGACCCGGGCCAGCTCCTCCAGGGCGAGGCAGAGCGCGAAGTAGTCGCCGCCCATGCCGCCGTGCTCCTCGCCGAAGGGCAGCCCGAACAGGCCCATCTTGCCCATCTGCCGGATCACCTCGTACGGGAAGGTGTGCTTCTCGTAGTGCTCCGCGATGACCGGGGCCACCACCTCGCGCGCGAATTCCCGCACGCTCTCCCGCAGCGCCTCTTGCTCCTCGGTGAGCCGGAAGTCCATGGATTCCTCCTGTGTGACGGGCCGCCGGGCGCTCGTGACGCCGGGACGGGTCGCTGGTGCGGGTCGGTCCCGCGCCGGCCGGGTGGGGCCAGCGGCGGGATCAGACCGGGGTGACGCCGTGCCGGCGCCGGGAGAAGTGCCGCTCCTTGGTGCGGGCGGCGGCGAACCGGCGGGTCAGCTCGGCGCGCAGCTCGTGCGGCTCGACGATCGCGTCCACCACCAGTTCGCTGGCGAGCCGGACGATGTCGATGTCGCGCTCGTACTCCTCGCGCTTGGCGGCGACGAAGGCGGCCCGCTCGGCCTCGTCGGCGATCGCGGCGATCTTGTTGGCGTAGACCGCGTTGACCGCCGCCTCGGCGCCCATCACCGCGATCTTGGCGGTGGGCAGCGCGATCGTGGCGTCCGGCTCGAAGCCGGGCCCGGCCATCGCGTACAGGCCGGCGCCGTACGCCTTGCGGACCACCACGCAGATCTTCGGCACGGTGGCCTCGGAGATCGCGGTGATCATCTTGGCGCCGTGCCGGATGATGCCCTGCTTCTCCACCGCGCTGCCGACCATGAACCCGGGCACGTCGGAGAGGAAGAGCAGCGGCACGTTGAACGCGTCGCAGAGCTGCACGAACCGGGTCGCCTTGTCGGCCGAGTCGACGAAGAGCACCCCGCCCTTGAACATGGAGTTGTTGCCGACCACGCCGACGACCTCGCCGTTCAGCCGGCCGAAGCCGATGGTCAGCTCCTTGGCCCAGAGCGCCTGGATCTCGAAGAAGGAGCCGTCGTCGAGCAGGCCCTTGACGTACCGCCGCATGTCGAACGCCTGCCGCTCGCTCGCCGGCACCAGCGCGGCGAGGTCGGCCTTCTCCGGCGCCGGCACCGCCTCGGCGGCCGGCGGTACCTGCGTCCAGTTGGCCGGGAGGTAGGACAGGTAGCGCTTCACCACGTCGAGCGCGTCAGCCTCGGTCTTGCAGAGGAAGTGCCCGACGCCCGACTCGGCGCAGTGCACCTTGGCCCCGCCCATCGCCTCCAGGGTGGTCTTCTCCCCGGTGACCATCTCGACCATCCGGTCGGAGCCGAGGTACATGCTGGCGTTGCCGTCGACCATCGCGACCACGTCGCAGAACGCCGGAATGTACGCCCCGCCGGCCGCGCTCGGCCCGAACAGCGCGCAGACCTGCGGGATCGAGCCGGAGGCGCGGACCTGGTTCCAGAAGATCTTCCCGGCGCCGCGTCGGCCGGGGAACAGCTCGACCTGGTCGGTGATCCGGGCACCGGCCGAGTCGACCAGGTAGACCATCGGCACGCCGGTGGAGTAGGCCCGCTCGATGATCCGGATGATCTTCTCGACGGTCCGGGCGCCCCAGCTGCCGGCCTTGACCGTGGAGTCGTTCGCCATGAGGCAGACCTGGCGGCCGTCGATGGTGGCGGTGCCGGTGACCACGCCGTCGGCCGGCAGGCCCTCGGCCATCGCGTTGGCGTAGAGGCCGTCCTCGACGAAGGAGCCCTCGTCCACCAGGAGGGCGACCCGCTCCCGGGCGAAGAGCTTGCCCTTGGCGGCGTTCGCCGCGTGGTACTTGTCCGCACCGCCGGCCCGGGCCCGCTTGCGCAGCTGCTCCAGAGCCTCACCGTCGAGCGTCACGCCGACCCCCTACCGCCGCCACCGTGGCCCGCCGCCTCGTGGGCAACCGAACCGACCTGAACGATCGTTAGGCTAGCGCATCGGCCCGCCCCCGACACCCCTCAACCCCACCCCGGCCCGTCGCGCCGCGATCTTGCACTTTTCGGCCCCGTTTTTGCGGCATTCGTGACTTATGACAGGCGGGGTGAGGGTGGGGGGAGGAGGGGTGGGGGTCAGGCGGGGTGGGGGGTCAGGCGGGTGCGGGGGCCGGCGCGGAGGACGCCGGAGGGGAGCTGACGGCCGACGAGGCGCTCGGCCAGTTCCGCCACCTCGATCAGGGCGGCCAGGTCGATGCCGGTGTCGATGCCCATGTCGTGCAGCATGTGCACCGCCTCCTCCGTGGCGAGGTTGCCGCTGGCGCCCGGCGCGTACGGGCAGCCGCCGAGGCCGCCGACGCTGGCGTCGAACTCGGTCACGCCCAGCTCCAGCGCGGTGAGCATGTTCGCCAGCGCGGTGCCCCGGGTGTTGTGGAAGTGCAGCAGCACGGGAATCTGGGCGTTGCGGTCGCGTACGGCGGTCAGCAGCTCCCGGACGCGGCGGGGCGTACCCATGCCGGTGGTGTCGCCGAACGCCACGCGGTCGGCGCCGTCGCGGACCACCCGGTCCACGATGGCGGCCACCCGGGCCGGGTCGGTGTCCCCCTCGTACGGGCAGCCAAAGCTGGTCGCGATGATCACCTCGGCCTGCGCGCCGGCGCCGTGCAGCAGGTCGATCAGCTCGGCGATGTCGTCCAGCGACTCTTCCGTGGAGCGGTTGACGTTGCGCCGGTTGTGCGTGTCGCTGGCGGAGACCACCACCTCGATCTCGGTGAACCCGGCGGCGAGGGCGCGCTGCGCGCCCCGGGTGTTCGGCACCAGCGCGGAGTAGCGCACCCCGTCGGCCTTCGCGGCCCGCTGCCACACCTCGTCGGCGTCGGCCATCTGCGGGATCGCCTTCGGGTGCACGAACGAGACCGCCTCGATCCGCCGCACGCCCGTGCCCGAGAGGGCGTCGAGCAGCCGCACCTTGGCGTCGGTCGGGATCGGGTCCTCGTTCTGGAGCCCGTCGCGCGGCCCGACCTCCCGGATCGACACGGAGCCTGGCAGTTCCGTCATAAGGGGTCACCTCACTGTGACGTGGTGCAGTGGTGGGTTCGTCCAGCCTCCCACCCGCACACCGCTCCCCGCGAGGGGGCGCACCGTACGCGCCGGGAGCCGCCCGATGGTCGGTCTACCGTCGTCGCCGACGGCCGTCGGAAATACTTCGGCCACCCGTGCAACCGGTCGGCCCCCCGCTGAGCACCTATCGGTGAAGGGAGCGGGATGCGCGACGAGGACGAGGAGCGGCGCCGGTTCAGCGAGTACTTCGCGGCCCGGCGTGAGCTGGTGCGGCGTACCGCCTACCTGATGTGCGGCGACTGGCACTGGGCGGAGGATCTGGCGCAGGCCGCCTTCATCCGGCTCGCCGCGAACTGGCACCGGATCCGGGACCCGCAGGCGGTGGACGCGTACGTGCGCACCTGCCTGATCCGGGCGTACCTGTCGGAGACCCGGCGGGTGTGGCGGCGCCGCGAGCGGACCGTCGCCGAGCCGCCCGACGTGGCCGGTCCCGACGACGACGCCGAGGCGGCGGCCCGCCGGGTGGCGTTCGCCCAGGCGCTGCGGCAGGTGCCACCGCGCCAGCGGGTGACCCTGATCTGCCGGTTCTACCAGGGGCTCGACGTGGCCGAGACGGCCGCGGCGCTGAAGTGTTCCGAGGGCACGGTCAAGAGCCAGACGGCGCGCGGCCTCGCGACGCTCCGCCAGCTCCTCGGCGACGCCGTTCCGAGCCTCGCCTGCGCCATGGAGGGAAGGCCATGACCGGACTGCGTGAGCTCTTCGAGGATGCCGCGGGCTCGTCGGCGCGGCCGAGCCGGCTGACGGCGGACGAGGTGTACGACGCCGGCCGACGCCGGCACCGTCGACGGCTCGCGGCGACGACCGTGGCCGGGGCCACCGCCCTCACCGTGGTCGCCGTCGCCGCCGTGAACCTGCTGGCGCCGGTACCTGCGCCGGTCGACGGGCCACCCGCCGCCGGCCGGACCGCCCCGACCGGGGACCCCGATCCGGCGTCCGGACGGCGAATCCAGTGGTCCGGTGCCGTCGACCGCAACCACCTGTACCTGTCCCTGTCGACGTGCACCGGCGGACCGTGCCAGCAGAAGCAGACCGTCGCCCTGGTGGGCTCCACGGACGGCGGCCGGACCTGGAGCGACCGGGGTACGCCGATCACCGTCAGCGCGCTGGCGGTGCTCGGTCCCGACACGCTCGTCGCGGCCGTGCCCCGCAACCGGCCAGGCGCCGACCGGACCCTGCTGGCCAGCCTCGACGGCGGTCGCACCTGGGCCGCCGCCCGGTCCGCCGGTACCGCCGATGCGGTGCCGGCCGGTGGCGCACCGATCTGCTGGTCGCCGCAGGTCGGAACGCCGTGCACCCTGCACGCCGTGGATCCGGCGACCCGCACGGTGGCGCCACTGGCCGAGCAGCCGCCGCTGACGATGTGGACGGACGAGCTGCGGGTCGAGAAGTCGGCTGGTCGCCTCCGGGTCGCGGGCACCGACCCGGCGACGGGCCGTCCCGCCGTCTCGACGAGCGCGGACGCCGGCCGCAGTTGGTCCACCCACGTCTTCGCCGACGCGCCGGCCTGCCCGGAGGAGAGGTGCGAGGCGCCGCTGCTGGCGGTGACCGGGACGGCGACGACGTACGCCGCGACCACCGGCGGCGATGCCCGGGCCGTCTACCGCACCGACGGCACCGGCGAACGGTGGCAGCGGCTCACCGACGCCCACCTGCCGGACGAGCCGGCCACGAAAGGGTCGTTCGTGACCGCCGACGGCACCCACGTGCTGTTCCAGCTCGTGAACGGCCGGAACGCCGACGCCCGCCGCTACTGGGCGGCCCGGGACGGCGGCGCGTACCAGGCGGTCGAACTCGTGGGCCTGCCGACCACCGCCGGACCGGTCCGCCGTACTCCGGACGGCTGGTTCTACGCCTCCGACGACGCCGACGGCACCCTGTACGGCTCCACCGACGGCTGGCGCTGGTCGCCGGTGACCCGCCGCTAGCACCCACACCCCCAGAGGGGCGACCCACTGCACCCCTCTTCCGCCCTGAAAGATAGGAAAACAGGTGATCCGTTCCATGCCATCCCGCCGTCGACGGTCGTGGTTCGTCGGCCTCGGGGCCACCGCGTTGGTCGTCGCGCTCGCCGCCTGCGGCGCGGAGGACCAGCCGCCGGCGGTCGCCACCGCGGGCGGCCCGGGCACCCCGCCGTCGACGTCGGCGGCCGCCACCGGAGTCGTCGCCGAGTACGTGGAGGCGCAGCGGCAGTGGGTCGCCTGCCTGCGCGAGCGGGGCTTCCAGGTGCCGGACCCGGATCCCCGGGGCAGGGTCGACCTGCGGGCGCCCGGGGTCCCGAAGAAGGGCGACCCGAAGTGGACGGAGGCCCAGAAGACCTGCGCGAAGTACAGCGTGCCGATCCCGGACGAGCTGGAGGAGAAGCCGCCGGCGCTGACCGCGGAGGAGGTCGGGCACCGGCGGGCGTACGCCAGGTGCATGCGCGAGAACGGGGTCGCGGACTTCCCCGACCCGGGCCCGGACGGCTACTGGCCGCAGGACAACGACAACGGCGGTGGCCCCACGGTCAGCGAGCAGCAGGCGGCGGCCCAGTACCGGGCCGGCCAGATCTGTGAGCCGGTGCTCCACGGTCAACCGTCGACCACGCCCGACCCGAACGCCACCGGCCGCGGGTGAGCGACCCGATGGACCCGACCGAGGTGAGCCGCCGCCGACCACGGCGGCGGCTCCGGGCCGCGGCCGGCGCCGGTCTCGTGTTGGTGACGCTCGCGCTGGCCGGCGCGGCGACCCTCGGCCTGGGTGGCCACGGCGACACCCCGACGCCGGCCCGCACCGGACCCGCCGCCACCGCCCCGATCACCCGGCAGACCCTGGTCCGGTCCGTGGCGCTGGCCGGCGAACTCGGCTACGGCGCGGCCACCCCGCTCGCCTCGCTCGCCGCCGGCACGGTGACCTGGCTACCCGAGGTGGGGGCCACGGTCCGGCGGGGCGAGGCCCTGCTGCGCGCCGACGAGCAACCGGTGGTGCTGCTGTACGGTGCCCTGCCGATGTACCGGCCGCTGACCGTCGGTGTGCGCGGCTCGGACGTGCGGCAGTTCGAACGCAACCTCGCGGCCCTCGGGTACGGCGGCTTCACCGTCGACGACACCTTCTCCGCGAGCACCACCGCCGCCGTGAAACGGTGGCAGGACGACCTCGGGATACCGGACACCGGCACGGTGGACCGGGAGCGGGTGGTCTACGCCCCCGGCACGCTCCGCGTCTCCCAGCATCTGGTGCCCGTCGGCGCGAGCGCGACCGGCACCGTGTTGGCGTACACCGGCAGCACCCGGGTCGTGACGGTGTCCGCGGGCACCGGCGAGGCGGCCTGGGCGAAGAAGGGCACCAGGGTCACCGTGACCCTGCCGACCGGCGTCTCGATCGCCGGGAAGGTCGGGACGGTGGCCCCGCCGACCGCGCCGGCCGGCGGTCAGGGGCCGGCCGATCCGGAGCGGCCCGGCACCGGCTCGGCCACCGTCCAGGTCACCATCGCCGTCGCCGACCAGCGGGCGCTGGGCGGGCTGACCGGCACACCGGTCGACGTCCGGTACGTCGCGCAGCAGCGCGAGAAGGTGCTCACCGTTCCGGTCGACGCGCTGCTCGCCCTTGCCGAGGGCGGCTACGGCGTCGAGGTCACCGGGCCCGGCGGCACCCGGATCCTGCCGGTGCGGGCGGGGCTGTTCGCCGAGGGACGGGTCGAGGTGCAGGGCGATGGCCTGGCCGAGGGGCTGCTGGTGGGGGTGCCGGGATGAGCGGGTACGTCATCGAGCTGACGGGCGTCTCCCGGACCTATCCGGGCGGGGTGACCGCGCTGCGCGAGGTCGACCTGCGCATCGGGTACGGCGAACTGGTCGCCGTCGTCGGTCCGTCCGGCTCGGGCAAGTCGACCATGCTGCACCTGATCGGCACGCTCGACCGGCCGTCGTCCGGCTCGGTGCGGATCGACCGGCACGACGTCTCGGCTCTCACCGACCGGCAACTGTCCGCCCTGCGCGGCACCCGGATCGGCTTCGTGTTCCAGCAGTTCCACCTGGCCGCCGGGATGCCGGTGCTGGACAACGTGGCCGACGGGTTGCTCTACGCGGGCGTACCGCTGCGGCAGCGACGGCGGCGCGCCGAGGCCGCGCTGCGGCGGGTCGGTCTCGGCCACCGGCTCGACCACCGGCCGCACGAGCTGTCCGGGGGCGAGCGGCAGCGGGTGGCCGTCGCCCGGGCGGTGGTCGGGGAACCGGCCGTGCTGCTCGCCGACGAGCCGACCGGCAACCTCGACTCCGCCTCCGGCACATCGGTGCTGGCGCTGCTGCACGGCCTGCACGAGCAGGGCACCACCGTCGTGGTCATCACCCATGACCAGCAGGTCGCGGCCGGCCTGCCGCGCCGGGTCGTGCTGCGGGACGGTCGGGTCGTGCACGATTCGGGCCGGACACCGGCGGTGCCGGCGTGACCGGGCGCGCCGGCGTCGGGACGCGCGGCACCAGCCCGCCGACCGCCGGTGCGGGTGGGCCCGGGAAGCTGCGGCCGGGTCGGCTCTCCCCGGCCGACATCGCGCGGGTGGGCTCCGTCGGGCTTCGGACCCACCCGCTGCGGGTCACGCTCACCGCCCTGGGCATCGCCATCGGCATCGCCGCGATGCTGGCCGTGGTCGGCATCTCCACCTCCAGCCGGGCCGAGCTGGACCGGACCCTGGACCGGCTCGGCACCAACCTGCTCACCGTGACGCCGGGGAAGACCCGGGCCGGGGAGAAGGCCGTCCTGCCCGAGCAGTCGGTGGGCATGATCGCCCGGATCGGACCGGTGGAGTCGGTCGGCGCGACGGGTGCCCTCGACCGGGCCGTCTACCGCACCGACCGGGTGCCGCCCGGCCAGACGGGCAGCATCGCGGTGTTCGCCGCGCAGCGGGAACTGCTCGACACGGTCGGCGCGACGGTCGACTCCGGTTCCTGGTTCACCGCCGCGACCGCGGAGTACCCGACGGTCGTCCTGGGCGCCACCGCGGCGCGGCGGCTCGACGTGCCGAGAGTCGGGCTCCGGGTGTGGCTGGGCGGCGAGTGGTTCACCGTGGTCGGCGTGCTCGCGCCCGTGCCGCTGGCCGAGGAACTGGACTCGGCCGCACTGGTGGGCTGGCCGGCGGCGAGGTCCTATCTCCAGTTCGACGGCCGGCCGACCCGGGTCTACGTCCGCACCACGGAGAGCCAGGTCGCGGCGGTGCGCGCGGTGCTGGGACGGACCGCGAACCCGCCGGCACCGGAGGAGGTGGTCGTGTCCCGCCCCTCGGACGCGCTGGCCGCCCGGCAGGCCACCGACACCGCGCTGAACGGGCTGCTGCTCGGGCTGGGTGCCGTCGCGCTCCTGGTCGGCGGCGTCGGCATCGCCAACACGATGGTCATCTCCGTCCTGCAACGGCGGGCGGAGGTGGGGCTACGGCGGGCACTGGGCGCCACCCGGGGCCAGATCCGTGTCCAGTTCCTCGCCGAGGCGCTGCTGCTCTCCGTCCTCGGTGGGATCGGCGGCACCCTGCTCGGGGCGGGGATCACCGCGCTGTACGCGTACAGCCGGCAGTGGCCCACGGTGGTGCCGGCCTGGGCGATGGCCGGCGGCCTGGGCGCGACGGTGCTGGTCGGTACGGCCGCCGGTCTCTACCCGGCGATCCGCGCCAGCCGGCTCCCACCCACCACGGCCCTGGCCGGCCCCTGACGGAGCACGATCATGAGGTTGGCGGTGCGATCCGGGAGGGGACGCACCACCAACCTCACGTCGACCGGGTTCCCCGGCGCCGGACGCGGTCAGCGCATGCGGGAGACGATGCCGGTGTCGTAGTCGCCGGAGAGGAACTCGTCGTTCTCCAGCAGCTCGGCGAAGAAGGGCAGGTTGCACTTCGGGCCGGTCAGCTCGAAGGCGGCCACCGCGGCGCGGGCCCGCTCGATCGCCTCGGCGCGGGTGGCGCCGCTGACGATCAGCTTCGCCATCAGGCTGTCGTAGAACGGGGTGACCGTGTTGCCGGCGACGTAGCCCGAGTCGACGCGGACGCCGTCGCCGGTCGGCTCCGTCCACGCGGTGATCACGCCGGGGCCGGGCAGGAAGCGCTTCGGGTCCTCGGCGTTGATCCGCAGCTCGATGGCGTGCCCGCGCGGGGCGAGCGCGTCCGGGTCGAAGGTCGGCGCCAGGCCGGCGGCCACCCGCAACTGCTCCTCGACCAGGTCGACGCCGTAGACCAGCTCGGTGACCGGGTGCTCGACCTGGAGCCGCGTGTTCATCTCCAGGAAGAAGAACTCCTCGGACGCGGGGCCATCGCCCGTGAGGTCCCGCTCACGCGGGACCAGCAGGCACTCCACCGTGCCCGCGTTGCGGTAGCCGACCGCCTCGCCGGCGCGTACGGCGGCGGCCAGAAAGCGCTCCCGCAGCTCGGGCGAGACCGCCGGCGACGGCGACTCCTCGACCAGCTTCTGGTTGCGCCGCTGCACCGAGCACTCCCGCTCGCCGAGGGCCACCACCCGGCCGTCGGCCAGGCCGAGGATCTGCACCTCGACGTGGCGTACCCGGGGGAAGTAGCGCTCGATCAGCACCGAGCCGTCGCCGAACATCCGCTCGGCGAACGAGCGCACCTTGTCGTACTCCGTGCGGAGCGCGGCCTCGTCGTTCGCCACGCCCATGCCCATGCCGCCGCCGCCGGCCGCGGCCTTGACCATCACCGGGTAGCCGATCTCCGCCGCCGCGGCCACGGCCGCGTCCAGATCGGCCGCCGGGTCGGTGGTGCCGGGCGCGACCGGCACCCCGGCCGCCGCCATCAGGTTCCGGGCGTTGATCTTGTCGCCCATCGCGGTGATCGCGTCCGCGCCGGGCCCGACCCAGATCAGCCCGCTCGATTCGACCGTACGGGCGAAGTCGGCGTTCTCCGACAGGAAGCCGTAGCCGGGGTGGATGGCCTGCGCGCCGGTCGACTTGGCGGCGGCGAGGATGGCCTCGACGTTGCGGTAGCTCTGGGCCGGGTTCGCCGGGCCCACGCACACCGCCTCGTCGGCCTCGGCCACGAACGGCAGGCCGGCGTCGGCCTCGGAGTGCACCGCGATCGCGCGGACGCCGAGCCGCCTGGCGGTACGGATGATCCGGCGGGCGATCTCGCCCCGGTTGGCGACCAGCAGCGACTCGATCATTATTCCTCCCAGCATCCGGGATCGGGACGGGTGCCAGGTAACCACGGCCGCCCGGTTACTGACGAGTCGCCCCCGGGACGCCCGGGGTCACCGTTCGAGGTGGGCCAGCAGGGCGGCCAGGGTGGCCGCGCGCAGCAGCTCGGCCCGGCGGCGCCGGTCCACCTCGCCGCCGAGGAACGGCGTCGAGTTCATCAGGCCGAACGCGGCGTGGGCCAGCACCCGCGCCTCGCCGTCGGGCATGCCCGGGTGCAGCGCGGTCAGCACGGTCACCCACTGTTCGACGTAGAGCCGCTGGAGCCGGCGGATCCGGCGGCGGGGCTCGTCGGGGAGACGGTCCAGCTCGTGCAGGTGCAGGGCGATCACCGCCGGGTTGGCCAGCGCGAACTCGACGTGGAAGTCGATCAGCGACTCCAGCGCGCCGCGCGGGTCGTCGGGGTGGCCGGCGGAGCGTTGCTGACCGCCGGCGAGCAGCTCCTCGCTGACCGGGATCAGCGCGGCGACCAGCATCGCCTCCTTGCCGGCGAAGTGGTGGTAGAGCGCCGGGCCGGTGACCCCCGCGGCCGCGCCGATGTCGTCCATCGAGACGCCGTGGTAGCCACGGGAGGCGAAGAGGCCGACCGCGATCTCCAGGATCTCGTCCTTGCGGGACCGACGCCGGCCCGACCCCGCGGTGCCGCTCGCCCTGCGTGCCTGCTGCTCGACCGTCACCGGGCAAGCGTAGACCGAGTCGCGGGCGGCGTGGAGGCTCGGTTACCCACCGGTCGCCTCCGTCCGGGCCGGGCACCTGGGGAAACCCGGCCCGGACGGCGCGACCGTCAGTGCTCGGGGTCGAGGTCGTACTCGGCCCGCAGGGCGGCGGCCTCGGCCGGGCGATCCAGCAGGTCCAACGCCCGGGCCAGCAGCCAGGCGGCCTGCTGCACCGGGCGGGATCCGGCCGGCAGGCCGCCGAGCACCTCGCGCAGCAGCCGCTCCGCCTCGGCCGGCCGTTCCAGCCGCAGCAGCAGCTCGCCGGTGAAGACCTCCACCTGCGCGGCCTCGCCGAACGCCTCGATCGACCGGAGCCGGGTGGGCACCCCGACCAGCCGGTCGTACGCCTCGGCCTCCCGTCCCTCCGCGGTCAGCACCCGCGCCCCGACCTCGGCCGCCAGGGCCAGCTCGTACGTCACCGGCGGCGGCTCGTCGGGGGGGGGGGGGGGGGCCCCCCCCCCCCCCCCCCCCAACCCACCAATGCACAGGACAATCGACCCGTCACCCCCCCCCACCCCCC
>NZ_JBVJGT010000005.1:0-261821 GCF_055587185.1 Micromonospora sp. NPDC048040 | reverse complement strand
GTGAGATCTCCGTGGCGTTGCGCGACGTCCCCGAGGGCACCCCGGTCATCGTGAAGGTCCTGCCATGACCCGGCCGGATCCCGCCGTCCTCGCCCGGATCGCCGAGAAGTTGGAGCTGCTCACCCGGGTGGAGGCCGAGCACGGCTTCGGCGTGCGCATCGAGGGGCCCGCTCCGCTGGAGCCGATCGCCGACCTGCCCGGCGTCGCCGAGGTCTACAGCCTTTTCCGGCGCATCGAGGGCGACGACTTCCGGTTCCACGCGCCGAAGGAGATCCTCACCCCGCAGGCGTGGGAGGAGGACGAGGTCAACCCGAACGACCCGATGGGCAGCCCGCTGATCGTCGGCTACGAGATGGACAGCGTCCCCGCCGGCCTCCGCGCCGAGATCCGCGGCGGTGACCCGATCTATCTCGACCGGGAAGACCTGGACGTGTACTACATGGAGTCCAGCGCCTACGTCTACCAGTACGAGCACCCCGACGAGGACGTCGAGTTCACCGTCATCGCGCCCGATGTCGCCACGTTCTTCGACGAGCACGTGCTCGGTCCCCGCTACCCGGAGCTGACGGCCGTCGTCTTCGGTCCCGCCGCTGCCGAGCAGCGGCTGCGCAAGGGCCGGCACGCCGGCGAGTACGCCGACAACTGGCGGCGGCTGCTGATCGCCGCCGGCCTGTCCTCCTGACCCACCCGCCGACCCTGCGAAGGACCGTCATGGCAGCTGATCCGCGGTTCACCGCGTTGTGGAGCGAGGAAGAGCTCATCCCGTACCCGCGCGAGGCGTGGCTGGAGGGGGGTTTCACCCCCGAGATGCTTCCCGACGGTGACGAGATCCCGCTCGACGTGGCGGTGGTCTTCACCGCCTTCCTCGAAGGGGACATCGAGCTGTACGACACCATCCAGCTGACCACCGAGGACGGCTCGCTGGACATCCGACTGATCGTGGTCGGCGCGGTGGCCGACAACAATGACCTGCTCTACGTGCTCGACCCGCGCACCGGGGAGATCCTCCAGTGCGACCTGGAGCAGCCGGACGTGCAGCCGGTGAACAGCAACTTCCGCACCTTCGTCGAGTTCCTCTACCAGTTCGCGCTCTTCGTCGAGGCGGACGAGGGCAAGCCGGGGCGCGCCGAGCGGGCGGAGCAGCTGCGGATGGTGCTGGAGAGCATCGACCCGGCCGCCTTCACCCCCGACGGCTGGTGGCCGTTGGTGATCAGCCAGCTGAAGTGACCGCCGGGCGGCAGGCCCGGATCGCGGTCAGCGTGGTGTGCACGTCGAACTGGTGTCCGTCGTCGCTGTCCCAGCCGCCGTCGCTGCGCTGGGTCTCGGCGAGCCGCCTGCGGGCGGCGACGAACAGCCACTGCTCCTCGCTCCCCTCGACCTGGCGCAGCGTGGCAGCCAGCCACGCCGCGTCGGCCGGGGACATCTTCGGCACCCGCTCGGCCAGCACCGCCTGGATGCGCGCCGACTCGTCGTACATCTGCTGCCGGTGCAGCACCGCCGCGCTCAGCCACCCGGCCGGCAGGAAGGACGGCCAACTGCCGTCGGGGGCGAGCGCCGTGGCCAGCGCGTGCGCCGCCGCCTGCACCACCCCGGCGTACGCCCCACCGACCCGGTGGTCCAGCGGGCCGGCGGCCCGGGCGTCGAGCCCGGCGACGGTCAGCCAGTAGCCGGCGTTGGCGGTCAGGTAGAACCGGGCCTCCGGGTCACCGGGGCGGGCCCACTCCGGAGCCAGGCCGGCCAGCCGCGGGTCCTCCTCCCAGCCGCCGTCGGGCAGTTGCCGGGCGGCGAGCCAGTCCAGCGCGTGCCGGGCGGCGGGACGGCCGAGCGCGCCGAGGTCGTCCAGCTCGGCGAGGCGGAAGCAGGTCGCGTCGACCGAGGCGACCTCGCCGCCGAGCACCGCCGGCCAGCCACCGCCGGGCGCCTGCCCGGCCTCGGCCTCGTCGAGCAGTTCCACCGGCGCCGGCGCGCCGGTGCGCAACCGGGAGAGACGGGCGCGGTCCACCGCGTCCCCGTGCGCCACGACGAAGCCGATCGCGGCGTCCATGTCGACCACGGCGGACACGCTACCTGCGAAAAGTCGGTTCCGCCTCCGGGAAACGGCTCGGCCGGGTCCACCGGGTAGCCACCGTCGACCGGCGCGACGTGCGGACCGGGCCCGGTGCCGGGGCTGGCGGCACGGCACAGAGGCCCTCCCGCACGGGCGGAAGGGCCTCTGGTGCGACCGGTCAGTACGCGGGCAGCGACGGGTCGATCTGCTTGATCCAGGAGAGCACGCCGCCCTGCACGTGCACGGCGTCGCGGAACCCGGCCGCCTTCAGCGCGGCGAGCGCCTCCGCGGAGCGGACCCCGGACTTGCAGTGCAGCACGATCTGCCGGTCCTGCGGCAGGTTGGCCAGCGCCTCGCCGGAGATGATCTCGCCCTTGGGGATCAGCGTCGCGCCCGGGATCCGGACGATCTCGTACTCGGCCGGCTCGCGGACGTCGACGAGGAAGATGTCCTTGCCGGCGTCCTGCCACTCCTTGAGCTCCAGTGCGGTGATGGTCGAGTCGACCACCGCCTCCTGCGCCTCCACCGACACCGCGCCGCAGAAGTCCTCGTAGTCCTCCAGCAGGTCGGTGACCGTCGGGTTCTCGCCGCAGAGCACGCAGTTCGGGTCCTTGCGGACCTTGATCTTGCGGTAGCTCATCTCCAGGGCGTCGTAGACCATCAACCGGCCGACCAGCGGCTCGCCGATGCCGGCGAGCAGCTTGATCGCCTCGTTGACCTGGATCGAGCCGATCGACGCGCAGAGCACGCCGAGCACCCCGCCCTCGGCGCAGGAGGGAACCATGCCGGGCGGCGGGGGCTCCGGGTAGAGGCAGCGGTAGCAGGGGCCGTGCTCGGCCCAGAACACCGACGCCTGGCCGTCGAAGCGGTAGATCGACCCCCAGACGTACGGCTTGCCGAGCAGCACCGCCGCGTCGTTGACCATGTAGCGGGTGGCGAAGTTGTCCGTGCCGTCGACGATCAGGTCGTACCGGGAGAAGATGTCGCGGACGTTGTCCCGGTCCAGCGCGGTGTTGTGGATCTCCACGTCGACCAGCGGGTTGATCTCCCGGATCGACGCCGCGGCCGACTCGGCCTTGGAGCGGCCGACGTCGGAGACGCCGTGGATGATCTGGCGCTGGAGGTTGGACTCGTCGACGGTGTCGAAGTCGATGATGCCGAGGGTGCCGACGCCCGCGGCGGCCAGGTACATCAGGGCCGGCGAGCCGAGACCGCCGGCGCCGACGCAGAGCACCCGGGCGTTCTTCAGCCGCTTCTGCCCCTCGACCCCGACGTCCGGAATGATCAGGTGGCGCGAGTAGCGGCGGATCTCGTCAACGGTCAGCTCGGCGGCGGGCTCGACGAGCGGGGGCAACGACACGGTGGACTCCCCGGGATCGGCTGATGGCGAACCGAGCCATTGTCGCCCGTCATGGGGCCGGTCGGCCATGAGGAGGGACACGTCGCCCGAACTGCGGGAGCGGGAATATTCAGATCCCGGGGACCAGCTTGCCTTCGTAGCGCGAGCCGTCGACGTAGGGCCAGGCGTTGGCGACGCAGCCGTCCAGTCCGTACGTCTGCTGTTGCATCACCGGCGCCGGCTCGCCCGGGGCCGGGCACGCCTGGTGTTCCCCGCCGAACTCGTGGCCCACCTCGTGGTTGATCACGTAGGCGCGGTAGATCTCCAGCGGCGCCCCGTAGTCGGGAACGGCCTCCAGCCAGCGGGCGAGGTTGATGATCACCTGACCGGGGAGCCGGCAGGAGGTGTAGCCGTCGGTGCTCAGCCCGCCCTCCGCGCACATCCGCTCCGAGGTGTCCGGGGTGGCCAGGTAGACGGTGAAGTCGGCGTCGTCCGCCTCGGCCACCCGCTGCACCCGGAACTCCTCCGACGCGGTCCAGCCGCGCGGGTCGCCCAGCACCTCGTCGACGGTGGCGGCGAAGGCGACGACGTCCTGGCCGGTGCCCGACTCCACGGCCACCCGGTAGCGCCGGACCGGCCCGGCGGTGCCCCGCACCGGGGAGTCCCCGGTCGCGGCGTCGAAGCTGCCCGTGCCCTCCCGCGGGTAGGGGGTGGGGGTGGGGCGCTGCTCGTGCTCGCCCGCCGCCGCCCCGTACGCCGGCCGGCCCGGGTCGCTCGTGGGCGGCTCGCCGGCCTGCCCGTCGGGCCGGGGGGCCAGCGTCACCACGGCGGCCGCCGCGAGCAGCAGGGCCAGACCGGTCCCGAGGGTGCGCCGGTCCCGGAGCAGGGCCGGCAGGCGGCGGCCCCGGGGCAGGGGTCGCGGCGACGGACGGTGGGTCGGCGGACCAGGCGGGTCGCAAGGGGACGACGACGTCATGACCTGAGCGTCCCACGCGAATCTGGCCATTTCCGCGCTTTTAGCGCAGTTTGGCTACGGCCAGTCCAGGCCGTCGACACCCGGCACCGGTGGGCGCTCCTGCCCCCGCTGTCCGGCCGGCGGCGGCTAGAGCGGCGGCCCGGCGTAACGCCGACCGTCGCGGTACGGCCAGGGATTGGCGACGCAGCCGTTGAGGAAGAGGGTCTGCTGCATCATCACCGGCGCCGGGCGGCCCCTGCCCGGGCAGCGCTCGTGCCGGTGCCCCAACTGGTGCCCGACCTCGTGGTTCACCACGTACGTCCGGTAGACCGCGAGCGGCACGCGGGCGCTCACGTAGTGCGGCACCGACAGCCGCCAACGGTCCAGGTTGATGATCACCTTGCCGGGCGCCCGGCACGACGTGTACGGCCGCCCGCCCACCCGGATGTCGACCCCGCCCGCCGCGCACATCCGGCCCGCCGTGGCGGCGGTGGCCAGGTAGACCGTGAAGTCGTGCCGGGCGTCCGCGCGTACCTGCTGCAACCGCAGCCCGCCGTCGACCCAGCTCCCCGGCCCGGTGAGCGCCTCCTCGACGGCCGCCGCGAACTCACCCGCGTCCTCGTCGGAGCCCGACTCCACGGCGACCCGGTAGCGGTGCAGCCTGCCGGCCTCCCCCAGCACCGGGCGCACCCGGTCGTCGTAGCCGAAGCTGCCCCGGCCCGCCGACGGCACCGGCCCGGGCAGCCGCAGCACCGGCGGCGGGGGCGTGGTGGCCGCGGCGGCGGGCGACGCCGGGACCGGCGAGGCGGACACCGGCGCGGCCGCCGGCGCGGGGGCCAGTTCCTCGGCGGTGAGCACCTCCGCGCCGACGTCGGCACCCCGCCGGTCGGCGACCACCGCCACCGCCGCGCCGACCGCGAGGAGGAGTGCGACCAGCTCGACGAGGCGACGCCGGCGGGCCGGCCGGCGGTGCCGGGGACGGGACAGGTCCGGGCCCTGGACGGCGGCCGGCGCCCGCTCCGTGGAGCGCCGACGCCCGCCGGCGGAGGCTGCGGCCCGCCGGCCCCGGGGCGGGGGCGGGGGCGGGGCGGGGCGGCGGCGGGCGGAGGACATCCCGGTCAGCCTGCCATGTCGGACCGTTTCGCGGTGTCCCCCGTTTCGGCGAGCAGGCCCAGCACGGCACGGGCGACCAGGCGCGGCACCTCCAGTTGCGCCACGTGCCCGACGCCGTCGAGCATCAGCAGGCGGCTGTCCGGGACGACCCGCGCGGCCTGCGGCGCCACCCGGACGTCCACCAGCCGGTCGTGCCGCCCCCCGATGACCAGCGTGGGCGCCCGGACCACACCGGCCAGCCGCCACAGCGATCCCGACCCCGGCAGGTACGACCGCAGGAAACTGGAGACCAGGCCGCGGAACGTCCGGACGTACGCGGCGGCGTAGTGCTCGGCCTCGTAGCGCACCCGGATCTCCTCCAGCGCCTCCTGCCGGCGCTGCTCGCTGATCCGGCTCAGGTCGCCGATGCACGCCTCCATGACCTGCTGGGCCATCACTTCGGGGGCGAGCTTGGCCAGCTGCCGGGCGGCCAGGCGCTCGCCCCGGGGGATCGCCAGCAGCGGCAGCATCCGACCCTGCAACGAGCGCCGGAAGTCGAGGAACGGCAGAGCCGGCGAGATCAGGGTCAGGGTCCGGACCAGGTCCGGCCGCAGCCCCGCCACCTGCACCGAGATCGCCCCGCCCAACGAGTTCCCGAACAGGTGCACCGGCCCCCGGCCGGAGTGCTCGATCCAGCGGATCACCCGCTCGCTGAAGGCCGGGATGGTGTAGCGGCGCCCCGGCTCGCTGCGGCCGAACCCCGGCAGGTCGATGGCCTGCCCGTCGAGGCGGTCGGCGAGCAGGCCGGCCAGGTCGGTCCAGTTCTGCGACGAGCCGCCCAGGCCGTGCACGTAGAGCGCCGGTTCCGCGCCGGGGGCGGTGGCCGGGGTGTCCCGGACGTACGTCACGGTGCCGTCGAGGCGCACCTCGCGCCCGGGCCAGGGCGGCGGGACGGAGTGCTCGGGGAGGAGATGGTCCGGCCAGAGGATGGCGCGCTTCATCCCTCCAGTCTGCCCACGCCCGCGCCGCCCGGCAGCGCGTCGAACCGCGCCCGCGCCGCCCGGCAGCGTTCGGACCGTGCCCGCGCCGCGAGCGGGCCGCTCGCGGCACGCACCGCTCCCCCGGCGCGTCGGGCCGCACCCGCGCGCTCAGGCCAGCAGCGCCTCGATCCGGCGGTTGACCGCGGAGAGGGTGGCCCGGACGACCGCCTGCCGGGGATCGCCGGCGACCAGCGCGGAGCCGACGAGTTGCTCGACCCAGCCGTCGCAGACGAGCAGCACCACGACCGTGGCCACCTCGCAGTTGCCGAACGGCACCACCGCGGCGTGCTCCACGAAGCAGCGGCCCCGCTCCGGCCCGGGATCCCCGCCGCGGAGCAGCTCGTCCACCGCCGCCGCGGCGGCCACCGCGCAGAGCCGCAGCACGTACCCGTCGACCGCCGGTCCCGTCGAGTAGCCGGCGGCGCTCTCCCCGCCGGCTACGAGGCGCACCTCCACGGTGGCGTCGAGCCCGAAGGTGCTCACCTGGACGTGGTCGATCACCACCCGGGGACCGGCCGCGCCGCCGGTGTCCAACGGCCGGGACGGCGCGGACTCCGTCGTGGTCACCTGCCCGCCGGAGTACGACGTGCCGACGGTCGCCGGGCTGCCGGTGGGGGTCCCGGCCGGGGCGGCCGACACCGAGCCCGGCTCCTCCACGGTGGCCCGGCCCCGGTGCGGGGCGGTGGACTGCCGGCGCCGGCGCGGGGGCTCCGGCGCCGCCTCGGGACGCTGCTCGACGCGGGCCTGCGGGGCCTCGGTCGGACTGCCGGCCGCGCGGCTGCCGGGCACCCGGGTCTCGGCGGCCGGCGGCTCGGCGCTCCGCGGCCCGGCGGAGCCCGGCGACCTGGTCTCGGCGGCGCGCGGCTCGGCCGACCGGCGGCGCACCGGGGCGGCCGGCATGCCGGGCACGTTCTGTGGGGCGGCGGCGAGCCCCATCCGCTCCTGGAGCAGGCGGGCGACCTGCCGGCTCACCTCGGCCGGGTCGGCCCCGTCGGCCAGGTCGAGCCGCAGGCTGTGCGCGCCGGCCGGGGTGCGGCGCAGGGCCGCGTCGCGAACGCCGGCCACCCCGCGTACGGCGTCGAGGATCGCGTTGACGTCGAAGCCCTCCGGCCGCTCCCGCAGCGGTGCGGGCTCGTCGTCGCGGCGCAGATGGGTGGCGATGCGGGCGAGTTCCGGGGTTTCGGCGGGTGGCTCCACGGCTGGCGGCTCCGGCACGACGGGCACGTCCGGTTCGGCGGGGACGCGCTGCGGCAACACCGCCGACGAACGGTCCGGGAGCCGGTCGTCGCCGGCCGGCTCGGCCGTTGACGCCGGTTCGGGGGCGGATCGGCGGGCCGCGTAGGGAGGTGCGCTCGTCGGGGCGGGCGCGGACGGGGTGCGGTCACGTCGCCCGGGCCCGCTCGTGGCGGCGGGAGCGGAGGCGGCCTGCGGGCCGCTTGATGCCTCCGGCGGCACCGGGGGCCGCTCCTCGCTCACCGACCGGAGCCGGAACGGCCGGGCCGTCCGGCCCGCGGTCTCGTCCCCGGCCGGCGCAGGAGCGGTGCCCTCCACCGGGCCGGCCAGGTCGTACGCAGCCGGGGGCGCGCTCGCGGGCGCGCCCGACGGCCCCCCGCCCGCCCAGGCAGGTCGCTCGGCAGGGACCGGGATGGAGCGGTCGGCCGCGGGCGACGCCGCCCGGTCGGCGGGATCGGCCGGCGGCTCGTACGCCGGGCGCGACGCGGACTCGGTCCGGCCGACCTCGTAGGGGCGGCCCGGCTCGGCGTGCGGCGGCTCGTAGGACCGGCCGGGCGGCTCGGCGCGCGGCGGCTCGTAGGGCCGGTGCGGCTCTGCGGTCCAGCCCGGCGCCCGGTCCTCCCGGGACCGGCGGCCCACGGGCTCGTCCTCCTCGCGCGCCCGGCGGCCGACCGGCTCGTCCTCCGCCCGGGACCGGCGTCCGGTGGTGGCGGGCTCGTCCCAGGCCCGGCGGCCGGCCGGCTCGCTCTCCTCACGGGACCAGGGGGGTGCCCAGCCGCCGCCCCAGCTCGGCCGGTTCCAGTTCGGGCCGGACCAGTCCGGCTCGGTCGCCGGTGGCCATTCGGCGGCCGACGCGCGGGAGTCGCCCGGTTCCCGGCCGGCACCGGGCCCACGGTCGGCGCCCGGCGCGTGCTCCGCGGCCACCTGCTCGACGCCCGGCACGCGGTCGGGGCCGGTGGCACCAGAGGTGCCGGCCTGCTCGGCGGGGGCCGGCGCGGGGTCCTGCCCGGCGACCGGGCCACGGTCGGGGTCGGAGCCGTACTCCTGCCGGAAGGCGCGCTCCGCGCCGAGCGCGCGGTCGACGCCGGAGAGCCGGTCGCCGGTCGCCGGTCGGTCGCCCGCCGAGGCCTCGGGCGCGGGCGGGCGCTCGCCGGCCGGCGGGAACGGGCGGGGGGCGGGGGCCGGCGGCTCCGGCGGGAAGGAGTCGGCCCAGCCGGTGGCACCGGCGGCCGGGGAGGGCTCCTCGGCGGCGGGGCGGTCGACGGTCGGCGCGTGGAAGCCGGGCGGCACCTCGAAGCCGCTGGCCGCCGTGCCGACGGGCGGGACCTGCATGGCCGGCGGGGCCGAGGTCGGCAGGCCGGGGTCGGCCCAGCGCGGCTGGCGGCCGGCCGACGGGTCCGCGGAGGAGTGCCGGGCGGGGCCGGTCTCGGGCTCGGCGGGCCCGTGCTGCGGGTCCGACGGCTGTTCGGCCGCGGGCGCCGGCCGCTGCGCGGGCACCACCAGCCGGTCGCCTCCCGGGTCGCGGCGCTGCTCGCCGAGGATGCCGGGCGGGGCGCTCACCGGGGCCTGGCGGCCGACCGGCGCGTCGTCGGCGTGGCTGACGCCGTTGACGTGGTGACCGTTGGCCCGGGCCGGCGGCTCGGGTGCGGCCGGCGGACCGGGCAGCGGCGACGGCAGGTCGCCGTGCCGGGGCGAGGAGGCGGCCCAGCCGAGACCCGGGTCGGGCGGACCCCACGCCGAGGCCTGCTCGCGGGCCCCGGAGATCTCCTGACCCCGGGACCATCCGGCCGCCGAGGGCGCCCACCCGCCGCCGGCCCGGCCCAGGTCGTCCTGCTGACCCGTCCCGTCGCCGTGCTCTCCCGGGGTGGCGGCACCGGGTTGCCCTGTTTCACTCACCGCGCGCTCCTTGGTCGCCCCCGCTGAGGCTACCGTGTGGTGACAGTGGCGATAAGTTACAGCGGCGGGCCAATTCCGCGACGGGCCATGAGCCCAGACCGGTTCGGGTGAAATGCCGGCTCGTACGAAGAAACTCGGAGGTTCCCATGACCGCTGTGGGGAACGGTGCACAGACAGCCGGCCGGCCCACCCGCCTGCCCCGTTCGGCGCGCCGCAAGCAACTGCTCGCCGCCGCTCAGGAGGTGTTCGTCGCCCAGGGCTACCACGCGGCGGCGATGGACGACATCGCCGAACGGGCGGGAGTCTCCAAGCCGGTGCTCTACCAGCACTTCCCCGGCAAGATGGACCTCTACCTCGCGCTGCTGGACACGCACTGCGACGCGATCCTCGCGAAGGTCGACGAGGCCATGCGCGGCACCAACGACAACAAGGAGCGGGTCGGCGCCTCGGTGCGCGCGTACTTCGACTTCGTCGACCACGAGAGCGAGGCGTTCCGCCTCGTCTTCGAGTCCGACCTGCGCAACGACCCGGCGGTGCGGCAGCGCGTCGAGCGGGTCGAGCAGGGCTGCATCGCGGCCATCACCGACACCATCATCTCCGACACCGGGGTCAGCCGGGCGCACGCCGAGCTGCTCGCCTCCGGCCTGGTCGGGGCGGCCGAGACCGCCGCGCAGTTCTGGCTGGCCGGCGGCCGGCAGGTGCCCAAGGCGGAGGCGGAGGCGTTGGTCGCCGCGCTCTCCTGGCGGGGCATCGCCAGCTTCCCGCTGCAAGGTGAGTCAGCCTGAGCATCGGGGCGCGAGATCGGATAGCCTTCCCCTCGGCGGCTCTTTCGCCCGAACGAGGAGGCACTGTGGAGGTCAAGATCGGCGTGCAGTACGCGCCCCGCGAGCTGGTGCTGGAGAGCGCGCAGTCGCCGGCCGAGATCGAGCAGATCGTGACCGACGCCATGACCAAGGACGAGGGCACCCTCTCCCTGACCGACGAGAAGGGCCGGCGGGTGATCGTGCCGGTCAACAAGGTCGCCTACGTCGAGATCGCCGAGGCGTCGCCGCGGGCGGTCGGTTTCACCGTCCGCTGACCCGGTCGGCAGCCCGCGACGGGTGACGACGTCGCCCGTCGCGGACCCCGCCGGCCCGGCCCGGCACGCCGACTCGCCCGGCACTCCGTGTGCCGGTGCGTCGGTCGTCGAGCGGCAGGCTTCCTGGCGCCAGTCGCGGTGGAGTCGCCCGCGCGTCAGTTGTTCAGCCCGGCGGCGGCCATCCGCGTGGTGTGCGCGTCGGTCAGCCGCCGGAAAAGTCCCTGCACGTCCACCCGGTCGCTGCCGGCGATGAGGGCGGTCAGCGCGCCCCGGTCGGCGGCGACCCGACCGGCCTGCGACAGGGCCTCCCCGACCAGCCGCCGCGCCCACATCGAGAGCCGGCCGGCCACCTTCGGGTCGGCCGCGATGGCGGCCCGGATCTCGGCGACGGCGAAGTCGGCGTACGCGGAGTCGTGCACCACGTCGAGGACGAGCCGGCGGTCCGGCTCGGCCAGGGCCGCGGCGATCTCCCGGATGAAGTCGTCGGTGATGGCGTCGCCCACGTACGCCTTGGTCACCGCCTCCGCCCAGTCCCGCGGCTCGGTCGAGTCGTGGTACGCCTGCAGCGGCGCGACGTACGGCGCCATCGCATCGTCGGGGAGCACGCCGAGCGCGGCGAGCCGGTCGGCCAGTCGACGGTAGTTGCCGATCTCGGCGGCGGCCATCTCGCTCAGGGCCGCCCGGCGGCGCAGGTCGGGGGCGAGCCGGGCGTCGACGGCCATCCGCTCGAAGGCGAGCAGTTCGCCGAACGCGACCAGGCCGAGCAGATCCGGGACGGCGGGGTCGGGCGGGGTCGGGCGGGCAGGGTCGGGCAGGTCCGGGACGACGTGGGCCGACAGAGCCGAAACGGCAGCGCCGGGCGGGTCCGGGACGGCAGGGCCGGTCTGGTCGGGGTCGGGCACGAGCGCAGGCTACCGCCCGCCCGCACCGACCGGGGGGAGTGACGCGGGTCACACCCGATGCCCCCGGGCGCGCCACCTGCGCCAGGAATCAGGACGACTGGCGTGCTGTTCAGGTAACATGGAGCAGTTGCCGTGGGCGCCGAGCTGGCCAGGCCGGTCCAACAGACCGGTCGGTCCCATCGAAGTCCGACTCCACGGCGCGCGTGCGGCCCGGTCCGGCCAGGCGTTCTGCCGCCGACCGTGTGGCCCGCGCCACACCGATCGCGCCCTGAGGACATGACGGGGCGCACCCACGAGAGGGCACCCCCAAATCCATATGAGCGAGCTGACCCAAGAACTCATGGACGGCCAGGAGCTGGCCGCCACCGCTCCGGTGCGTCCGGAGGCACCCACCTTCGCCGAGCTGGGCGCGCGTCAGGAGACCGTCGACGCGCTGGCCGCGGCCGGCATCACCCGCGCGTTCGCCATCCAGGAGTACGCGCTCCCGATCGCGCTGCGCGGCACCGACCTGATCGGCCAGGCGCCCACCGGCACCGGCAAGACCCTCGGCTTCGGCGTACCGCTGCTGGAGCGCGTCTTCGCGCCCGAGGAGGGTGGCGACGGCGTGCCGCAGGCGCTGGTCGTCGTGCCCACCCGCGAGCTGGGCATCCAGGTCGCCAAGGACCTCGCCGCCGCGGGCCGGACGCGGGGCGTCCGGGTCCTGCCGATCTACGGCGGTGTGGCTTACGAGCCGCAGGTCGACGCGCTGCGCAAGGGCGTGGAGATCCTGGTCGGCACCCCCGGCCGCCTGCTGGACCTGGCCAAGCAGAAGCACCTGCGCCTGGACCGGGTGCACGCGCTGGTCCTCGACGAGGCCGACCGGATGCTCGACCTGGGCTTCCTCGACGACGTCGAGCGGATCCTCGCGATGCTGCCGGAGGACCGGCAGACGATGCTCTTCTCGGCGACCATGCCCGACCCGATCGTCACCCTCTCCCGGCGCTTCCTGCGCCACCCGGTGACGATTCACGCGGGTCACACCGCCGAGACGGGGCCGTCGCCGCAGACCGAGCAGCTGGCCTACCGCACCCACTCGATGAACAAGATCGAGATCGTGGCCCGCATCCTGCAGGCCGAGGGTCGCGGGCTGACCATGATCTTCACTCGCACCAAGCGGGCCGCCGACCGGGTCGCCGAGGACCTCGACTTCCGGGGCTTCGCCGTCGCCGCCGTGCACGGCGATCTCGGGCAGGGCGCGCGCGAGCGGGCACTGCGGGCGTTCCGGGCGGGCAAGATCGACACCCTGGTCGCCACCGACGTCGCCGCCCGGGGCATCGACGTCAGCGGTGTCACGCACGTGATCAACTACGACTGCCCCGAGGACCAGGACACCTACACCCACCGGATCGGTCGCACCGGCCGGGCCGGGGCGAGCGGCGTCGCGGTGACCTTCGTCGACTGGGACGACATGCCCCGCTGGCGGATCATCGACAAGACGCTGGGCCTGGAGATGCCGGAGCCGCCGGAGACGTACCACACGTCCCCGCACCTCTACACCGACCTGCACATCTCCACCGAGGTCACCGGCACCCTGCCGACGGCCGAGCGCACCCGCGCCGGCCTGGCGGCCGAGGTGGAGGAGGACCTGGGCGGTGGCCGGTCCCGCCGGGGCGAGGGCCGGGGCTCCCGGCGCGGCGACGGCCGCGGTCGCGGCGAGCGCCGCCAGGGCCGCGCCACCGGGGAGTCCGGCGGGCCGGGCGCCGACGCGCCGGCCGAGGCCGCCGAGGAGGGCACCCGCACCCCGCGTCGCCGCCGGCGTCGCCGCGCCGGCGAGACCGTCTCGGGCGAGCCGACCGCGGTGATCACCACCGAGGCCGCCGACGCCCCCGCCGCCGCGGGCGAGGCCCCGAAGCCGCGCCGCCGCCGGCGCCGTCGTGGTGGCGGTGGCTCCGCCGCCGGTACGCCGGCCGAGGCGACCGCCGACTGACCCGAGCACGACACCCGACATCCCCGTACCGGTCCCCCGGTGCGGGGATGTCGCCGTCGTGACCGGATGAAGGCCCGCGCGACCGGGTGACCGAACGCGACCGGTCCCACCGCGCATGGTCGGGCGCCCGCGGCGCGTCCGCGGGAGCGCAGCGTGCCCGAGGGGATCGGGCCGCCCGGCGGTGCGCCGCCGACGACGAGGAAGATGGAGCAATGCCCGAACCGCTGGATGCCGCCCTGACCGAGGTCCGGGCGCTGTTGCTCGACCCCACGCTGACGCGCGCGGTGGCCGCCGGACGTCGGCGCGGGCACCGCCCCTCGGTGGTCCGCGCCGAACTGCGGCCGGTCGCGCTGAAGGCCGGTCCCCGGCTGCAGATCTCCACCTCCGACGGCTCCCGGCCGTACACCCGCAACGTCGCCCCCGGCCAGGAGGCCGACGCGGCGGTGGACGCGCTGCTGGCCGAGCCGTTCGGCAACTGGCACGTGGAGACCGCCGACGCGACGCTGCAACTGCGGGTGACCAAGTCGGGCGAGGCGCAGGTGCACCGGGCCGCCGCGGCCCGGCCGGTCGCCGAGCCGGGCGGGCACGACCGGGCGAAGGAGTACCTGCTCGACCCGGGCGACCCGATCTTCGCGGAGATCGGGGGCTCGGCGGCCAAACGCCGGCAGGTCGACGCGTTCCTGCGGGCGCTGGCGGCGACCCTCCCCGACGACCTGACGGGGCCGCTGCGCGTCGTCGACCTGGGGTGCGGCAACGCGTACCTGACCTTCGCCGCGTACCGGTGGCTGGCGCGGCGGGGGCTCGACGTCGAGTTGGTCGGCGTGGACGTCCGGGAGGACCAGCGCCGCCGCAACACCGAGCTGGCCGAGCGGCTCGGCTGGGCCGAGCGGGTCAGCTTCGTGGCCGGCACGATCGCCGACGCCGTCGTGGAGCCCGCCCCCGACCTGGTGCTGGCACTGCACGCCTGCGACACCGCCACCGACGAGGCGCTGGCTCGGGCGGTGCGCTGGCGGGCCCGCTGGGTGCTCGCCGCACCGTGCTGCCACCACGACGTCGCCGCCCAGCTGCGTGCCAGGCCGGCGCCCGCGCCGTACGACCTGCTGACCCGGCAGGGCATCCTGCGCGAGCGCTTCGCGGACGTCCTCACCGACGCGCTGCGGGCCGGGCTGCTCCGGCTGCACGGCTACCGGGCCGAGGTGGTGGAGTTCGTCGACTCCCGGCACACCCCGCGCAACCTGCTCATCCGGGCCCGGCGCACCGGCACCGCCCCGACTGACGGCCAGCGGGCGGAGTACCAGGACCTGGTCGGCCAGTGGGACGTCACCCCACGGCTGGCGACGCTGCTCCCCGCAACCACCCCGGACGCCGGCGCGTCAGCGCGCTAGCGCGGTCGCCCTACGCCGGCCGCGGTGACCCGGCCGCTCGCAGCGTGGTTGTGAAGCGACAACCATCGCTCGGTCCTGGGTGATTCGCGTCATTGTTCCGGCGAAAAAGTCCCGCCCACAGGACGGTCTGGTCGGTCAGTCAATTGCATCCATACCTTTCCGTACTACCCTCGGAGGCGCACCGCCGGGTGCCGGTCGGGAGGGAAGACCCGCAGGGATGGGTTCGGTAGAGGTATCGCCGCAGATGGCCTTCGCACGCTTCGTGCGGCGCGCCATCGACGACGCCCGCGAGGAACGCGGGTGGACCGTGACGGACCTGGCGTCCCACACCGGCGTCGGTCGCTCCACCGTGTTCCGCTGGCTCGCCGGGGACTGGCAGGACTACCCCGAACTCGCCAAGGTGCGGGGTTTCTGCGCCGCGCTGGACCTGCCGGTCGCGGCCGCGTTCCGTGCGCTCGGCCTGCCCGACGCCGGCCCCGCGCCCCGTCGGCGCGTCGACGACGGCCCGGTCGAGGCGGACGTCCGGGTGATCCTGCAACGGCTGGCCGATCCGACCGTGCCGGCCGAGGAGAAGCACCACATCCGCGACCTGCTGCGCTACCTGGCCCGCCGCCCGATCCGGCGCGCCGGCTGAGCCGCCACCCGCACCACCGCACCACCGCCACCCGCAGCGCGGGCCGAGACACCACCCCGCAGCGCCGCCCGAGCCGCCACCACAGCGCCGGCGGCGATGACGGCTGCGGCCGGCGGCACGGCGATGGGGCCGGCCGCCGGAGGGTCAGGGCACGGTCAGGGTGAACTCGGCGGTCCGCACCACGCCGCCGACCTGGAAGTCGAGGTAGAGCCGGTACCGGCCCGGGCCGGGCGTGGTCACCCAGAACTTCACCGCCCCGTCGACCGCCTCCGGCTCCGGGTGGACGTGCAGGTAACCCAGGTCACCCTCGCGCAACGCGACCAGGTGGCCGTACGCGCCGAGGTAGCGCTCCAGCGTCGGGGTGCCGCCGGCGGCCGAGCCGAAGCGGAAGGTCAGCGGGACGGTCAGGCCCGCCTGCGGTGTGCCCTGGTAGCCGACGGTGAACCCGTCGACCGTGGCCGAGGTGGCCGGCGCCGGCAACGGCCGCGGCTGGTAGCCGCCGGGCGCGACCAGGTCGACCCCGAGCGTCACCGCCGTCTGCCGGCCGTCGTCGGCGAGCGCGGTGAAGTCGGCGTACGCGCGCCAGACGCCCGGCTGCGGCAGGGTCAGCGGCACCGACCACGTACCGTCGGCGGCCATGGTCGGGTGCAGGTGCTGGTAGCCGGTCAGGTCGCGGCGCACCACGATCAGGTGCATCGGCCTGTCGTGCACGACGGCGAACCGCGTCACCGGGCGGCGCTGCGCGTCGCGCACCCGGAAGCGCAGCTCGCCCGGCCGGCCGGCGGTGAACGACGACGCCACGGGGGCGAGCGTGTAGCCGGCCGAGGTGACCGAGAGGCCCGCCGCCTCCGCCGCCGCGCCCTGGTCGGCGCCGTGCTCGTGCGCGCCCGTCCCGGGCGCGTGGGTGTGGTCGGCCAGGGCGCTGTCCAGCCCCACCGACCCCGCCGGGCCACCGCCGTTGAGCCGGCCGAGACCGAAGCCGAGCAGCACCGCGAGCACCAGGCCGCCGACGACCAGCGCCAGCCGGAGCGTGCTCCGGTCCGGCACGGCCGACACCTGCTCCGGCCCGGCCGGGGACTGCTCCGGCCCGACCGGGGACTGGTCCGGCCCCGCCGAGGTCTGCGCACGCACCGTCGATCCCTGGTCCGGCACGGCCGACGCCTGGTCAGGCAACGCCGCCCTCCCGCTCACGCCCGGGCTGCTGATCGGTCATGTCGCTTACGCTACCCTCCGTCACGGTCGCGCCGCTCCGGCGGCGACGCGGCGTGGCGGCGGTCGCAATCCCGCCCGCCCGGGAACTTCCCGGCCGGGTCCGCGACGCGGACGCGCGGCTCAGCCGGCGACCGCCAGGGCAAGGGGCAGGACGTCGGGGGCGCCGGCCCGGCGCAGCTCCCGGGCGACCATCGTCATCGTCCAACCCGAGTCGACCAGGTCGTCGACGAGGAGCACCGGCCCGTCGAGGCCGGCGAGGGTGTCGGCCAGGTCCTCCGGCACGGTGAAGGAACCGTGCAGCGCGCGTACCCGCTGGGCGCTGTTGCCACGCGAAGCCCCGCCGCCGGCCGGGCCGGCCGCCGTCACCCGGCCGAGCATCGGCAGCCGGCCGACGGCGGCGATCCGCTCGGCGAGCGAGCCGACCAGCCGGGGCCTGCTGCGCGAGCCGACCGCGACCACGCCGACCGGGCGGCGCGGCCACGGGTCGTCCCCGTGCGCCCACGCCTTCAGCACCTCGACCACGGCGGCGGCCACGTCGTCGGGGACGGCGACGTCGGGCGCCTCCGGCGCCACCAGGTCGCGCAGCCGGCCGCCCCACCCCAGGTCGGACAGCCGCCCCACCGCGCGCCCCGGCAACGCCTGCTCCGCCGGGGCGATCCGCCCCTTGAGCGGTACGCCCACCGCCTCCAGCCCGGTCGGCCAGAGCTTCTTCGGCGCGACTTCCACGCCGGGGCGGCCGAGGAAGGTCTGCGCGGCGGCCAGCGCGACGTCGGACACCTCGGGCGTGAACAGCGGGCCGGCGCAGCGGTCGCACCGGCCGCAGTCGGTCGCCCCGGCGTCGTCCAGGCACTCGCGCAGGTAGCGCAGCCGGCAGTCGGGCGTGGTCGCGTACTCCCGCATGGCCTGCTGCTCGGCGGTGCGCGCCTGGGCGACGCGGCGCAACCGGGCCTCGTCGTAGGCCCAGGGCTCGCCGGTGGCGAGCCATCCGCCGCGCACCCGGCGGACCGCGCCGTCGACGTCGAGCACCTTGAGCATCAGCTCCAACCGGGCCCGACGCAGGTCGACGATCGGTTCGAGAGCCTGCGTGGAGAGCGGGCGGTCGGTGTGCAGGGCGGCCAGGACCGCGCGGACCTGCTCCTCCGGCGGGAAGGCCAGCGAGGCGAAGTAGCGCCAGATCGCGGCGTCCTCGACGCCGGGCAGCAGCAGCACCTCGGCGTGCGCGACGGCCCGGCCGGCGCGGCCGACCTGCTGGTAGTACGCGATGGGTGAGGCCGGCGCGCCGAAGTGCACCACGAAGCCCAGGTCGGGCTTGTCGAAGCCCATGCCCAGGGCGCTCGTCGCGACCAGCGCCTTGATCTTGTTGTCGAGCAGGTCCTGCTCGGCGGCGCGCCGGTCGGCGTCCTCGGCCTGGCCGGTGTAGGAGGCGACCGCGTAGCCCCGGGAGCGGAGGAACTCGGCGGTCTCCCCCGCCGCGGCGACGGTGAGCGTGTAGACGATGCCCGAGCCGGGCAGCCGGTCCAGGTGGTCGGCGAGCCAGGCCAGCCGGTGCGCCGGGGTCGGCAGGTCGAGCACGCCGAGGCGCAGCGACTCCCGGTCCAGGCTGCCGCGCAGCACGAGGGCGTCGCCCAGTTGCTCGGCGACGTCGGCGGTGACCCGGGCGTTGGCGGTGGCCGTGGTGGCGAGCACCGGGGTCCGCTCGGGCAGGTTGCCGAGGAACGTACGCAGCCGGCGGTAGTCCGGCCGGAAGTCGTGCCCCCAGTCGGAGACGCAGTGCGCCTCGTCGACCACCAGCAGGCCGGTGGTGGCGGCCAACTTCGGCAGCACCGTGTCCCGGAAGTCCGGGTTGTTGAGCCGCTCGGGGCTGATCAGCAGCACGTCGACGGCCCCGGCGTGGATCTCGGCGGTGATCTCGTCCCACTCGTCGAGGTTGGCCGAGTTGATCGTGCGGGCCCGGATGCCGGCGCGGGCCGCCGACTCGACCTGGTTGCGCATCAGCGCCAGCAGCGGCGAGACGATCACGGTCGGGCCGGTGCCGCCCCCGTCGCCCCGTCCGGCGGCGGCATCATGGTCGCGCCCCCGCAGCAGGGCGGTGGCCACGAAGTAGACGGCCGACTTGCCCCACCCGGTGCGCTGCACGCAGAGCACCCGGCGCCGGTCGACCACCAGCGCCTCGATCGCCCGCCACTGGTCCTCGCGGAGCCGGGCGTGCTCGCCGGCCAACCTGCCGCAGCACCGCCTCGGCCCGCTCCCGTACCGCCGTCCGATCCTGGCTCATCCGGCATTTCTACCAGCGCCGGACGACCGCGCCCCAGTTCACGCCGGAGGTTCCGGTCACGATCCGGCCGGTGGCGGTCGCTCCGGCGTGGGGGCCTGCGTCGGGGGCAGGAAGCACAGCAGCTCACGGAGCCGGTCGGTGACGGTCGGCGGCAGCAGGCAACGGCCGGCGAGTTCCTCCATCGAGGCGTACGGGCCGCGCAGCCAGCGGTCCACCGCGATCTGACGGCACTGGTCTGCGGTGAGCCCCGGCAGGCCGGCGAGCACCAGCTCGGGAACGGTGTTGACGTCGACCAGGCCACCGTCGTCGAACGTCCGGGGCAGGTCGGGCCGCCCGATGCGCAACTCGTTCCGGGCGGCCGGGTAGTGGTAGAGCAGGTAACGGGCGTGCTCACGGCGGATCCGCCGCTCCTCCTCGGCGCGGGCCCTGGCACTGCCCTGGCCCCCGGTGAGCGCCGCCCAGACCCCGCGGCTGAGCAGGACCACGTGTGCCGCCCCGACCGCCCAGGTGATCGCGGCCAGGCCGAGGAAGACCACCGCCTCCGGCCCGGGCACCTCGGCGTCCGGATTCTCCAGGTCGAGCATGGCCACCTCGACCGCGAGGACGACCAGGTAGCCGACGCCGACGAGTGCCAGGCGCCAACTGCGCCGCCAAGCGGCGTACGTCAGGATCACCAGCCAGGTGAGGCACCCGAACGAGAGCAGGACGAGCGCGGTACCGGCGATCGTGGCGGTCGCGCTCGCCCAGCGGGGCAACGGCGTCCTCGGGCGTTTGGCGTCGACCACGGGCGGCAGTGCGGCGGCCGGGGGCGGACCGTACGCCGGCTGGGGCACCGGGTCGGCGGGCGGTGAGCTGATGGGCGGCGGTACGGCCGGCGGCCCGGACGGGGCGAACGCCGAAGTGGATGGTGCCGGTGGCGGCGAGACCACGGCAGATCGTGCCGGTGGTGGCGACGCCGGGGCCGACGGGGCCGACGGAGGTGGGGACGCGGCGGGTGGCTCGACCGGCGGGGCCGCGGCGGCCGGCGCCGGCTCCGCCGGCGGAGCCAACTCGGCGGCAGCTGGCGGAGCAACCTCGGCGGCAGCCGGCGGCAGTGGCCCGGCAGTGGTCGGCATGAGCGCCGGGTCGGAACGAAGGATGCGCCGGTGCAGGTCCTGGAGCGCGTCGCCCGGCTCGATGCCGTACTCGTCGCGCAGCATCTCGGCGAACTCCCGATAGGCGGCCAGCGCTTCGGCCTGCCGTCCGCCGCGATACAACGCCAGCATCAACTGGTGCCTGAGCCGCTCCCGCACCGGGAACTCCGCGGTCAGGTCCACCAGCTCGCCGATCAGCTCCCGGTGCCGGCCCAGACGCAGCTCCAGGTCGGCCCAGCTTTCCAGCGCGGTGGCCCGCAGCTCGACCCAGCGTTGCCGGGCGGACTCGAAGTACGGGCCGGCGAAGCCGGTGAACGGCTCGCCGTGCCACAGCTCCAAGGTGGATTTCAGCTCGCTCACCGCCTCGGCGGCCCGGCCCTCCGCACGGAGCCGTTCGGCCCGGCGGATCCCCCGCTCGAAGCGCACAGCGTCGACCGCCTCCGGCCCGACACGAAGCTGGTAACCGGCGTCGGTCAGGGTGAGCACCTGGCCGGGGCTGCGCGGTGACCGCTCCGGCTCGATCACCCGGCGCAGCCCGGCGACGTACTTCTGCACCACGTTCGTGCCGTTCGCCGGCGGCTCGTCCGGCCAGACCGCGTCCACGATCTGCGCGGTGGTGACGGGACGGCCGGCGGCGAGCAGCAACACGGCCAGCACGGCGCGCTGCTTGCCCGGCCCGAGGTCGATCTCCCGCTCGCCGCACCAGGCCCGCTGGGGCCCGAGAACCTCGAAGCGCAGCGTCCCTGACATGCGAGTTTCCCGCTCCTGACACCCCCGCTGCGTGCGCCACGGCAGTGCACGGCAGTCGGACCGCAGCATATCGGCAGTGGTTCCGCCGCACCGGCCGGCAGCATCTGTCCCCGGCAGACGCCAGACTCGTGAAGGAAGAGACCATGATGACGAACGGAACCGGCCGCGCCGGCACCGTCCGACGGAACGCCGGCACCCTGGCCGCCGTCCTCACCGCGACCGCTCTGCTCGCCGGGTGCGGCGCGATCGGGACGGGTTCCGAGGCCGGAGGAAGCGCCTCGGGCCAGGCGAGCCCGACCGCCACGCCCAAGCAGGCGCTCCTCGCGGCGGTGCCGGACGGCACCGAGGGTGCGTTCCGGTTCACCGGCAAGGACGCCACCGCGGACCTGTCCGGCGTGGTGGACCCGGACGCGAAGGGCATCGACCTCACCGCCGCGGTGAAGGACCCGGAGCACGGCTTCACCACCCGGATGTCGTTCCTGGTGGTCCAGGAGCGGACCTGGATGAAGGTGAAGTTCACCGGCACCGAGGGGCTCACCGGGCTGCCGAAACTGCCGAACCGCTGGATGGAGCTGGACCGGGCCCGGCTGACCGATCCGGAGAGCACCCCGACGTACGAGGGGCCGGACGTCGGCAACGCCGGGCCGATCATCGAGGCCGCCACCACGGTCGAGGAGAAGAGCAACCGGACGTACGCCGGGATCGTCGACCTGACCGGCGGTTCGGCTGCCGAGGCGGTCGGCGAGAAGGAGGTCGCGGCCCTCGGCGACGCCGCCCGGCAGGTGCCCTTCACCGCCGTCGTCGGCGCCGACGGCAACCTCGCCTCGCTCACCCTGGACGTGCCGGCCGCCGGCAAGGCGAAGGCCTGGACGTACGTGGTGAAGTACCTCGACTACGGCGCGGCGCCGAAGCTCGTCGCGCCGAGCGGCGACGCCGCGCAGCAGGCGCCGAAGTTGGCGTACGAGATGCTCAACGGCTGATCGACGCAGGCGACCGGGTGTCGCGGCCGCACGGGGGGCCGCGGCACCCGGTCGCTCCGTGCTCCGCTGGATATCCCGGCCCGTCGCGCAGCTGTCAGCGCCCGAGGACGGAGCCGCCGTTGACGCCGAGTACCTGGCCGGTGACGTAGCCGGCGGCCGGGCCGGCCAGGTAACGGACGGCCTCGGCGATGTCGTCCGGTACGCCGGCCCGCCCGACCAGCGTCGCCGCCACCCGCTTCGCGTGCCCCTCCGGAGTCATCCGGTCGCCGAAGAACTCCGTCTCCGCCACGTAGCCGGGGCTCACCACGTTGACCGTGATCTGTTCCGGGCCGAGCTGCCCGGCCAGGTCGTACGCCCAGCCGTGCAGCGCCGCCTTCGCCGCCGAGTACGCCCCGCCTCCGCCCCGCTGGGCGGCGATCGAGCTGACCAGGATGACCCGGCCGCCCGGTCGGCGCAGGGCCGGCCGCAGCGCCTCGGTGAGCAGCACGGCAGTGAGCACGTTGGCGTCCAGATTGGTCCGCCAGTGCGCGGCGGTGCCGGCGAGCGTGCTCACGTCCCCGCCCAGGTAGCCCCCGGCGTTGTTGACCACCACGTCGACCGGCCGCCCGGCGACCGCCTCGACCACCCCGCCGAGCTGCTCCGGATCGGTCAGGTCGGCGCTGACCGCCTGCGCAGCCCCGGGACGACCGCACTCGGCGTTCACCCGCTCGGCCGTGGCGAGCAGCACGTCCGCCCGCCGCCCCACGATCAGGACGTCGCACCCGTCCCCCGCGAGCGCCCGCGCGACGGCCGCCCCGATCCCGGTCCCGCCACCACTCACCACCGCCAACCGCTCACCCATCCCGCACCGCTCCTCCCACGACCGAGACCCCGTCGATCATGAGGTTATTGCCACCGCCAACGGCGTTTCGCGGCAACTTCATGATCAACGGGGTCTGTCTGGGGGGTGGGGGGTTAGGGGCGAGGGGGGCGGCGGAGCGTGTGGCGTAGGAGTGCCACGCGGGGGGCGAGGCTGGCCAGGCCGCCGGGGAAGAAGTAGACGGCCAGGATGAAGACCGTGCCGAGCACGAACAGCGGCTGCGACAGCGGGCGGCTCAGGAACCCGGGCAGCGCCTCCACCGCGTCGGAGGTGCCGAACGCGACCAGGCGGTGGTCCAGGTACATGTAGAGGATGCCGCCGATCACCGGGCCCCACCGGGTGCCCGGCCCGCCGAGCACCACCATGACCAGCAGCGCCAGGGTCCACTCGGAGGAGGTGATGTGCGGCGAGGCGCCGCCGACGATCAGGACGTAGACCACGCCGCCGGCCGCCGCCAGCCCACCCGCCAGGGTGAACGCCACCAGCTTGAACCGGTACGGGTCGAGCCCGAGCACCCCGATGCGCCGCTCGTCGTCGCGCAGGCCGGCGAGCACCCGCCCCGTCGGCGAGCCGGAGACCCGGTGCACCACGAAGACCACCACGACCAGGTACGCCAGCGCCAGCCAGTAGAGGTTGACCGTGTTGGTGACCCCGACCAGCCCCTGCGGCAGCCCGGAGACGTCCAGCGGCAGGCCCTCCTCGCCACCGGTCAGCCCGCCGAAGTCGCGGGCCACCAGGATCGCGCCGACCTGGGCGAAGGCCAGCGTCACCATGGCGAACGCGATGCCGACGGTGCGCAGCGCCACCGCGCCGAGGAGCGCGGCGAGGATCGACCCGCCGGTGATCGCCAGCAGCGCCGCCTGCCACAGCGGCAGCCCCGCCTTGGTGATCAGGATGTCGGTGCCGTAGACGCCGGCGGCGAAGTAGAGGGCGTGCCCGAAGGACAGCATCCCGGTGCGGCCGAAGAGCAGGTCGTACCCGGCGGCCAGGCCGCCGAAGACCAGGCAGACGGCGAGCAGTTGCAGGGTGCCCGGGGAGTTGAGCGCCCCCTCGAAGATGCCCGGCAGGTGCAGCGTGGAGTACGGCAGGATCAGCGCGACGACCAGCGCGACCAGCGGCAGGAACGGGCGCAGCCCGTGCCAGCGTCCCCGGCGCGGGCCCAGCTCGCCGGGCACCGCCGCGGGCGGAGCCGGGACCTCGGGGCTCTTGACCTCGGTCATGCCGTTGCCACCTTTCCGGCGATGCCCTGCGGGCGCAGCAGCAGCACCACGGCCAGCAGCGCGACCACGCAGATGTCGCCCAGCCCGGAGGTGCCGTAGTAGTTGACGAACTGTTGCGTCAGCCCGACGGCGACGGCCGCGTACGCGGAGCCGACCACCGAGCCCATCCCGCCGATGACCACCACGATGAACGCGAAGATCAGCAGCGAGCTGCCCTGGCCGGGCGAGACGGTGCCGAAGTAGACGCCGCCGAGCGCGCCGGCCAGCGCCGCCGCCGCCCCGCCGATGGCGAAGACGAGGGTGAACGCCTTGCGCACGTCGATGCCGAGCGCGGTGACCATCTCCCGGTTCTCGACGCCGGCCCGGATGATGAGGCCGTAGCGGGTCCAGCGGAGGAAGGCGAGGATCGCGCCGAGCACCAGCACCGCGGCGATGATCAGCAGCAGGCCGCCGTTGGGCACGTTCGCGCCGAGGATCGAGGTGACCTGCCGGGTCCACTCGGGGCGCGGGAAAGGCCGGGCGTCCGCGCCCCAGGTGGCCTGGAGCAGGGCCACGCCGGCCAGCGAGAGGCCGACGGTGACCAGCACCTGCTCGATGGTCCGGGAGTAGAGCGGCCGGATCAGCACCAGCTCGACCAGCATCGCCACCAGCGTGCCGGCGGCCACCCCGAAGGCGACGGCGACCACGAAGCCGAAGCCGTCCGAGCCGGCGCCGGGCAGGTTGTGCGCCGCCCACCAGGTCCCGTACGCGCCGACGCCGAGGAAGACGCCGTGCGCGAAGTTGAGCACGTCGGCGAGGCCGAAGACCAGGGAGAGCCCGCTGGCGACCAGGAAGTAGAGCGCCGCCAGGCCGAGCCCGGTCAGCGCCAACAGGATGACGGTGTCCATCAGTGGTGCACCTCCGCCGAGCCCACGCCCAGCAACGACTTGGTCAGGGCGGTCTCCAGCAGCAGTTCCTGGGCGTCGCCGGTCCAGGCCACCTGCCCGGCGGCCAGCACGACCGCGTCCCGGGCGAGCCGCCGGACCACCGCCAGGTTCTGCTCGACCAGCAGCACCGGCACGGATTCGGCGACCCGTTCCAGCACCTCGGCCACCTCCGTCACCACCTTCGGCGCCAGGCCCTTGGTCGGCTCGTCGATCAGCAGCAGCCGGTTGTCGTTGAGCAGCACGCGGCCGATCGCGAGCATCTGCTGCTGCCCGCCGGAGAGCGAGCCGGCCCGTTGCCGTCCGCGCCGGTCCAGCTCCGGGAAGAGGGCGTAGACCTTGTCGTACGCCGGGGTGGTGCCCCGGCGTTCGGCAAGCCGCAGGTTCTCCGTGACGGTGAGCCCGGCGAACACGCAGCGGTCCTCCGGCACGTAGCCGAGCCCGCCGCGGATCAGCCGGTGGGTCGGCCGGGCCAGCAGGCTCTGCGCGCCCATCCGGATCGCGCCCCGGACCTCGCCGCCACGCGGCGTGAGGCCGACGATCGCGCGCAGCGTGGTCGTCTTGCCGACGCCGTTGCGCCCGAGCAGGACGGTGACGCCGGTCGGGGCGACCGTGAAGGACACCCCCTGGAGGATGTGCAGCCCGGCGATCCGGACCGACAGGTTCTCCACGCTGAGAATCGGTTCACTACTCATAGCGACTCCCCCAGGTAGGCCTCTTGCACGGTGGGGTTGGCCATCACCGTCTCCGGGGTGTCGCAGGCGAGCAGCGCGCCGTGGTGCATCACGGCGATCCGGTCGGCCAGCTCCAGGATGACGTCCATGTGGTGCTCGACCATGAGCACCGACCGGCCGCTGTCGCCGGTCAGCGAGCGGATCACCGAGACAAGTTCGGGCACGTCCTCGGCGCTGACGCCGGCCATCGGCTCGTCGAGCAGCATGACGCGGGGCTCCCCGGCGAGCAGCAGGGCGATCTCCAGCTTCCGCTTCTCGCCGTGGGCGAGGGTGCCGGCGAGGGCCTCGCCCCGGTGGGCGAGGCCGACCCGGTCGAGCGCCGCGTCGGCTGTGGCGGCGACCTCACGGTCGGCCGCCGCCCGCCGCCACAGCTTCATCGAGCCCCCGCGGTGCGCCTGCACGGCGAGCCGGACGTTCTCCCGCACGCTGAGCGAACCGAAGACCGAGGATGCCTGGAAGGTACGGCCGAGCCCGAGGCGGGCCCGCCGGTGCGGCGGGAGGGAGCCGATGTCCTCCCCGTCGAGGGTGATCCGACCTTCCGTGGCCCGGCGTACGCCGGTGATCAGGTTGAACAGTGAGGTCTTGCCGGCGCCGTTCGGCCCGATGACGCCAAGGAACTCCCCGGGCGCCAGGTCGAGGTAGACGCTGTCGACGATGGCGACCTCACCGATCCGCCAGGTCAGACCGCGGGTGGCGAGCATCTGTTGTCAGCCCTTCATCGCCACGGCCGGCGGCGCGGTCTCGTCCCCGGTCAGCGCCTTCTGGGCGGTGGCCGTGAACGTGGTGCCGCTGCCGGTCAGCTTGGCCTGGAACATCGGCTGGAGCAGCGCGTGATCCTCGGCGCGGATGCTCATCTTGCCCTTGACCCCGTCGAAGCTCCAGCCCTCCAGGGCCTTGACCATCTTCTCGACGTCGTCGCCACCCTCCTCGACGGCGCGCACGACCATCTGCGCGGCGGCGAAGCCGTCCGGGTGGAACAGGTCGACGGTGCCGACCTTGGCCTTCAGCGCCTTGGCGGCCTCGTTGTCGGAGGCCCCGTCGAAGTAGTGCGACAGGAAGGAGATCTTGCTGCCGGCGGCGCCGAAGGTCGGCCACGAGGCGCGGATGTCCAGGCCGGTGACGACCGTGGTGGAGGAGAGCACGCCCTGCTGGTCGAGGGTCTGCCACATGGCCGGGGCGGTGGTGCCGGCCCAGGCGACGAAGAGCAGGTCCGGCTTGGCGGACTTGATCTGGCTGGCGAACGGGGTGAACTCGGTGGCGCTGGCCGGGGCCCGGACGCTGCTGACGGTCGCGCCCGCGCCGCCGATGACGGTCTTGACGGCGGCCTCGTTGGCGTCGCCGAAGGCGCCGTCCTGGGCGAAGACCACGACCTTCTTGCCGGCCGGGTCGCCGATGAACGACTTGGCGGTCACCACGTCCTGGTACGACTGCCGCCCGGAGCGGAACGTGTACTTGTTGGCGCCGGTCACCGCGTCGGTGGCGGCCGGCCCGGAGATGAAGAGGACCTTGTTCTGCGCGGCGATCGGGGCGACCTGGAGCGCCACGCCGGACGCCGTCGAGCCCGCGATGATCTTGTTGCCCTTACCGATCAGGTCCTTGGCCGCGGAGACCGCCTTCGCCGGGTCACCGGCGTCGTCGACCTCGGTGATCTCGATCGTCCGGTCGCCGACCTTGTTGGTGCCCTTGGTCGCGTAGTCGAGACCGGCCTTGAACCCCTCGATGTACTGCTTGCCGTAGCTGGCGAGGGCTCCCGACTGGGAGTACACCAGGCCAACCTTCACCGGGGCGGCGCTGTCACCGCCGCCGGAGGCGGTTTCCTGCGGGCTGCCACAGGCCGTGGCGGCGAGCGCCGCGGCCATCATGGTGGCGGCGGAGAGGAACACCCGCCGCGTCGTCCGGACCGTCATTGCGACTCCACGTGAGGACTCGGAGGTAGGGAACTACATGTGACGGCTCACGCTAGAAGTGACGTCACGCACGGGCTATGTGGCCGAAACACACAAGTAACAGGGGTGGGGTGGCCGAGAGTTACAACGGTCTCGACTCGGCATTGACGGCGCGCGTCCGCGATGGGTCTCCGGGCCATCGATGGAAACGCTCCTGTGTCGCCCCGCGCCACCGATACCCACCGAATGCCGTATTCCTCCCGCGCCCCGCCGGCCGGGACACCCGTCACGGCCGCTCCGGCGGAATGCAGGGGCCGTCGTGGTCGGCCGCCCGTCCGCAGCGGCGACTGCCGTCGAGCAGGCTGTCGCAGAAGACCCGATGGCGTACGAACTGGGCGTCCTCCGCGGAGACGGTGGTCTCGCCACGGTCTACGTCCGGGAGGAATCCCAGCGCCCGGGTGATCGCCCGGGCGAACCGCTTCGCGGCGGACAGGTCGGTGGCGAGCACCGGCAGGTGCACCACGAACCGCTCCCGGCTCACCGCCGCCCGCCCGGCGCGAACCGGGACTGCCAACTGCGCAGCGCCCGCTTGATCCGCGCGTTCTCCTCGGCGGTGAGGACGAGGTCCCGACGGGTGGCGGCCAGTTCGGCAGCCACCCGGTGCAGGAACGCGTGCACCTCGACCGGGTCGAGCCCCCGCCGCACCGAGCGGAACCGGCGGTCGCGGATCTGCCCGGCGGTGAGCGGGCGGCAGGAGTCCGACCGGTACCAGCCGCCGTTCGGCGGCCGGGTCACCCGCCTGCGCCGGGCCGGTCGGAACAGGTTCAGCACCTTGCGCATGACCACCGTCCTCGCGTCGCGTCCGCTGGAAGGCGGCCCGGTCCGCAGGTAGGGGATGCGGACCGGGCCGCCGGCCCCGCGACCGCAGCCCTCGTCGGCGGTACGACCCCGGAGCCCTCTCGAGGTCCGAACCCGGAGGCTTGCCGAACCAACCGGAGCCGGACAGGGAGAAGCTACCCCAAATGTTTGTGTAGGTCGACCCCCCGGTGTCGCGACACGACAGCTTGTTGCAGTTACTGGTGTAGGCCGGCATGATCGGAGACGCCGAACCAACCGGAGTCTCTCCATGCCCACAGCAGAAGCCCCATATCGTCAGATCGCCAACGACATCACCGCGAAGATCAAGAGCGGCGAACTCAAGCCGGGCGACAAGTTGCCGTCGACCCGAGAGTTGGCGGAGGCCTACCAGGTCCACATGAACACCGCCTCGCGAGCCCTCTCGCTGCTGCACGACCGCGAGCTGATCACCGGCCAGCCCGGCCGGGGCACCTACGTGGCCGAGCGCCCCACCACGTAACCACCCGGCTCGCCGGATCAGCGCCTGCGAGATCTTGGTACGAAAGTGTCCCTGGAGGGGCCGTTTCGTACCAAGATCTCGGGCGTTCGCCGCCCCACCCCGCGAATCACGGGTCGGGGTGGCGGCGGGCATGGGGCCGGGGGCGCCCTCATAGATGGGGCAGCTCGACAGCGTCGCGCAGCCACCCCCGGGCACACCTCAATCGTCTGCGACATCAGCTCGACAGGCACCGGGCACGGACGGCCCACGCGAGCACCTTGAGCACCACGGGCACCCCGACAACGACGCCGGCCCGGCACCCGGGGAGGGGCGACGGGCCGGCGATGGGGCGGCGGGATCGGTCAGCGTCGGGCGAGACCCTCGCGGGCGGCGACGGCGGTGTCCGGGTGGTCGCTGAAGATGCCGTCCAGGCCGAGGCCGAGGAACAGCTCGTACTCGGCCTTGATGTCGCCGTGCGCGTTCGGGTCGGTGCCGATCCGGAAGTCGGCCGGCAGGAACTGGTTCTCCGCCCGGAACGTCCAGGCGTGCACGACCAGCCGCTCCCGGTGCGCGTCCCGGACCAGGGTGGTCGGGGCGAGCAGCTTGCCGGTGGCGTCGCGCGGGACGATCAGGTTCTTCTGCGCGCCGACACCGTCGGCGTAGCTAGCGATCCACTTCAGGCCGGCCGGCTTCGCCAGGTCCTGGTAGGTGCGGGCGTCGCCGGCGACGGTGAAGTCGTACGGGCGGCCGGTGGCGTCGAGGAGCTGGGCGAGCTTGACGTCGATCATCCGGTCCAGCTTGCGCAGGTTGGCCGTCTCGAACGACTGGATGATCACCGGCGAGTTCCGGTGGGTCAGCTTGTTGCGCCGCAGCACCTCGACCAGCGACTCCTCCAGCGGCAGCCCGATGGCCGCGAAGTAGGTGGGGTGCTTCGTCTCCGGGTAGACGCCGATCGTGCGCCCCCGCGCCCGCCCTTCGGCGCGGGCCAGGTCGATGACCTCCTGGAGGGTGGGCACGTCGAACCACCCGTCGAACGCGGTGTTGCCGACGCGCACCTGCGGCAGCCGTTCCTTGGCCCGCAGCGTCTTCAGCTCGGCCAGGGTGAAGTCCTCGGTGAACCAACCGGTGACCGCGACGCCGTCGATGGTCTTCGTGGCCTTGCGGGCGGCGAACTCGGGGCGGGCGGCCACGTCGGTCGTACCGCTGATCTCGTTCTCGTGCCGGGCGACCAGCGCGCCGTCGCGGGTCGCGACCAGGTCGGGCTCGATGTAGTCCGCGCCCTGCCGGATCGCCAGCCGGTAGGCCTCCAGCGTGTGCTCCGGCCGGTAGCCGCTGGCGCCGCGGTGGGCGATGACGAGGGGCCGGTCGGTCGCCCGGGCCCGCTCGGCGGCGGGCGCCGGGGCGGCCGACGCGGCCACGGTCGGCACGGCCACAACGGCCGCGAGCAGGGCCCCGGCCACTCCGAGGGCGGAAAGGGTACGTCGCAACGCCGTCTCCTGTCGTCGAGGGATCCGCCTCAGCAGACCTGTCCGGATTGACGGCGAGTTGGTCGGCGGCTGACGGGCGGATGAACCCTGGGCATTCCGGTTTCGACACCCGGATCGCGATGGAAAAGGAAGATTGTCTGGTGCGCCGGCTTCTTCGTCACCCCGTACGGATCGTGCCGTTCGGTTTCCTGGTGGCGATCCTGCTCGGCACCGGGCTGCTGATGCTGCCCTGGGCCACCAGCGAGCACAGCTACACCCCGTTCCTGACCGCCCTGTTCACCGCGACCTCGGCGGTCTCGGTGACCGGCATGGCGGTCGTGGACACCCCGAACTACTGGAACGAGTTCGGGCTCGTGATGATCACCGTGCTCACCCAGGTCGGCGGCCTCGGCATCGTCACCGGGGCGACGCTGGTGATCCTGGTGGTGGCCCGGCGGCTGGGGCTGCGCAGCCGGTTGCTGGTGCAGGCCGAGACCGCCGAGTTCGGCATCGGCGACGTACGCCGGCTGCTGCTGCGCATCGCCGGCCTCGCCCTGGTCTGCGAGTCGGTGATCACCGCGATCCTGACGGCCCGGCTCTGGATCACCTACGACTACCCGTTCACCCGGGCCCTCTGGATCGGCGTCTTCCACGCCGTCCAGGCCTTCAACAACGGCGGGTTCGCCCTCTACACCGACAACCTCATCGGCTTCTCCTCCGACGCCTGGGTCACCCTGCCGCTGGCCATCGGCACCATCGTCGGCGGGCTCGGCTTCCCGGCGTTGTTCGAGGCGACCCGGGAGTGGCGGCAGCCGCGTCGCTGGGCCGTCGCCACCAAACTCACCGTCTGGGGCAGCCTGACGCTGCTGGTGGTGGGCTTCCTGTGCCTGCTGGTCATCGAGTGGGCCAACCCGCGCACGCTGGGCATCTACGCCTGGCCGGACAAGCTCCTCGTGGCGTTCACCCAGAACGCGTTCATCCGCACCGGCGGCTTCAACGTCGTCGACGTCGAGGGCCTGGAGGACGAGACCTATCCGCTGATCATCGCGCTGATGTTCATCGGCGGCGGCAGCGCCAGCACCGCCGGCGGGATCAAGGTGACGACCTTCTTCCTGCTCGCCTTCGTCATCTGGGCCGAGCTGCGCGGCGAGCCGGACGTGACGGTCGGGAACCGCCGGGTGGCCACCGCCAGCCAACGCCAGGCGATCACCGTCGCGCTGCTCAGCGTCGCGTTGGTGGCCGTCGGCACGGTGCTGCTGGTCTTTCTCACCGAGGGAGTCCGCTACTACCAGGCGCTGTTCGAGGTGACCTCGTCGTTCACCACCACCGGCCTCAGCGTCGGGGTCGCCTCCGCGCTGCCGGAGAGCGGCCAGCTCGCCCTGATCGTCCTCATGTTCGTCGGCCGGGTCGGGCCGCTGACCCTCGGGTCGGCGATCGCCCTGAACACCCGCCGGCGGTTGTACCGCTACCCGGAGGAGCAACCCATTGTCGGATAGAACCACGAACGAAGGCGGCGTCCTGGTGATCGGGCTGGGCCGGTTCGGCTACCACCTGGCCGGCGCGCTGACCGCGCTCGACCACGACGTGCTGGCCATCGACCGCAACCCGGACCAGGTGCAGCGATGGTCGGCCCAACTCGACCGCGTCGTGCAGGCCGATGCCACCGAGGAGGGGGCGCTGCGGCAGCTCGGCGTGGCGGAGTTCGGCCGGGCGGTGGTCGCGATCGGCGCCTCGGTGGAGGCGAGCGTGCTGAGTGTGCTGGCGCTGACGGAGCTGGGCGTGCCGCAGATCTGGGCCCGCGCTACCTCGGAGAAGCACGCGAAGATCCTCGGCTCGGTCGGCGCGCACCACGTGATCTTTCCCGAGGCGGAGACCGGCGAACGGGTGGCCCACCTGATCGTCACCAGGATGCTCGACTTCATCGAGTTCGGCGACGACTTCGCCATCGCCAAGGTGTGCGTTCCGGAGGCGATGGTCGGCCGGCCGCTGACGGACCTGGTGCCCACCGAGCGCTACGGGGTGCGGGTGGTCGGCGTGAAGCTGCCCGGCGAACGCTTCCGGTACGCCACCGACGAGACCGTCATCTCCCCGGGCAGCATGCTGATCATCGAGGGGAACATCGCGCAGGTGCAGAGCTTCGCGGCGCTGAGCTGACCGGCGGGCTCAGCTGACCCCGGCGGACTCAGTCGTCGTCATCGTCCCTTTCCCTTTTCCTGGCTTGCTTTCTTCCCACCACCCGACCCCTTCCCCTTGCCGGAGTTGTCGGACTTGGCCTTCGAGCCGCCCGCTGAGGTGCCGGCCTTCGTCTTCGGGGTCTTGGTCGTCGGGGCCCTGGTGGCGGGCGCGGTGCTCGGCGCCGAGCCGGCCACGCCGGAGACCTGCACCCCGCAGGTCTCGTCGCCGAGGCGGAACTCCACCGGCAGCGGGTTGGTCCCGGTGTGCCGGCCGGTCAGCGTGAACTTCTCCGACGCGCCGGGGGCCAACGCCCGCTCCGGGGGCGGCTCCACGAGCACCGTCCGGCCCTGCTGGCGTACGGGCACGGGCACCGACTTCGTCACGGTCTGCTGGCCGGGAAAGGTGAAGCTCATCCGCCAGCCGCGCAGCTCCTGCTGGCCGGTGTTGGTCAGGGTCAGCTCGGCGGCGAAGTCCTTGCCGGAGTCCTTGCGCAGCGTGTACGCCACGCGGCAGGGCGCCGGCTGCTCCGCGCCCATCCGCGCCTGCGTCGGCTGGTCGATGCCGCCGCTGGCCGGGCTGCGGGAGGTGACCCCCCACAGCGCCGCGGTCACCGCCACCAGGCCGGCGGCGGCCACCCCCGCCTCGACCCGCCGGCGCCGCGTCGCCGCCCGCCGGTTGCGCGTACCCGAGAACGGCAGCGCGTCGGTGGCGGCGGACCAGGGCAGGATCGTGGTGCCGGCGCTGGCCAGCTCGGCCGGGTCCACGGGCCCGGCGGCCGGGGAGACGGGCACCGCCGCGATCATCCCGGCCGCCTCCGCGAGCGTCCGGGCGACCTCGGCGGTGCCGGGCCGGTCCTCGGGCCGCTTCGCCAGGCACCGGCGCACCAGGTCGCGCACCTCGTCGGGGAGCCCCGGCACCGGCGGCATCGGCTCCGGGTCGTTGTACATGTGCGCGCGCAGCATCTGGGTGGTGGTGCTCGCCTGCCAGGGCAGCCGCCCGGTCAGCATCCGGTAGAGCAGCAGGCCCACCGCGTACACGTCCGTGGCCGGGGAGACCTGGCCGTTGTCGAGCCGCTCCGGGGCGAGGTACGCGGGCGTGCCGAGCAGGGCCCCGTCCGGCCCCTTCTCCTTCTCGCCCACCAGCGCCGAGATGCCGAAGTCGACGACCTTGACGCCGGTGGCGGTCAGCATGATGTTGCCCGGGGTGACGTCCCGGTGCACCACGCCCCGGACGTGCGCGGTGGCCAACGCCGAGGCCACCTCCGCGCCGATCGTCACCGCCTCCCGCCAGGGCAGGCTCCCCCGCCGCAGCCGGCCCGTCAGCGACTCGCCGTCGACCAGCTCCATGACGACGTACGGCACGGTCAGGCCGACCTGCTCGGACTCGCCGTAGTCGTAGACGTTGGTGATGTTGGGGTGGCACAGCCGCGCGGCGGCCTGCGCCTCGATCCGGATGCGGTGCCGGAACGCGCGGTCGTTGGCCAGCCGGGACGCGAGCACCTTGACCGCCACCTGGCGGCCGAGCACCTCGTCGTAGCCCCGCCACACGACGGACATGCCGCCCGCGCCGAGCTGCTCGATCAGCCGGTACCGCTCACCCAGCAGTTGCGCGCCGTCCCGGATCGGTCCACCCATGGGGGTCGTTGTTGCCCCGGACTGCCCCGGCTACACCTCGGCGGTCGGAATCGGTCACCGAAGTCACCCGATCAGGCGGTGGCGAGGAGTTGGTCCACCGGGGCGTAGTCGTCGGTCAGCACCAGCGCCCCGCCGACGAAGGCGGTCAGCTCGGCGCCCGCGAGCAGGGTGGCGCCCTCCCGCAGGTCCACCAGCCGGTCGCGGATCGCGTCCAACGGCAGCGGGGCGTCGGAGGCGACGATGAGGAAGTTGGCGCCCTCCTGCCCGGCGAGCGCCGCCGACGGGGCGATCACCGCGACGTGCCGGAACTCGGCGGCGACGGTGGCCAGCTCGCTGCGGATGAAGCGCAGCGGCGGGTAGTCGATGACGTTCTGCACGTAGACGCCGCCGGGCCGGGTCACCCGACGGATCTCGGCGGCCATCTCCCGCGTGGCCAGGTGCCAGGGCACCACCAGGTGTCCGAAGGCGTCGCCGACCACGAGGTCCCGGCTGTCGGTCGCCTCCCCCGCGACCAGCATCCGGGCGTCACCCACCACCGCGCGCAGGTCCGGCCCCTGGCGTACGCCCAGCTCGCGCTCGCCCAGCTCGACCAGCCCGCCGTCGATCTCGAACACCACGTTGTCCGTGCCCGGGCGGGTGGCGGTCAGGTAGCGCGGCACGGTGAACCCGCCGCCGCCCAGGTGCAGCGCGTCCAGCCGCTGCCCCTTCGGAGCCACCACGTCGGCCACCGCCCCGATCCACCGCGTGTACGCGTACTCCAGGTGGGTGGGGTCGGCGAGGTCCACGTACGAGTGCTGGGCCGAGTTGAGCAGCAGGGTGCGGCCGGAGTCCCGGCCGGCGTCGGCCTCCACGCTGGCGCAGTGGTAGGCCGTCTCGATGTCGCACGGGTTCGGGGCGACCGTGGTGAGCCCGGCGCCGACGAGGCCGAGCACGGCCAGGGCCGCCTTGGCCCGCGCCGGGCCGGGCAGCTCCGCCCGGTCCTGCCGGCGCAGCCACACCCCGAGACCGAGCCCGGTGAGCCCGAGCGAGGCCGCCAGGGCGAACAGGATGACCGTGCTGGGCAGCGCGGCGACCAGCACGAAACCGGTGCCCAGGGTGGCGGTGATGCCGCCCAGCGTGCCGATGCCGGAGAGCCGGCCGACCACCTGGCCCGTGCGCCGCAGGTCGGCGAGCTGGAGCTTGACGACCAGCGGGGTGACCGCGGCGAGCAGGGCCGCCGGCACGAAGACGGCGAGCGCGACGAGCAGCAGGATGGCCGTGGCCGCCCCGCCGCGCAGCACCTCGCCGGCGTACCGGACCACGGGCAGGGTGACCGCGGTGGCGATGCCGGCCAGCACCAGCGCCGGGGCCAGCAGGGTGCGCGGGTTACGCCGGTCGGCCAGCCAGCCGCCCGACCACGCCCCGTACGCGATGGCCGCCAACGCGATGCCGATGACCGAGCTGGTCACCTGGAGGGTCACCCCGACGTACGGCCCGACCAGGCGCAGCGCGACGGTCTCCAGCACCAGGACGGCGCCGCTGGAGAAGAAGACCAGGAACGCGGCGAGCCCGTTGGGCAGGGCCTTGGCGGGCGGCCTCTCCGGCCGGGCCGGAGAGGCCGTGACGTCGGACGATGGGAAGCTCACCCGCGCGATGGTACGCAGTGAACCTGGGGCCGCGGGTCAGTACATCGATAGATGAACGTGGTTCGTGTGGTCGGCGGCGGGGCTGCCGCTGCCGCCGTACGCCCGCCACCCGGTGCCCGGGTGCCAGATCTGCCGGTACCAGATCACGTAGAGCACGCCGAGCCGGCTGGCGTTGCGCACGTGCCAGGCGGCGAGGCTGTCCCCGTACGCCTTGTCCCCGCCGGTGGCGGTCTTGTCCTCGAACCCGCCGGCGGCGGCCGAGAAGTCGCAGGCCCGGCCCTTGGGATGCTCACCGGAGCCGCCGCTGCGGTAGCAGGAGACGTGCCGCTTGTAGCCGGCGTTCTGGGTCTGCTGGAGGGCGTTGAGCGTGCGCGGGGTGATGCAGCCGGAGGTGGTGGGGTCGTTCACCGAGCAGGACTCCGAGGGCCAGGAGCCGTCGGGGTTGCGCGGCGCGGGCTTCGCCGAGGAGGAGTTCCCGCCGCTGAAGCCGCCGCTGCTGCCCGAGCTGACCGCCGCGAGCGCCGCCTCGGCCTCCTTCTTCTTCTTCGCCATCACCGCGAGCTGCTTCTGCTGCTCCCGGACCTCGGCGTCGAGGGCGATCTTGGCCTGCCGCGCCTGCTCGCGCGCCTCGGTCAGGTCGCGCAGCCGCCGGCCGTCGCGCTGCGCCATCAGGTCCAGGTGCGCCGCCCGCTCCAGGAACGCCTCGGGCGAGGCGCTGTTGAGCAGCATCGCCGTCGGGGTGAGTCGGCCCACCCGGTACGACTGGGCGGCCACCTCGCCGACCTGCGCGGTCAGCTCGACCAGCCGGCCCTCCAGCGTGGTCAGCTGCCCCGTCAGCGTCTTCTGCCGGCGCTTGGAGTTGTCCAGCTTCGCCTTGGCCTCGATGTGCGCCTTGGCGGTGGCCTCCAGGGCGTCGCGCAGCTTCTTGGTGCCGCCCTCGTTGGGCTCCGCGTACGCGGGCACGGCGCCGCCGCCGAGGAGCAGCGCCACCGCGACGAGCAGGGCGACCAGCGGACGGCGTACGGCCGACGGGGCGGGCAGCGGGCGGCGGTCACGCCGCGCCGACAGGGCGATCAGCGGACGACGGCCGCGACGCCCGACGGGCATGGTCCTGCGCACGAAAGCATCCTTTCGTCGGCCGCCGGCCCCGGGTGGCAGCGCTGCGCGGCGGCGGTCCCGCCGGGCGCCGGTCGGCGGCCTGCTGGCGGAGACCGGCGGTCAGGATACCGGACCGGCCACTCGTGACCAGGCCCGTGACCGCCCCGGCCATCGAACATCGACGCAGTGTCGCATCGACCTCACGCAGCGCCGAGCAGCGCCTCGTGGACCTCCGCCCAGACCCGCTCGCTCGCCGCGACCAGCAGGCCGTGCCCCTCGTCCGCGGGGTGGTAGTCGGCGCCGTCGAAGCGCCGGGCGACGCCGCCGGCCGCCCGGACCAGCAGGGTGCCGGGGGCGTGGTCCCACGGCAGGGTGCGCCAGAACAGCACGAACTGCTGGTCGCCGGTGAGCACGTCCAGGTACTCCCGGCCGGCGCAGTGCTGGCCGGGGAGCAGCTCGCCGACCCGCCCGCCGCCCGCCTCGACCCGCGCCTTCGACGCGGGCGGCAGGAACCGCGACATCGCGGCACCGCGCAGCGCGTCCACGGGCGGCGTGTCCACGCCGGTCCGCACCGGCCGGCCGTCCAGCCACGTCCCCTCACCCGCCCGCGCGACGGCCAGCGTGCCGGCGAGCGGGTCGAACACCCAGGCGGCCGTCGGCTCGCCGTCGGTCAGCAGCGCCACCATCAGCGCGAACGGCCGCCGGCCGGCCGCGAAGTTCGACGTGCCGTCGATCGGGTCGACCAGCCAGACGTCGCCGGACCCGCGCAGGTGGCGCAGCAGGCCGGGGTCGTCGGCGACGCCCTCCTCGCCGACCACCACCGAGCCTGGGCGCAGCCGGCGCAGGGCCGCCGAGATCATCTCCTCGGCGCGGCGGTCGGCGACGGTGACCAGCTCGCCCGGCGCCTTCTCGGTGACGTCGGCGTCGTCCAGCTTGCGGAACAGCGGCAGCACGACCTGGTCGGCGGTCTCGTGCAGCAGCCCACCGACGTCGTCGAGGAGGGTGTCAGCCACGCGGCGGCAGCTTGACCACGCTGACGAAGAACTCGTCGATCTGCCGGACCACGGAGATGAACCGCTCGAAGTCAACCGGCTTGGTCACGTACGCGTTCGCGTGCAGCTGGTAGCTGCGCAGGATGTCCTCGTCGGCCTGGGAGGTGGTCAGCACCACGACCGGGATCCGACAGAGCTGCTCGTCCTTCTTGATCTCCTCCAGCACCTCCCGCCCGTCCCGGCGGGGCAGGTTCAGGTCGAGCAGGACCAGGTCCGGGGTCACCGCGTCCGCGTACTGGCCCTCGCGCCGCAGGTAGGCCAGCGCCTCGGCGCCGTCCGAGACGACGGTCAGCCGGTTGCGGAGCTTGTGCTCCTCGAACGCCTCCTGGGTCATCAACACGTCGCCCGGGTCGTCCTCGACCAGCAGGACCTCGATCGGGCTCTTGCCGTCCGCCGGCGCGGTCATCCCACCGTCTCCCTCATGTCACCCGTTCTACCGCCTGCCGGCGCCCGGTCGGGGCCGTCCGTGGCGTCCGTCTCGTCGCCGGAACCAGCGGCCTGCTCCGGCACGCCCGTCGCCCCGCCGTCGTCCCCGGCCCCGCTCGTGCCGTCGCCGGCCACCGGCCCGTCGGCGTCGGCAGCGGCGGCGGTCGCCGCCTCGACGTCCTCGGGCAGGGCGGGGAGGGTGAAGCGGATCGCGGTGCCCTCCTCGGTGCCGGTGTCCACCCAGACCCGGCCGCCGTGGTACTCCACGATCTTCTTGACGATCGCCAGGCCGATCCCGGTGCCCGGGTACGCGTCCTTGGCGTGCAGCCGCTGGAAGATGACGAAGATCTTGTCGGCGAACTCCGGCTCGATCCCGATGCCGTTGTCCTGGCAGCTGATCTCCCACTCGTCGCCGACCAGCCGGGCCGAGACGTGCACCTTCGGCGGCACGTCGGGACGGCGGAACTTGATCGAGTTGCTGACGAGGTTGGCCAGCAGGTTGGTCAGCAGCGGCTCCTCGCCGCGGACGACCGGCAGCTCGCCCCAGGTCAGCTCGGCGTCGGCGTACTGCCGGGCGGCCTCGGTCTGGCCGGCCACGTCGCCCATGACCTTGTTCATGTCGACCTCGGTGAAGCCGGTGGTGAGCCGGCCGATCCGGGAGAACGCCAGCAGGTCGTTGATCAGGCGCTGCATCCGCTGCGCACCGTCGACGGCGAACGCGATGTACTGGTCGGCCCGCTCGTCCAACTGCCCCGCGTACCGGCGCTGGAGGAGCTGGCAGAAGCTGGCCACCTTGCGCAGCGGCTCCTGCAGGTCGTGCGAGGCGACGTACGCGAACTGCTCCAGGTCGCGGTTGGAGCGGGTGAGTTCCTCGGCCTGCTTCTGGAGCTGGCTGTTGACCCACTCGATCCGCTCCCGGGCCTCCCGTACCTCGTCCAGCTCCTTGGCGATCTTGCGCCGCATGGCGTCGACGTCGCCGGCGAGCCGGACGAACTCGGGCGGGCCGGCACCGACGATGCCGTGCCGGTAGTCGCCCTCGGCGACCTCCCGGACCTGGTCGGCCAGCCCGGTCAGCGGACGGACCACCATCTTGTCCAGCGAGATCAGCAGCATGCTGCCGGCGATGACCACCACCGCCAGGGCGGCGATCAGCAGGACGACCAGCAGGTCGCTCGTCCGCCGGACGTCCTCGGCGCTCTGCTGCCGGGCCTCGAGGATCTCGGACTCGAGGTTGTCCAGGGCGCCGCGGACCTGGTCGAACTGCGCCCGGGCCTGGTCGGTGACGAGCGCCTGCCCGGCGGCGGTGCCGCTCTGCTCCGTCGTGGTGATCACGGGCACCGCCACCGACTGGCGCCAGGCCTCGGCCCGCTCCTCGACGACCCGCAGCTGCTCCCGGATCCCGGGGTAGTCGCGAAGCAGTGGCTGCATCTCGGCGACCAGCTCCCGCTCCCGCGCCCGGCCGGCGTCGTACGGGGCCAGGTCGGCCGGGTCACCGCTGACCGCGAAGCCGCGGACGGAGGTCTCCTGGTCCAGCAGCGCGTTCAGCACCTCCTGCGCCTGTACCCGCAGCGGGCCGGTCTTGTTCAGGATCGCGTCGATGTGCGTCCGGTTCTTCGCCGCCACGACGACCGCGCCACCGGCCAGGCCGACCAGGAGCACCGCGACGACGGCGAGCAGGGTGACGACCCGCTGACGCAGGGTCCACTCGCGGACTCCGGTCACCGGCCACCGCCCCGGCTGACCAGCAGCATGGCGACGTCGTCGGCGAGCGGCCCGCCGTTGAGCTGCTCGGCGCTCTCGACCAGCCAGGCCGGCAGCCCGGCCAGCGGCACGTCGAGGCTCGCCGGGTCGGCGAGCAGGCCGCCCAGGCCGGGCACGTCGAGGCGTTCGTCGCCCTCGCCGACCCGCCCCTCGATCAGCCCGTCGGTGTACATCAACAGGGACCAGTCATCGGTGTCGAACTCCAGGTCGTAGGCCACGGGCCGGCGGGGTCGTACGCCGAGCAGCAGGCCGCCGGGCGCCGGAACGGGCACCACCTTGCCGCCGGCGAGCAGCAGCGGCGGCGGGTGCCCGGCCAGCCGGACGGTGGCCCGGTTGGCGTCGAGGTCCAGCCGCGCGGTGGCGACGGTCGCGAAGATCTCCTGGAGGCGGCGCTCGCTCATCAGCACCTGCTCCAACGCCGGCAGCACCTCGTCGTCCGGCACGCCGGCGAGGATCAACGCCCGCCAGGCGACCCGCAGCTCCACGCCGAGCGCCGCCTCGTCCACGCCGTGCCCACAGACGTCGCCGACGATCAGCTCCAGCCGGTCGGGGCTCGTCTGCACCACGTCGAAGAAGTCGCCGCCGATCAGGGCGGCGTGCCGGCCGGGCCGGTAGAAGGTGTGCACCGCGACCTCGTCGGTCGTCATCAGCGGCTGCGGCAGCAGGCCCCGTTCGAGGCGGGCGGACTCGGCCTGGCGCAGTTCGACCTCGCGCAGCCGCCGCGCGTTCTCGTCGGCCCGCTTGCGCTCCACCGCGTAGCGCAGCGCCCGGGTCAGCAGCACCCCGTCGACCTCGCCCTTGACCAGGTAGTCCTGCGCGCCCTCGGCGACCGCGACGATGCCGAGGTGCTCGTCGGAGCGGCCGGTCAGCACGCAGACCGCGGCGCCGCTGGCCATCTCCAGCACCTGGCGCAGGCCGTCGAGGCCCTGCGCGTCGGGCAGGCCGAGGTCGAGCAGGACGCAGTCGACGCCCACCACCCGCCGCCGGGCCTCGCTGAGGCTCGTCGCCACCAGCAGCTCGATCATGGAGTTGGTCTCGGCGAGCAGCTCGCCGACCAGGAAGGCGTCGCCCTCGTCGTCCTCGACCAGCAGCACCCGCAGCCGCTCACCCGGAGGCAGGTTGGGGTGCCTCCCCATCCCGCCGTGCGGGTACGGCACGACAGGAGAACCGGCCGAGCCGGCCCCCCGGTGCGACCGGGTCACCGCCGCGAGACGAGGGAGATCGCTGGTGATGTCGGGCTCCTTCCGAGTGCCCTGCTGATCCTGTATTAGACAACGTTCGCACACAACACGACGGGCGCCGCAGGCACGGGCATGGGCCGGATCACTGCCCGCCGGGCGGCCCGGGCGCTGCCCCGCCCGTCCGGGGGAGTCCCGCGGGCGCCGCCCCGGTGCAGGATTGGTGCCACCCCTGGCCCCACCCCCGAGGAGTCCCCGTGGGCGCACCCACCACCCGCGCCGCCGACCGCGCGCTCGCCCGGCCACGCCGCCGGTTGGCCGCCGCCGCGGCGGCGCTCGTCGCGCTCGTCGCCGTCGGCGCCGGCACGCTGCTCGACCTGCGCACCCCGGCGCCGCGACCGGCCGACGCGCCGCCCGGCGAGTTCAGCGCGGGCCGGGCGTACGAGCACGTCAAGGTCGTCGCGGCGCGCACGCACGTGGCCGGCAGCCCGGCCAACGACCAGGTCCGCGCCCACGTCGAGGGGGTGCTGCGCGGCCTCGGCCTGGAGACGGAGGTGCAGGACACCGTCGCGCCCGAGGCCGGCCAGCTCAGCGGGGCGGCCGGCGGCGCCACCCTGGCCCGGGTCCGCAACGTGGTGGCCCGGCTCCCCGGCACCGATCCGACCGGCCGGGTCGTCCTCGTCGCGCACTACGACTCGGTCCAGTCCGGGCCCGGCGGCAACGACGACGCCGCCGGCACCTCGGCGATCCTGGAGGTGGCCCGCGCGCTGGCCGCCGGCCCCCGGCCGCGCAACGACATCGTCTTCGTGCTCACCGACGCCGAGGAGGCGTGCCTGTGCGGGGCGTCGGCGTTCGCGTCGGGGCACCCCCTGGCGGCCGACGGCGGGGTGGTGCTCAACCTGGAGGCGCGCGGCTCCACCGGCCCGGTGATCATGTTCGAGACCTCGCAGAACAACGCGGCGCTGGTGGAGGCCTTCGGCCGGGGCGCGCCGCACCCGGTCGGCACGTCGTTCGCGGTGGAGATCTACCGGGCGCTGCCCAACGACACCGACTTCACCGCGTTCCTCGACGCCGACTTCGTCGGGCTGAACTCGGCGTACATCGACGGCGGGGCGATCTACCACACCCCGCTGGACACCCCGGCGGCCATGGACCGGGCCAGCCTCCAGCACCACGGCGACAACGCCCTCGGCCTCGCCCGCGAATTCGGCCGGGTCGACCTGACGGCGCTGGGGTCCGGGCACGACGCCACCTACTTCCCGGTGCCCGGCGGGCTGGTCCGCTACCCCGGCTGGCTGACCCTGCCGCTGGCGCTGCTCGCGCTCGCCGCCGTGGTGACCCTCGGCTGGCTGGCCCGGCGTCGTGGCCGCGTCACCGGGGGCCGGCTCGCCGCCGGGTTCGGGCTGGCGCTGGCACCGATCGTGGTCGCCCCGCTCGCCGCCCAACTGCTCTGGGCCGCGGTCACCGCGGTCCGCCCCGGCTACGCCGAACTGCTCGACCCGTACCGGCCCACCTGGTACCGGCTGGCCGTGGTGGCGCTCGCCGCCGCCGTCCTGTTCGGCTGGTACGCGCTGACCCGCCGCCGGGTCGGCCCGGCCGCGCTCGCGATCGGCGCGCTGGGCTGGCTGGCCCTGCTCGGGGTGCTGCTCGCCGTGCTGGTGCCCGGCGGGGCGTACCTGGTCACCCTGCCGGCCCTGGCCGGCGCGCTGGCCGGGCTGGTCGCGGTGGGCGCGCGGATCGACGGCCCGTGGCCGGTGGTCGCGGCGACCCTGGCCGCCGCGGTGGCCGTGGTGGTGCTGCTGCCCACCGTCGTACTGCTGTTCCCGGCGCTCGGCATGGCGATGGGCGGCGTCGCGGCGCTGGTCGCGGTGCTGCTCGGCCTGGCCGCGCTGCCGGTGGTCGACCTCCTGCACCCGCAGGCCGGCGGCCAGCGGGGCATGGTCGCCCTGCGCGCCCGCCGGCTCGGCGCGCTGCCGGCCGCAGCCGCCGCGCTGGCGGCGGTGGTGTTCGCCGGGGTCGGGCTCGCCGTCGACCGGTTCGACGCCGCGCACCCCGCGCCCACCCACCTGATGTACGCCCTCGACGCCGACACCGGGCAGGCCCGCTGGCTCTCCCACGAGGAGGACCCGCAGCCGTGGACCGACGGCTACGTCGACGGGGTCGTCGAGGTCGCCGACTTCCCCGGCCTGGGTGACGCCGAGCTGCGCGCCGGTCCGGCGCAGGCGGCGAACCTGCCCGCGCCGAAGCTGGAGGTGCTCTCGGACACCACCGCCGGCACCGAGCGCACCCTGCGTCTGCGGCTCGTCCCGCAGCGCCAGGTCCGCCTGGCCACCCTGCACGTCGACTCGGCGACCGCGACGGTGCTGCGCGCGGAGGTGGCCGGCCGGGCGGTGCCGGCGGAGGCCCGGGAGGGCCGCTGGGGCTTCGGCGTGGTCTTCCACGCCCCGCCGCCGGAGGGCGTCGAGGTGACCCTGACCGTCACGCCGAAGGCGGGGCAGGTGGCGCTGCGCGCGATGGACGCCAGCGACGGTCTGGACGCGCTGCCCGGCTTCCGGCCCCGCCCGCCGGACGTCGGGGTGGTCGGCTCGCACAGCTCCGAGATGCTCGCGGTCGCGCGCACGTATCCGCTCTGACCGATCGGGGCCGCGCCGGCGCTATTTCCAGCGGAAGTGCACGAAGAGGCGACCGAAGTTCTTCGAGTCCTTCTCGACGCGGTGGTAGAGCTGCTTGACGTCCTTCTGGTCGAGGAAGCGCAGCACGCGCTTCTTGAGCTGGCCGGAGCCCTTGCCGGGAATGATCTCGACCAGGGTGGCCTTCTTCGCCACCGCCTCGTCCATGATCCCGCGCAGGGCCCGGTCGATGTCGTGACCCTTGTTGAAGATGTCGTGCAGGTCCAGCTTCAGCTTCATCGCGCAGCCACCGGCAGGTCACGTCCCATGCCGCCGATGGTAGGCCGCCCGGCGCGCTCCGCCCCACCCCCCGCACGGGTGGAACGGGCGGCGCCCGGCGTTGCGCTGCACGCGGTGACGACCGTACGGACGGGGCAGCCCTGTCGAGCTGCCCCGTCCGTGCGCCCACTTCCCCGGGCGTCGGGTCGTCCGCCGTCAGCGACCGCCCGCGACCCGGGCCTGCACCCGGTCCAGGGCGGTGCGGTAGTCGTCGTTGCCGCTGTGCATCGCCGCCGCGATGCGCAGGTGCCGCAGCGCGTCGGCGTGCCGGTTCAGCCGCTCCAGCGTCCGGCCCAGCACGTGGTGGGCGTAGTGGTCGCTGGGGTCGCGGTCGACCAGCTCGCGGAGCTGCTCCTCGGCCCGGCTGAGCTGGGCCGACTGGAAGTACGCCCGGGCCAGCAGCTGCCGCACCGACGAGTTGTCGGGCTCGGCCGCCACGATCGGTTCGAGCAGCCGGGCCGCTCCGGTCGGGTCACCGGCCTCGAAGAACATGGTCGCCCGCCGGTACTCGGCCAGAAGATCCATTCGACCCACCCCCTCGTGTCACGCCGCCACTTCTCCCGACGCTGGCACAACACCCGGCGTACCGCGACTGTTCCCGGGCGGAACGCGGGCGGGATCAGGTGGGGGCGCCGTGCCGGCCGGCGACCAGATCCCAGGCGCGTACGCCGCCGACGATGCCCGCCGTGTTGGGTACCACCACCACGTCGTCGCCCATCCGGGCGAGCTGCTCGGGCCGGATCAGCCGCGAGTTGCCGCCGCCCAGGTAGAGCCGGTCCCAGCGGAACACCGGGCGCAGCCCGTCCACGACCTGCCGGATCCGGCGGGACCAGAACGCGTCCCCTAGCCGGCGCCGCTCCGGCTCCCCCACGTACGTGTCGTAGGTGGTGCCCCAGCGCACCGGGGCGTGGGACAGCTCCAGGTGCGGGGCGAGCACCCCGCCGTCGAAGAGCGCGCTGCCCAGCCCGGTGCCGAGGGTCAGCACCAGCTCGCAGCCGGTCCCGGCGACCACCCCGGCGCCGTGCACCTCGGCGTCGTTGAGCACCAGGGCCGGCACGCCGAACGCCTCGGCGAGCGCGGTCCGCGCGTCGTACCCGGACCACTCCGCGACCAGGCCCGGGTCGGCCTTCGACCGGGGCCCGGAGCGGGTCACGTAGTGCGGGGTGGCGACCACCACGCCGTGCCGGATCATCCCCGGCATGCCGACGGTCAGCCGGTCCGCCGCGGGCAGCCGGCCGCCCAGGTCGAGCAGCGTCTTGACGAACAGGGCCGGCGGCAGCGGGTACGGCGTGGGCACCCGCAGCGGCCGGGCGCGCATCGTGCCCGCCTCGTCCAGCACGGAACCCTTGATCCCGCCGCCGCCACAGTCGATCGCCAGAGTGGTCACCACCTGAGCAGTGTGCCGTGCGCCTCCCGAGCCTGGTTCGCGATCTTGCACTTTCGGCCCCACGTGCGCGGCTTTCGCCCCACCCGTCCGGGCACGAAGTGCAAGATCGCGGAGGCGGTGGGGGCGGGGAGGGCGAGCGGGTGGGCAGGGGTCGGGGGCGGGATAGGGTCGCGGTTGATGAGCGCGACGATGATCGTCAAGGGGCTGGCCGCGGGGCACGGGGACCGGGCGCTGTTCTCCGGGCTGGACCTGGTGGTCGCACCCGGGGACGTGGTGGGGCTGGTCGGGCCGAACGGGGCGGGCAAGTCGACGCTGCTGCGTACCCTCGCCGGGTTGCTGCCGGTGGAGGCCGGGAGCATCGCGCTCAGCCCGCCCACGGCGAGCGTCGGGCACCTGCCGCAGGAGCCGGAGCGGCGCGCCGGCGAGACCGTCCGCGACTTCCTCGCCCGGCGCACCGGGGTCACCGCCGCGCAGGCCGCGCTGGACGCGGCGACCGCGGCGCTCACCGACGGCGCGCCCGGCGCGGACGACGACTACGCCGAGGCGCTGGAGCGCTGGCTCGGCCTGGGCGGGGCGGACCTGGAGGAGCGTGCCGAACAGGTCGCCGCCGAACTGGGCCTCACGGTCGACCTGGACCACCCGATGACCGGGCTCTCCGGCGGCCAGGCCGCCCGCGCCGGGCTGGCCTCGCTGCTGCTCAGCCGCTACGACGTCTTCCTGCTCGACGAGCCGACCAACGACCTGGACCTGGCCGGCCTGGAGCGGCTGGAGGAGTTCGTCACCGGGCTGCGCGCCGGCACCGTGCTGGTCAGCCACGACCGCGAGTTCCTCACCCGCACGGTGACCCGGGTGCTGGAGCTGGACCTGCACCAGCAGCAGATCCGGCACTACGGCGGCGGCTACGCGGCCTACCTGGAGGAGCGCGAGGTCGCCCGCCGGCACGCCCGCGAGGAGTACGAGGAGTACGCCGACACCCGGGCCGCGCTGGAGGCGCGCGCCCGCACGCAACGGGCCTGGATGGAGAAGGGCGTGAAGAACGCCCGCCGCAAGGCCACCGACAACGACAAGATCGGCCGCAAGTTCCGCTCGGAGTCGACCGAGAAGCAGGCGGCCAAGGCCAAGCAGACCGAGCGGTTGATCGAGCGGCTGGAGGTGGTCGAGGAGCCGCGCAAGGAGTGGGAGCTGCGGATGGAGATCGCCGCCGCGCCCCGCGCCGGCGCCGTCGTGGCCTCGCTGCGCGACGCCGTCGTACGCCGGGGCGGCTTCACCCTCGGCCCGGTGACCCTCCAGGTCGACTGGGCGGACCGGGTGGCGGTGACCGGGGCGAACGGCTCCGGCAAGTCCACGCTGCTGGCCGCCCTGCTGGGCCGGCTGCCCCTCGACGAGGGGCACGCCGCGCTCGGCCCGGGCGTGGTGGTCGGCGAGGTGGACCAGGCCCGGGGGCTCTTCCTCGGCGACGCGCCCCTGATCGACGCGTTCCGCGCCGCCGTGCCGGACCTGTCGCCGGCGGACGCGCGGACGCTGCTGGCCAAGTTCGGCCTGCGCGCGGCGCACGTGCTGCGCCCGGCGGCGACCCTGTCCCCGGGCGAGCGGACCCGGGCGGCGTTGGCGCTGCTCCAGGGGCGCGGGGTGAACCTGCTGGTGCTGGACGAGCCGACGAACCACCTGGACCTGCCGGCCATCGAGCAGTTGGAGTCCGCCCTGGCCAACTACCCGGGCACGCTGCTGCTGGTCACCCACGACCGGCGGATGCTCGACGCGGTGCAGACCAACCGGAGGCTGCGGGTGGCCGCCGGACGGATCGCCGAGGATTGATCCGTGCCGACCCGCTCGCGGCGGGTGACAATGACCCCATGCTCAAGTGGGAGTACGCGCTGCTGGTCCGCCGTCGCCAGGCGGCCACCAACGACATCGGCTGGGAGGTCGTCTTCGTCTGGTACGGCCCGGACGGCTCCATGGTCGACGTGACGCCCTACGGCGACACCGCGCTGGCCCACCTGAACCGGGCCGGCGACCAGGGCTGGGAGCTGGTGGCCATGAGCGAGGACCCGTCCCTGCCCGGCAACAACGAGCTGCACCGCTACCACCTCAAACGGCCCAAGCCGGCCACCCCGCCGCCCCGGCAGCGGATGCGCGGCGGCGGTCGCCCCCGGCGGACGATCACCGGCTGACCGCCCGGCTCACCGCACGTCGTGTCGCGGGGCATATCGGGCGGAGATCCGGGTATCGGCCCGCGGGAGGTGGACCCGGATGGTCGCGCTGGGACAGACCCCGCCCTCGGCCGAGCGGCTGCGGGCGATCGACGTATTCCTCGCCGAGGCATGGGCCGACCAGGCCCGCCACGACGACCGGCTGCGCGACCTCGCGGTGGAGGTGCGCTTCGACCGGGGGGTGGCCCACCTCGGCGGCGAGGTCGCGGAGCAGTCCGACCTGCGCCTGGTCCGGGAGCGGGTGGGCCGGCTCGACGGGGTGTTCGGCGTCTGGTGCCGGGTACGCGTCGGCGGGCGCGACCCGGTCGTGGTCGACCTGGGCTGCGGCGCCACCAAGCAGTGGCCGGGCAACCTGGGGCTGGACATCTACCCCGCCCCGGGGGTGAACGCGGTGGCCGATCTCTCCGCCTCGCTGCCGCTGGCCGACGACTCGGTGGACGTGCTGTTCGCGGTGCACATCCTGGAGCACCTGGTCGACTTCCTGCCGCTGGTCGACGAGTGCCACCGGGTGCTCCGGCCGGGCGGCGTGCTGCACGTGATGAGCCCGTGGTGGCGGCACGTGAACGCCGTCGCCGACCCGACCCACGTCCGGCTGCTCGACGTGCAGACGGTCAAGGGGATCTGCCTGCAGCGCACGCCGGGCACCCCGCGCTGGTATCCGCTGCACGTCGGCTGCGACGGCGCCTCGATCTTCGCCGACCTCACCCCGCTGACCCCGGACGCGGCCGGCCCCACCCCCGCCCACCTGGCCCGCTTCTTCGACTGACCCGGCCGGACGGGCAGCCGGGGTCAGCGGCCGAGGGTGCTTTCGCGGGGGGTGAGGCGCCAGGGGGCGGAGAGTTCCCGGGGCGGCGCGGTGCGGTCGCCGTCGATGCGGCCCGCGAGCAGCTCCACGGCCAGCCGGGCGATGCGCTCCTTGTCGGGGGCGATGGTGCTCAGGGTGGGCACGGAGAACCGGCCGTCCTCGATGTCGTCGAAGCCGGCCACCGCGACGTCCTCGGGGACGCGCAGTCCCGCCTCGTGCAGGGCGCGCAGGGCGCCCAGGGCGAGGGTGTCGTTGAAGCAGAAGACGGCGTCGGGGCGTACGCCGGAGGCCAGCAGCGCGCGCATCGCGGCGGCGCCGTCCGCGCGGTGCCAGGCCGACGCGGGCGCCACCAGCCCCTCGTCGTAGTCGATGCCGGCGTCGGCGAGCGCGGCGGTGTAGCCGGCGAGCCGGAGCCGGGCGCTCGCCCCCTCCGGGGTGCGCTGCGAGCCGATGGCGGCGATCCGGCGGCGGCCGAGCCCGACCAGGTGGGCGGTGAGCTCCCGGGCGGCGCCCACGTTGTCGATGCCGACGTGGTCGGCGGGGCCGTGGTCGACCCGCTCGCCGAGCAGCACCATCGGGGTGCCGTCGAGCCCGGTCAGGTCCTCCGCGGTGAGCGCCAGCGGGCTGAAGATCAGCCCGTCGATCAGGTGCTCGGTGATGCCGGAGGCGACCACCCGCTCCTGCTCGCGGCCGCCGCCGGTCTGGTCGATGAGCACCGTCCAGCCCAGCTCGGCGGCGGCCGTGACGACGTGCCGGGCCAGCTCGGCGAAGTAGGGGATGTCCAGCTCGGGCACGGCCAGCGCGATCACGCCGGTGCGCCCCTTGCGCAGGTTGCGCGCGGAGAGGTTGGGCCGGTAGTTCAGCTCGGCGATGGCCTCCTCGACCCGGGCCCGGGTGTCGGGCCGGACGTGCACGTAGCCGTTGACCACGTTGGAGACGGTCTTGACCGACACTCCGGCTCGCTCCGCCACGTCCTTGAGCCTGTGCCGCACCGGGCCACCTCCCGCCATGACTGGGCACTTTACCTCGTGGGCGGGCCTTTACAACGTTGCTTACAACGTTGTAGAAACCAGGGACACCGGGTGACCGCGGTCACCCCGGGACCGCGACGAGGAAAGGTGGCACCCCCTTGCGGACCGCGCAGCTCACGATCGACCCGGCCTTCGCGATCGGACCGGCCGACCGGCGACTCTTCGGCTCGTTCGTCGAGCACATGGGCCGCTGCGTCTACGGCGGGATCTACGAGCCGGGGCACCCGGCGGCGGACGCGCGGGGGCTGCGCGGCGACGTGCTGGAGCTGACCCGGGAGCTGGGCGTGTCGGTGGTCCGCTATCCCGGCGGCAACTTCGTCTCCGGCTACCGGTGGGAGGACGGCGTCGGCCCGGTGGGCGACCGTCCCCGCCGGCTCGACCTGGCCTGGAAGACGATCGAGACGAACGCCTTCGGGCTCGACGAGTTCATGAGCTGGGCCGCCGAGGCGAGGGTCGAGCCGATGATGGCGGTCAACCTCGGCACCCGGGGCGTGCAGGAGGCGTGCGACCTGCTGGAGTACGCCAACCACCCGGGCGGGACGCAGCTGTCGGACCTGCGCCGCAAGCACGGCGCCGAGGAGCCGTACGGGGTGCGGCTCTGGTGCCTGGGCAACGAACTGGACGGCCCGTGGCAGGTCGGCCACAAGACCGCCGACGAGTACGGCCGGCTGGCCGCCGAGACCGCCCGCGCCATGAAGATGATCGACCCCTCGATCAGCCTGGTCGCCTGCGGCAGCTCCAACCGGCGGATGCCCACCTTCGCCTCCTGGGAGGCGACCGTCCTGGAGCACACCTACGAGCACGTCGACTACATCTCCGCGCACACCTACTACGACCCGTCCGACGGCGACCGGCCCAGCATCCTGGCCTCCGCCGTCGACCTGGACAACTTCATCCGGGACGTGGTCGCCACCGCCGACCACGTGGCGGCGAAGCGGCGGGACCGGCGCAGGCTCAAGGTCTCCTTCGACGAGTGGAACGTCTGGTACGAGTCCCGCCTCCAGGCCGACCTGGCCCGGCGCGGCTGGGTGGAGGCCCCGGCGCTGATCGAGGACGACTTCACCGCCGTCGACGCGGTGGTGGTCGGCGACCTGCTGATCACGCTGCTCCGGCACGCCGACCGGGTCGGGGTGGCCTGCCAGGCCCAGCTCGCCAACGTGATCGCCCCGATCCGCACCCGCACCGGCGGGCCGGCCTGGCGGCAGAGCATCTTCCACCCGTTCGCGCTGACCGCCCGGCACGCCCGGGGCACGGTGCTGCGCACCGAGCCGGTCGGCCCGGCCTACGAGACGAAGCGGTACGGCACGGTCCCCGTGCTCGACACCGTCGCCGTGCACGACGAGGAGACGGGCGGGCTGACCGTCTTCGCCGTCAACCGGGACGAGACGGACCTGGAGCTGCACCTCGACCTGCGCGGCCTGGCAGGACTATCCGGTCAATCCCACCTGAGCCTCGCCGCCGGGGACGACCCGACGGCGACGAACACGGAGGCGGAGCCCGACCGGGTGACGCCCCGGCAGTTGCCCACCCCCACCACCGACGGCGGCCGGTGCGCCGTGCGACTGCCGGCCGTCTCCTGGAACGTGCTGCGCTTCTCCCCCGCCGTCGGCTGACGCCGGACCGGCTCTGGGCAGGCACAATTCATCCCCGTCCCCCAAGGAGTGACACCCGCATGATGCAGAACGAGATGAGCCGGCGGCGCCTGCTCGGCCTCGGCCTCGGGCTCGGCGCCGCCGCCTCGCTGACCCTGGCCGGCTGCGGCGGCGAGGACGACAGCTCGGGCCCGGCGGCCGGCAACGGCGGCAAGGACTACACCGGCCCCAAGGTGGACCTGAAGCTGTGGAACGGGTTCACCGGCGGTGACGGCGACATCTTCAAGGCGCTGGTGAACCAGTTCAACACCGAGCACCAGAACATCGCCGTCACGATCGCGACGTACGAGTGGGCTGACTACTACGCCAAGCTGCCGGGCGCCGCCTCCAGCGGCAACGGGCCGGACATCGCGGTCATGCACATGGACCAGCTCGCCACCTTCGCCGCCCGTGGCGTCATCACCGAACTGGACGACGTGGCCAAGGTGCTGGAGCTGAGCGAGGCGGACTTCGCGCCCACCGTCTGGAAGGGCGGGCTCTACAACGACAAGCGGTACGGCATCCCGCTGGACATGCACCCGCTCGGCTTCTACTACAACAAGGCCGTACTGCAGAAGGCCGGCCTGGACCCGGCCAAGCCGCCGACGACGAGGGACGAGTACACCGCCGCGCTGACCGAGCTGAAGAAGTCCGGCGTGCAGGGCTTCTGGGTCAGCCCGTTCCAGTTCACCGGAGGCATGACCTTCTACTCCCTGCTGCACCAGTGGGGCGGCAGCGTCTTCGACGCCGAGGCCACCAGGGCCACCTTCAACTCCGACCAGGCCGTCGAGGCGTGCACCTGGCTGGTCGACCTGATCAAGCAGGGCCACTCCCCCGCCAACGTCGGCCAGGACGCCGACTACCTGGCGTTCAAGAGCGGCCGGAACGCCTTCAACTGGAACGGCATCTGGCAGGTCAACGACCTGAAGAAGAGCCCGGAGATCCAGTGGGGGGTGGCGCCCCTGCCGCAGATCGGCAGCCAGCCGTCCGCCTGGGCCAACTCGCACAACTTCACGATCGTCAAGCAGCGGGCCAACGACGCCAACAAGGTCTCGGCGGCGAAGGTCTTCATCAACTGGCTCAGCCAACACTCGCTGGACTGGGCCAAGGGCGGCCAGGTCCCGGCCCGCAAGACCGTCCGGGACAGCGCCGACTTCAAGGCGCTGGCCGAGGTGAACGCGCTCGCCCCCGAGCTCGAGTACGCGGCCTTCCCGCCGGCGGCCCCGGGCCTCGGCGAGGTCATGACGACCTTCTACAACTCGTTCAACGAGGCGGCGCTGGGCAAGAAGCCGCCCAGGCAGGCGCTGGACGACGGCGCGGCCAAGGCCAACAAGCAGCTCGAGGACAACCGCAAGAAGTACGGGAGCTGATCTCCCGTGGCGGACGTGATCGAGGTCGGGGCGGCGCGCGACGGCACGTCGCCCCCGGCGGCCGGCACCGCCCGCCGGGGCGCCGCGGCGGACCGGACGGGGCGGTTGACGCCGTACCTCTTCCTCGCCCCGTACCTGGTCCTGTTCGGGGTCTTCGGCCTGCTGCCGATCGTGCTCGGCCTCTGGCTCAGCGTGCACCAGTGGGACTTCCAGCTGCTCCACCGGCCCTTCGTCGGGCTGGACAACTACGGGGAACTGTTCTCCGGCGACTCGGCCGTCTACGGCGACTGGTGGCAGAGCGTACGGGCGACGGGGATCTTCACCGTCCTGTCGGTGCCGCTGCTGGTGGTCGTCCCGCTCGGGCTGGCACTGCTGCTGAACCGCTCGTTCCCCGGCCGGACCTTCTTCCGGGCGGTCTACTTCGCGCCGTACGTGCTGGGCGTGGCGGTGATCGGCCTGCTCTGGCGGTTCCTGCTCGACGCCAACCTCGGCCTGGTCAACCGGCTCGCCGGGACGGTCGGGCTGCCGGCCGACACCCCGTGGGTGACCGACGTGCCGTGGGCCTGGGTGTCGCTGGTCGGGGTGACCGTCTGGTGGACCTCCGGCTTCAACGCCGTGATCTACCTGGCCGGGCTCCAGGACATCCCGCCGGAGCTGTACGAGGCGGCGAAGGTCGACGGCGCGAGCGCCTGGGAACGGTTCCGCCACGTCACGCTCCCCGGGCTGCGCCCGGTCCTGCTGTTCGTGATCACCACGACCGTGCTCGCCTCGGCGAACGTGTTCGGGCAGTCGTTCCTGATCACCCAGGGCGCGCCGGGAACGGAGACCCGCACCGTGGTCTGGTTCATCGTCGAGGAGGGGCTGCGGGACAACGACGCCGGCCGCGCCGCCGCGATGAGCATCGTGTTCGCCCTGATGCTGGCGGTGGTGAGCATCGCCAACTTCCGCCTCTTCCGCTACCGCGAAGACTGAGGGGACCGCCATGACGACGCCCACGCGCACCGGGCGCGCCCCCGCGCCGATCCGCGGCAGGACCCCGGCGGCCGGCCGCGCACCGGCCACCGGGCTGCGCCGGGCCGCGCTCTACGCCACCCTGGTGGGGCTCGCCCTGGTCTTCCTGACGCCGCTGGTGTGGATGGTCATCACCTCGCTGAAGACCTACACCGGGGCCCAGCGGATCCCGCCGACCTGGCTGCCGGACCCGATCTCCGGGTACGGCTACGAGCAGGTCCTCGACAACTCCGCGAACCCCGTGCTGCGCTGGTTCGCGAACAGCATGCTGGCCGCCACGGCGCACGCGCTGCTGGTGCTGGCGACCGCCTCGGCGGCCGCGTACGCCCTGGCCCGGATGCGGTTCCGCGGCCGCAGGGTGCTCTTCGCGCTGATCGTCGGAACGCTGTTCATCCCGCCGACTTCGCTGATCATCCCGAACTTCCTGATCGTCGACGAGCTGAACTGGATCGACACCCTGGCCGTCGTGGTCGTGCCCGGCGCGGCGAGCGCGTTCGGGGTGTTCTTCCTGCGGCAGTTCTTCCTCTCCCTGCCCCGGGAGCTGGAGGAGGCCGCGGTGCTGGACGGCGCCAACCAGTGGCAGATCTTCTGGAAGGTGGTGCTGCCGCTGTCCAGGCCGGCGCTGGCCACCCTGGCCGTGTTGTCGTTCCTGACCAACTGGAACGACTTCCTGTGGCCGATCTTCGTGCTGTTCAGCCCGGAGATGCTCACCCTGCCGCCGGGGTTGGGCCTGCTCCAGGGCGCCTACAACACCGACTACCCGGTGCTCATGGCCGGGGCGATGCTGGCCAGCCTGCCGGTGTTGGTCCTCTTCGTCCTCGCCCAGCGGCACGTCATCCAGGGCGTCTCCCGCAGCGGCCTGAAGGGGTGACGGCCGGGACGACCCGGCGGCGCGGCGCGGCGGCGGTGCTCGCCGCCGCGCTGCTCGCCGCCGGCTGCGGGGACGACCCGAGACCCACGAGCAGGGAGACCGACGCGCGCATGTTCACCAACCCGGTCGTACGCACCGACGCCCCGGATCCGCAGGCGATCCGGGTGCGCGACACCTGGTACCTCTTCCACACCAACGCCGCCGGCCGCAACGTCCCGGTGCTCACCTCCCCCGACCTGGTCGACTGGACGCCGGCCGGGGACGCGCTGCCGGAGCTGCCCGCGTGGGCGGAGCCCGGGAGGAACTGGGCGCCCGAGGTGATCGAGCTGGCCCCGGACCGGTTCCTGCTCTACTACACGGTCGCCGGGCGCGAGTCCGGGCGGCAGTGCGTCGGCCGGGCGGTGGCGAGCGCCCCGCAGGGGCCGTACCGGGACGACTCGGCCGCTCCGCTGATCTGCCAGGCGGAGCTGGGTGGGGCGATCGACGCCAGCCCGTTCCGGGACGCCGACGGCAGCCTGTGGCTGCTGTGGAAGAACGACGGCAACGCCGTCGGGGTGGACACCTGGATCTGGTCGCAGCGCCTCTCCGACGACGGGCTGCGCCTGGTCGGCGAGCCGGTGAGGCTGCTGAAGCAGACCAAGCCGTGGGAGGGCAACCTGGTCGAGGGGCCGTTTTTCCACCGGCACGACGGAGAACTGTTCCTGTTCTTCGCCGCCAACGCCTACGACCGCGCCGAGTACGCCGAGGGCTACGCGGTCTGCGAGTCGCCGACCGGCCCCTGCGTGAAGGCCCCGGAGAACCCGATCCTGGCGACCAACGGGGCGGCCTCCGGGCCGGGGCACGCCTCGATGGTGGTGGTGGACGGTCGCACCTGGCTGCTCTACCACGCCTGGCCGCCCGGTCGGGAGGGCACAGTCGACCCGGGCCGCCGGATCTGGCTCGACGAGGTCGTCTGGGACGGCGGCAGGCCGGTGGTCAAGGGCCCCACGGGCACGCCCCAGCCCCGTCCCTGACGCGGAACTCCGCCGGGCGGGAAGCAACGGACCGGGGCTCGACCGCCACTTTCCCGACCCGTTCGGGTCACGACCTGCCGTGTGCGGGTCGTCACGGTGCGCCCGATGGGCCCGGCCGCACGGCGGAGCCGAACCCGACGGACGGACCGATCCCGCGCAGACCCTTGCGCCGGACCCAGGAGTGTGAAAATTTCCTACCAGCGGCAGATTGTCAACGGCGAATCTTGCCGATAGTGCCGCGATCGACCCCTGACACGGGAGCCCCAACGAAGGGACACACCGCATGAAGGCAACTCGGCTCGGAGCCGCCGGGCTGGCCGCCGCACTGCTCGGCGCGCTCGTCGCCGCCACCCCCGCGAGCGCGGCGCCCGACGCGGCGACCACCGCCTCCACCACCACCTGCGTCACCGACCCGGCCACGCCGAAGCGGCAGTTCCGGGCAATGTGGATCTCCTCGGTCGTCAACATCGACTGGCCGACCAAGGCGTCCCAGACCTCGCCCGACCGCATCGCCACCCAGCAGGCCGAGTACCGCGAGCTGCTGGACCTCGCCGAGCGGCTCAACCACAACGCGGTGGTCGTCCAGATCCGGCCGACCGCCGACGCGTTCTGGCCGTCGCCGTACGAGCCCTGGTCGGAGTACCTGACCGGGGTCCGCGGCGAGAACCCGGGCTGGGACCCGCTGAAGTTCGTGGTCGAGGAGGCGCACAAGCGGAACCTGGAGTTCCACGCCTGGTTCAACCCGTACCGCATCTCGATGCCGGCCCCGGGCGGCGCCGGCGCGGACATCAGCAAGCTCGCGCCGAACCACCCGGCGCGGGAGCACCCGGAGTGGACCTTCGCCTACCCGCCGGCCGGGGTGGCCGGCAGCCGGCTCTACTACAACCCCGGCATCCCCGAGGTCCGCGAGTTCGTCCAGACCGCGATGATGGACGCCGTCAAGCGGTACGACGTCGACGGCGTGCACTTCGACGACTACTTCTACCCCTACCCGAGCGGCACCCACCAGGTGCCCGACGACGCCACCTTCGCGGCGCACAACCGGGGCTTCACCAACAAGGCCGACTGGCGGCGGGACAACATCAACCTGCTCATCCAGGAGATGAACGCCAAGATCAAGGCCGAGAAGTCCTGGGTGAAGTTCGGCGTCAGCCCGTTCGGCATCTGGCGCAACCAGTCGGCCGACCCGCTGGGCTCGGACACCACCGGCAGCCAGTCGTACGACATCATCTCCGCCGACACCCGCAAGTGGGTCAAGGAGGAGTGGATCGACTACATCGTGCCGCAGCTCTACTGGTACATCGGCCAGTACCCGGCCGCCGACTACGCCCGGCTGGTGCCGTGGTGGGCGGACGTGGTCAAGGGCACCCGGGTGCAGCTCTACATCGGGCAGGCCGACTACAAGAGCGGTGACCCGGCCTACGGCTCCTTCTGGATGAACCCGCGCGAGCTCTCCGACCACCTGACGCTCAACCGGGCGCACCCCGAGGTGCTGGGCAACGTCCACTTCTCGGCCGTGCAGGTCCGGGCCAACCGGCTCGGCGCGACCGACATCTACGCCGCCGAGCACTACTCGCGGCCGGCGCTGATCCCGACCATGTCGCACCTGCCGTCGAAGCCGCTGCTCATGCCCGTGGTCACGAAGGCCGCGCGGCAGGACGACGGGGTCCGGCTGAACTGGCTCCAGCCGGCCGACGGCCAGGGCCCCCTCGGCGCCGCCACGTCGTACGCGATCTACCGGTTCGACGGGGTCGGCCTGGCCGGCCGGTGCGACTTCGCCGACGCGGCGCACCTGGTCGACACGGTCCGCGCCGACGGCGACTCGCAGACGCAGTCCTGGGTGGACACCACCGCCGAGGCGGGCAAGCGGTACACGTACTACGTGACCGCGCTCGACCGGCTGGCGAACGAGAGCCCGGCCAGCCCGCCGGCGTTCGTCCGCTGACGTACCACCGAATGCCCCGGGTGCCCCTGGCACCCGGGGCATTCGTCTGTTTCGGCATCTGTCACCAATTGTCGACGGGCACGACACCTCCGGGAACGGTCATTGATCGAAACTGATCGACATCCGGTGACCCGCCGGTAACCCCGTCCCACCCGCCGACCCCCGCGGAGGTAACCGTGCCCAGACGCCTCACCGCCCTGCTCGCCTCGGGCGCGCTCGCGCTGCTCGTCCTGCTCGGCGTCGCCACCCCCGCCGCCGCCGTCACGCCCACGCAGAAGCTGTCCGTCCTGTCGAGCTGGACCCAAACCAGCGCCACCAGCTACAACGCCTGGAACTCCGCCCGGCTGAACAAGGCCGCCTGGGCCGACTACGCCTTCGACTGGTCGACCGACTACTGCTCGTCCAGCCCGGACAACCCGCTCGGCTTCAACTTCACCCTCTCCTGCTACCGGCACGACTTCGGCTACCGCAACTACAAGGCGATGGGCCAGTTCACGGCCAACAAGTCCCGCCTGGACAGCGCCTTCTACGAGGACCTGAAGCGGGTCTGCGCCACGTACAGCACCATCGTCCGGCCGGCCTGCTACAGCCTCGCCTGGACGTACTACCAGGCCGTCAGCGCCTTCGGCTCCGTCGCCGCCGTGCAGCAGGCCGACATCGACCGCGCCGCCCGGATGAAGGCCGACGCCGAGCGCCGCGCCGCCCTCCGCTGAGGCGGGTCGACCCGGGGTCCCGTCCCGCCTCCCCAGGGCGGGACGGGACCGCCCGGTCGACGCCGCGCCCGACCCGACCCGTCGGTCAGGCGTGCTCGGTGCGGCGGTCGGGTGTCACGGGGCGACGGGGAGCCGGGCGGGCCCGGTCCGCGCCGAACCTCGTCGAATCCGCCGCCAGGTCGGGATGCTCCACGCCGAGCGCCAGCGCCGCCGCCTCCTCCAGCCCCAGCTCGGTCCCCTCCCCGTACGCGGCGTCGAAGACCGCGTCGCCCAGCGCCCGGCGCAGCTCCCCCTGCCGCTGCGCCCAGTACGCCCCGTAGATGCCCGGCGTGCAGCGCATGCTCGCCCGGGTCGCCCCCGCCGCGCCGAAGAGGCGGGCGGCCGTCGGCCCGTCGCCCCCGCCGGCGCAGCGCACCGCGATCGCGTTGAGCGTGTCACAGGCCCGGCCGTGGAAGCCGTGGCTCATCCGGGATCGGAGCGCCACCTGGAGGTGCTCGTGCGCGGCGACCAGGTCGCCGCGGGCCAGGGCCACCATCCCGAGCAGCATGTCGATCGAGCGCCGCCCCCGCTCGACCGGGCGGGCCGCCTCGACCGGGCGGGCCGCACCCAACAGCTCGGCGGCCTCGTCCAGGGCGCCCCGCCGCCAGAGCAGCTCGGCCAGCCTGAACACGGCGAACAGCGCGTCGCCGATCACCTCCTGGTCGTGCGCCCAGTCGATGACCTCCCGGCAGACCCGCTCGGCCTCCGCGAACTGTCCCATGTCGACCAGCGGGGCCGCCCGCCCGGCGAGGACCCGGGCGAGCAGGCCGGTGTCGCCGGCCTGCCGGGCCGCCGCCTCCGCCCGCTGGGAGAACCGCAGCTCCTCGGCGAACTCGCCGTCCGCGCCGGCGTGCAGCGAGTGCATGTGGTACGCCGCCGCCAGCTCGGCCTCCGGGATCCGCTCCCCGGTCTCGGCGATCCGTCCGTACAGCCGGAACAGCCAGAGCCGCCCCTCCCGGGCCAGCCCCCGCTCCCGCCACCACTGGTCCAGGCCCCCGGCCAGCCGCAGCCCCGCCCGGGCGCTGCCGCCGGTCGCGCACCAACGCAGCGCGGCGCGCAGCTCGCCGGCGAGCGGGTCGAGGGCGTAGAGCGACAGCGTGACCGGCTGCCCGTCCGGGCCGAGGTGCGCCCGCTCCAGCGCGTGCGCCGACCAGGCAACGTGCCGGTCCCGGGCGGCCCGCTCCTCCCCCGCCTCCGCCAGCCGCCGGGCCGCGTACGCCCGGATCGGGTCGAGCATCCGGTAGGTGCTGCCCGAGGCGTGCGGCTCGGCCAGCACCATCGACTTGTCGACCAGCACGGAGAGCGGGTCGAGCGGGTCGGTGCCGAGCAGCCACTCCACCGTCGACAGGTCCACCGGGCCGGCGAAGACCGCCAGCCAGCGCAGCAACCGGGCGGCGCGCGGCCCCAGCGTCCGGTACGACCAGGTGACCGTGGCCTGCATGGTGAGGTGCCGTTCGGTGGCGGACCGCTGCACCGCCCGGGTCGCCGGGGTGGGCGGCGGCACCCCGACGGCCGCCGCGACCAGGTCCACCGTGTCGTGCTGGTTGCCCGTCCACGCCCGCTCCACCGGGGGCGGCTCCGGGTTCTCCCGGCCCGCGTCCAGCGTGCCGAGCACGTCGTCGAGGCGCTCGGCGAGCTGGCCGACCGAGAGCACCCGCAGCCGGGCGGCGGCCAGCTCGATGGCGAGCGGCAACCCGTCCAACCGCTGCACGACCCGGCGCAGGTCGGCCGACTCGGCCGGGTCCGGCTGCCGGCCGCCCCGGGCCGCCGCCGTCCGGTCCAGCAGCAGCGCGACCGCGTCGCTCTCCGCCCCGTCCGCCGGCGGGTCGACCGACAGCGGCGGAATCCGCCAGACCACCTCGCCGGGCAGGCCGAACGACTCCCGGCTGGTGGCGAGCACCCGCACGCCCATTCCGCCGGCAAGCAGCCGCGAGATCACCTCGGCCGAGGCGGCCGGCTGGGCGTCGCAGGTGTCCAGGACGACCAGCATCCGGCGCGCGGCAGCGTACTCCACCAGGGTCTCGACCATCGGGCGGCCGGGCTCGGGACGCAGGCCGAGCACGGCGGCGACCGCGAACGCCACCAGGCCCGGGTCGGTCACCGCGGCGATGTCGACGAACCAGACCCCGTCCGGGTACGACTCCACCAGGTCGGTGCCCAGCTCCACGGCAAGCCGGGTCTTGCCCGCCCCACCCGCCCCGAGCACGGTGACCAGCCGGTGCGCCTCCACCAGCCGGCGCAGCTCGGCGCGCTCGGCCTGCCGGCCCACGAACGAGGTCACCTGGGTGGGCAGGTTGTGCGCGACCGCGTCGGCCGTACGTGGCCGCGGGAACTGCCGCTCGATGCCCGGGGCGACCAGTTGGAAGAGCCGTTCCCGGTCGTCGAAGCCGCGCAGCCGGTGCAGGCCCAGGTCGAGCAGGGACGCGCCGGCCGGCAGCGGGTCGGCATGCCGCGCCGTCGACGCCGAGCAGAGCACCTGCCCGCCGTGCGCGGCAGCGGCCACCCGGGCCGCCCGGTGCACCTCGGGGCTGGCGTACTCGCCGTCGCGCGGCTCGGCCCAGCCGGTGTGCAGCCCCATCCGGACCCGGGGCGCGGCCTCGGCGGTCGGCCACTGGTGGCTGGCCAGCGCCCGCTGCGCGGTGAGGCAGGCGGTCAGCCCGGCGGTCGCGTCGCCGAACGCGAGGAAGAACGAGTCCCCCTCGGTCAGCAGCTCCGCGCCCTCGGTGGCGGCGATCGTCCGGCGCAGCAGGCGGCGGTGCTCCCGCAGCACCGGCCGGTAGTCCGGCCCGAGGAGCTGGGCCAGCCGGGTCGAGCCCTCGATGTCGGTGAAGACGAAGGTCACCCACCCGCTGGGGAGGTGGATCCGTGGCGACATGCGTGGGACCTCCCCCGTGACGTCGGACTCATGCTGCCGGATACTGGATCGTCACGCATCGTGAGAACGGCCGGCCGGGCTCGGACTCAAGGGGCCCGGCGGCCTCGGCGCGGACGAACGGGGCCGGCCGACGGGCGGGCGGAGGCCGACGAGTCAGCAGCCGTCGCCACCACTCAGCAGCCGCAGCCACCACCGCAGCAGCCACCACCGCCGGCCGGAGCGGCCGCGCCGCCGACCGCTCCACCACCGCGGCCGGTGACCGAGACGGTGGAGAGGAGCTTGACGGTGTCCGCGTGTCCCCACGGGCAGGGCGCCGGCTCGCCGGCCTGCGACATCGGACGGTTGACCTCGAAGGTGTCGCCGCAGGCGCGGCAACGGAACTCGTACCGGGGCATGACTCCAGGGTACGGCCGGGCCTGACGCCCGAGGAGACATGGGTGATACTCAACTTGTGGTGGACGGCGAGGACAGATCGACCCATCGGCCCCTGCGACCGGCCGTGCCGCCCGACGGCTCCGGGGTCGCACCGGGGTCGTCAACTCGCCTACCCCGTCCCCGCCGCCCCTGGCTGAGGTCCGAGGCACCCGCCGGCGCCGGCACCCCGACGACGGCACCCGCCGAGCCCGCTCCGACGCCGACCGGCCCGTCGGCCACCCCCGCCGCACCGTCCGCCCCGGACGTCCCGCCGGCCGGGGCGGCACCGGCCGCCGCCGGGAAGCCGAGCGCCGACACCGAGCCGCCGGCCGCCACGAAGCCCGGTGACGCCGCCGACACGTCGACCGCCGACACCAAGCCCGCCGGCACGTCCGCCGCCGACACGTCGACCACCGACACCAAGCCCGGTGGCACGTCCGCCGCCGACACCAAGCCCGGCGACACCAAGCCCGACGACTCCGGGAGCGGCGCCGGGGGCGGCTCGGCCGCGCCGACGTCGGCGGGGAAGAGCGACCTCGCGGCGACGAAGGTGGACGTGCTCACCAACGGGCCGGCCGCGCGAGCCCGGCGGCGCCGGGTGCCGTTCGCGCACGCCGTACGCCTGCCGCCACCTCGCCAGGCGGCGGCAGCCGCGGTCCGGGCGACCCGGGACTGGTCGCGGCGCCCCAGCGGGCGGCTCACCCTGCCCGGGGTGTTCCTGCTCGCCCTGGTCGCGGCGACCGCCGCGGCGGGCGCGCTGCTGGTGCCCGCGACGGTCCGCGCGCCCCGTCCGGTCGCCGACGCCGCCTCCGTCGCGCCGACGGCCGGCCCGCAGGAGCCGCTGCCCGGCGGGCTGCCGCTGCCCACCCAGACGGTGCCACCGCTCGGCACGGTGCCGACCGGCCCGGCCGGCGGCGGGGTGACCACCGGCCGGCCGTCGGACGCCCTCGCCGGCTGGGCCGCGCAGGTCGGGCCGAAGGTCGGCATCTCGCCGGTGGCCATGCAGGCGTACGGCTACGCCGAGCTGGTGCTCGCCCAGACCAACCGCAGTTGCGGCCTGAGCTGGACCACGCTGGCGGCCATCGGCTTCGTCGAGTCCGGGCACGGCCAGGCAAACAACGCCCGGCTCGGGCAGGACGGCAAGGCGCTGCCCGAGATCATCGGCCTGCCGCTGGACGGGCAGGGCAACCGGATGCGCATCCCCGACACCGACGGCGGCCGGCTGGACAAGGACACCACATTCGACCGCGCGATCGGGCCGATGCAGTTCATCCCCACCACCTGGCAGGAGATCGGGGCGGACGCCGACAACGACGGCGTCAAGGACCCGCACGACCTGGACGACGCCGCGCTCGCCGCCGGCAACTACCTCTGCAAGGGCAGCCGGAACCTCACCATCCCGGCCGACTGGTGGAACGCGATCCTGTCGTACAACGACGTCCGCCAGTACGCCCAGGACGTCTTCGACACCGCCAACCGGTACGGACAGGCCAGCCGCACGTGAAGTGATCGTCCGCATACATTGGAGAACCGGACACTTCCCCCGGGCAGCGGTTAGCGGCAAGCTATACAGGTGATGGTGCGCGAGTGGGACCCCAGGACCGCGTCGTCCGCCGAGATCGCGTCGCTGCTGGACACGCTCAACGCGGTCCTGGCAGTCGATCTGCCGCGGGATCCACCGTGGCGGGAGAGTTCCCTGCGGGAATACCTCTCCGAGGTGATGCCCGGCGAGCGGCGGATCTCCTGGGTCGCCCAGGCGGAGCCGGCCGGCGGCGGGGCGCCGGGGCCGATCCTCGGCCAGGTGAACGTGCTCCTGCTCGGCGACATCGGCGTGCTGGAGGTGCTGGTGCACCCCTCCCGGCGGCGCAGCGGGCTCGGCCGTGACCTGGTCCTGGTGGCCGCCCGGCGGGCCTACCAGGAGGGCTTCCAGTCGATCGGGGTCGAAGTGGTCGGCGACACGCCGGCCGTCGCCTTCTACGAGTCGCTCGGCTTCTCGAAGGAATACGTCGAGACCCGAAGCGTGCTCGACCTGTCCGCGGTGGACTGGGTCGAGTTGTCCGAGATGGCCACCGGCATCGGCGCGGGCTACCACCTGGAGTTCTGCCCCGGCGGCCCGCCCGACGACCTGATCGACGCGTACGCCCGGGCCAAGGCGGAGGTGCGCGACGTCGACGACGGCGAGCTGCGCCCCAGCTCGTACGACCCGCAGCGGCTGCGGGACAGCCTGGACTGCCTGCACCGGCGGGGCATGAAGCCCTACATCGTGCTCGCCCTCCACGAGCAGACCGGGGAGGTGGCCGGCCTGACCGAGGTGGTGGTGCCCGCCCAGCACCCCACCCGCGCCGACCAGTACGACACCATCGTCGTGCAGGACCACCGGGGCTACGGCATCGACCGGGCGATCAAGGCGCGGATGCTGCTGGAGCTGCGCTCGGCGGAGCCGAAGCTGACCGAGGTGCAGACCTGGAACGCACAGGCCAACGAGGCCATGCTCAAGGTCAACGCCGAGTTGGGCTACCGTGCCGACCGCGAGTGGTGTGAATACAGCGTCGACGTGGCCGAGCTGGTGCACCGCCTCGACACCGGACGCTGACCGGAGAGTTCACGAAACCGACCGGTGGGGGATGGACGACGGTCAGCGGAGCCCCTTAACGTGCGTTAGTTCCCCGTCCACCCATCGTGGAGGCCCCATGCGCCCGCGCCGCACTCTTGCCGCGCTCGCGACCGCCACCGCCGCCGTGACCGTCGCGGCTGTCGGCGTCGCACCCACCGCGGCCAGCGCCGCGCCCACCGACCTGTTCATCTCGGAGTACGTCGAAGGCTCGTCGAACAACAAGGCGATCGAGCTGTTCAACGGCACCGGCGCCGCCGTCGACCTGGCCGCCAACGGCTACCAGCTCCAGTTGCACTTCAACGGCTCCACCACCCCGACGAACGTGGCGCTGACCGGGACCGTCGCGGCCGGCGACGTCTTCGTCTTCGCCTCCGCCTCGGCCGCGCCGGCGATCCTGGACCGGGCCGATCAGACCACGACAGCCGGCCTGTTCAACGGCGACGACGCGATCGTGCTGCGCCGGGGCGGCACCGTGCTCGACTCGATCGGCCAGGTCGGCGTCGACCCGGGCACCGAGTGGGGCACCGGCGTCACCAGCACCGAGAACAACACCCTGCGCCGGTTGCCCACCGTGACGTCCGGCGACACCGACCCCTCGGACGCGTTCGACCCGGCCGCCCAGTGGGCCGGCTTCCCGGTCGACACGTTCGACGGGCTCGGCGCGCACACCGTCGACGGGGGCGGCCCGGTCGACGCGCCGGCGACGCTCACCTGCGGGCCGGCGCTGGTCACCCCGGCCGGCACGGCGGCGAGCCGGGAGGTCACCGCCACCGACACCGACGACCGGATCGTCGACCTGGCGGTCACCTCGGTCAGCCCGACCCCGGCCACCGGCTCCGTCAGCCGCACGGCCGTCACCCCGGCCGACGCGGTCGGCGGCACCGCCCGGGCCACGGTCGGCGCGAGCGCCGACCTGGCCGCCGGGGCGTACACGGTGGTGCTGACCGCGACCGACGCGGACGGCGGCACCGCCACCTGCACCCTCGCCGTGCAGGTCACCCGCGAGCTGACGGTCGGCGAGGTGCAGGGTCCGACCGCCGACGGCGAGTCCGGCCCGGCCGACCGGTCCCCGCTCGCGCCGGCGTCCGGCAACGGCACCAGCAGCACGCTGTACGACGTGCGCGGCGTGATCACCCAGCTCACCCTGGCGCGTGACTCGTCGGGCCGGGACCAGCGCGGCTTCTTCCTGCAGAGCCGGTCCGGCGCCACCGACGGCGACCCGACCAGCTCGGACGGCATCTTCGTCTTCATGGGCTCGTTCACCTCCCTGATCGGCGGCTACGTGCCGACGGTCGGCGACGAGGTGGTGCTCCGGGCCCGGGTCTCCGAGTACTTCAACTTCACCCAGCTCTCCGGCGCGTCGCTGGTGCGCAAGCTCGCCTCCGGCGTCGACGTGAACGCCGAGGTCGAGGTGACCGACGCGGTGCCGCCGGTCGAGCTGGCCGACGCGCAGCGGTTCTGGGAGCGGCACGAGGGGGCCCGGCTGCGGGTGCGGGCCGGCAGCGGCGCCGTGAGCGGGCGGAACGTCTTCGCCTCCACCGCCGACGGCGAGATCTTCGTGATCGACCGGGACGACCCGCTGCTGGATCGCGCCGACCCGTACGCCCGCCGGGTGTTCCGGGACGCGCACCCGCTGGACAACGACCCGGGCCGCCGCTTCGACGACGGCAACGGCCAGCGCATCATGCTCGGCAGCATGGGCGTCAAGGGCACCACGGGCGACAGCGGCGCGCTGCTCCCGCCCGCCCGCACCTTCGACACGCTGACCGCCGACGCGGTCGGCGGCCTCTACTACTCGTTCGAGAAGTACGGCGTGCAGGTCGAGCGGGCCGAGTTCACCGGCGGGACCGACCCGTCCACGAACAACCCGCCGCAGCCGGCCAAGCGGTCGGAGGAGGTCGCGGTCGCGACCTACAACGTCGAGAACCTGTACGACTACCGCGACGACCCGTTCGACGGCTGCGACTTCGCCGGCAACGCCGGCTGCACCGGGGTGCGCCCGCCGTTCGACTACGTCCCCGGCAGCGAGCAGGAGTACCGCGACCAGCTCGCCGCGCTGGCCGACCAGATCACCACCGACCTGCACTCGCCCGACCTGATCCTCGTGCAGGAGGCGGAGGACCAGGACATCTGCGCGGTCTCCGGCAGCGAGCTGGTGTGCGGCACCACCAACAACGCGGACGGCGCGCCGGACACCCTCCAGGACCTGGCGCTGACCATCGCGGCGAGCGGCGGCCCGGCCTACGCGGCCGCGTACGACCGCAGCGGCGCGGACGCGCGGGGCATCACCGCCGCGTTCCTGTACCGCACCGACCGGGTGTCGCTGGCCGAGGCGACCGCCGGCGACCCGCTGCTCGGCTCGGCGCCGACGGTGCAGTACCGCGGCGCGGGGCTGCCGGGCAACGCGGACGTGCAGAACCCGAAGGCGCTCAACGCGGTGCTTCCCGCCGACGTGGACACCTCCACCGGCAAGGACGGCGACAACGTCTTCACCCGTGCTCCGCAGCTCGGCAAGTTCACCGTGGCCGCCGCGCCCGGGTCGACCGAGCGGTACACCCTGTGGGCCGCGAGCAACCACTACTCCTCGGGGCCGGACAGCCGGGTCGGGCAGCGCCGGGAGCAGGCCGCGTACGGGGCCGCGATCGTCACGGCGATCGAGGCGTCGGACCCGGACGCGCGGGTGGTGTACGGCGGGGACCTGAACGTCTTCCCCCGCCCCGACGACCCGATCGCCACGGCCGCGGAGCCCACCCCGTCGGACCAGCTCGGGCCGCTGTACGAAGCCGGCATGCGCAACCTCTGGGACGACCTGCTCGCCGACGCCCCGTCGTCCGCCTACTCGTACAGCTTCGAGGGGCAGGCGCAGACGCTGGACCACCTGTTCGTGAACGGCACGCTGCACCGGGACCTGATCCAGATGCGGGCGGCGCACATCAACGCCGACTGGCCGGCCGAGCACGCCGCTGACGGCACGCGTGGCTCCAGCGACCACGACCCGCAGGTGGCCCGGTTCCGGTCAAGGGCCTCGCTCAGCGTCGGGGACGTGTCGGTGGCCGAGGGCGACCGGGGCACCCACCCGCTGACCTTCACGGTCACCGTCTCGCGACCGCTGTCCCAGCCGGTGCTGCTCTGCGCCGCCACGTACGGCACCACGGCCCAGGCGGGCGCCGACTACGACCCCTACGTCGGTTGCAAGGTCCTGGCCGCCGGGCAGACCTCGCTGACCTTCCCGGTGACTGTGCGCGGTGACCGCAAGCGGGAGGCCGACGAGAAGCTGACGCTGCTGGTGACGGGCGTGCCGGGGCTGCGCCTCGCCGACCCGGTCGCGGTGGGCACCATCGCCGACGACGACTGACGTCGCCCGGACAGCCTCTCCGGCTGCGCGTACCGACGGCCCGCCCGCCAGGAAGCACCTGGCGGGCGGGCCGTCGGCTCTTTCACGGGGCGAAGGCGCGGACGCCGTCCGACCGACCTTCGCGGCCGACGATCCGACTAATCACCGCCCTGACCAGCACATGTCCAGAGAACGCCCCGAGAGGGGTTGGCGACTCGCTTGGATTGATCGCTCTGGGTGACGGACACAGCATGCGTGGACCAGGCACGCATGAGTGAGCCGGCATTGGCGTGCCGTCATGGGTCGTGGGTCGTGAGTCGTCGGGCAGGGGCCGCGTCCAGCGCGACCGGTCCGGGACCGGTCCGTGCCGAGTTCTCTGTCCGGCCGTGCGCGGCGTGGCGTCTGTGACGCCGTTGCCCGCCCCCAGGGTGCAGGGGATCCAGGTGGTGCCGTGAACGGGACGCTGGGCGGGGGCGTCAGTAGGGCTTCGGTCGGGCTTCAGTAGCGCTGGCGGAGGAGCTGGGCGGCCTCGACCGCCCAGTAGGTGAGGATGATCTGCGCACCGGCCCGGCGGATCGATGTGAGCGTCTCCAGCATCACCCGCTCCCGGTCGATCCAGCCGTTCGCGGCGGCTGCCTCGACCATGGCGTACTCGCCGGAGACCTGGTACGCCGCGACCGGGACGTCGACCGCCGCGCGGACCGCCGACACCACGTCGAGGTACGGCAGTGCCGGCTTGACCATCACCATGTCGGCGCCCTCGGCGACGTCCAGCTCGACCTCGCGCAGCGACTCCCGCAGGTTCGCCGGGTCCTGCTGGTAGGTGCGCCGGTCGCCCTCCAGGGCCGACTCCACGGCGTCGCGGAACGGGCCGTAGAAGGCCGAGGCGTACTTGACGGCGTACGCCAGCACGGCCACGTCCTGGTGGCCGGCGGCGTCGAGCGCCCGGCGCACCACGCCGACCTGGCCGTCCATCATCCCGGACGGCCCGACCACCCCGACCCCGGCGGCGGCCTGGGCCACCGCCATCTCGGCGTACGCCGCCAGCGTGGCGTCGTTGTCCACGCCGCCGTCGGGGGTGAGCAGGCCGCAGTGCCCGTGCGAGGTGAACTCGTCCAGGCAGAGGTCGCTCATCACCACCGTGGCGTCGCCCACCTCGGCCACCACGTCACGGATCGCGACGTTGAGGATGCCATCGGGGTCGATCCCGCCGGACCCGGTGGCGTCCCGCCGCGCCGGCACCCCGAAGAGCATGATGCCGCCGACGCCCGCCTGGACGGCCTCGACCGCGGCCTTGCGGAGCGAGTCCCGGGAGTGCTGGAGCACCCCCGGGAGCGACGCGATCGCCCGCGGCTCCGTCAGCCCCTCCTTGACGAACATCGGCACGACCAGCTCGGCCGGGTCGACGCGGGTCTCGGCGACCAGCCGCCGGAGCGCCGCGTTGCGGCGCAGCCGGCGGGGCCGGATCTCGGGGTACGGCATCACGGGCCTCCTGCTACGACGACTACCGGAACCTCAGGGCGGTCGGCCCCTGGACCTTCGAGCCGCGGCGCTGCTTAGCCGGCATGGCGGCGAGCTTCTCGCGCAGCTCGACGGCGTAGGCGGCGAGCGCCTCCACCAGGTCGGGAACCGAAGCGTGCGGCGGCTGGACATCGACCCGCAGGCCGAACTCCGTCGCCGTCTCCGCCGTCTTGGGCCCGATCACTGCAACAACGGTACGCGCGTGCGGCTTCCCCGCGATGCCGACCAGGTTCCGCACCGTGGAGGACGAGGTGAAGAGCACCGCGTCGAAGCCACCGGACTTGATCGCGTCCCGGATCTCGGCGGGCGGCGGGGCGGCCCGGACCGTCCGGTACGCGGTCACGTCGTCGACCTCCCAGCCACGCTCGGTGAGCCCGGCGGCGAGGGTCTCGGTGGCGATGTCGGCGCGCGGCAGCAGCACCCGGCCGACCGGGTCGAGGATCTCGTCGTGCGGCGAGAACTCGGCCAGCAGCCCCTCGGAGGACTGCTCCCCCGACGGGATCAGCTCGGGCTGGATGCCGAACGCGCGGACGGCGTCGGCGGTCGCCTCGCCGATGCAGGCGATCTTGACGCCGCCGAAGTGCCGGGCGTCCAGGCCGTGCTCGGCGAACTTCTCCCAGACGGCGCGGACCGCGTTGACCGAGGTGAAGATCACCCAGGCGTACCGGCCGTCGACGAGGCCCTTGACCGCCCGCTCCATCTGGGCCGGGGTCCGCGGCGGCTCGACCGCGATCGTCGGCACCTCGCAGGGGATGGCCCCGTACGCGCGCAGCCGCGCGCTCATCACGCCGGCCTGCTCCTTGGTGCGGGGCACGAGGACCTTCCAGCCGTACAGCGGCCGGTTCTCCCACCAGCTCAGCTTGTCCCGCTGGCCGACGCCCTCGCCGATGGTGAGCACGACCCGGCCGGTGAAGCCGAGCGCCGCCGCGACGAAGGAGTCCACGGTCGACGTGGTGGTGTACTGCGTCTCGCCGGTGCCGTCCCCGGTCACCCCGACGCCGGTGGCGCCGTCCACCCCGGCGGCGAGCAGCCCGTCCCGGATCGCGGCGAGGTCGCCGGCGTCGACGGCCAGGGCCAGCGAGCCCCGGCCGACGGCCGCGGCGAGGGCGTCGAAGTCCAGCGTGCTGACGTCCTCGACGTCGGCCGCCGTGCGTACGCCGGGCAGCGGCACACCCGCGTAGGTCGCCACACCCTCCGCCTGGCCGACGCCGGGGACCACCTCGAAGTGCGCGGCGGTACGCGCCACCGCCTGCACCTCCCGGACCACCGACTCGTGGCCGAACGGGTCGCCGGCGACCAGGTGCACCGCGTTCAGCCCGGACCGGGCCGCCGAGATCAGCACCTTCGCCACGTCGCCCGGCGCGCCCTCGGCCGGGGTGAACTGGGCGTCGGACTTGGCCTGGGCACGGACGGCGTCGAGCAGCGACTCGGGGACTCCCCGGTCGTACACCACCTGGTCGGCGTCGACCAGGGCGTCGTGCGCCCGGCGGGTCAGCAGGCCCGGGTCGCCGGGACCGGCCCCGACGAACGCGATACGGCCTACGGGCTTACGGGTGCGGGTCATTCTGTGCTCCCAAATTGCTGGGTCCCCGGGCCGGCGTGTCCTTCTTGGCCGAGGATCGAGTCGGCGCCGAGGTCGAGGAGTTCGGCGGCGAGTGCCTTGCCGATCTCCGCCGCGTCGGCGAGCGTTCCGGTGCGGGACAGCCGGAGGTCTCGCGAGCCGTCCGGGCTGATCACCGCCCCGCGCAGGTAGATCTCCTGGACAACATCGCCCTCGGCACCCGAGCCGGTTGGCTCGCCTTCGGCGACGACGGCGTAGGCGGCGACCGGAGCGGAGCATCCGGCCTCCAGGGTGGCCAGCAGCGCCCGCTCCGCGACGACCGCGGCGCGGGACGGTGCGTGGTCGAGCACGGCGAGCAGCTCGACCATGTCCGGGTCGTCGATCCGGCACTCCACCGCCAGCGCGCCCTGGGCGGGCGCGGGCAGCATCAGCATCGGGTCGAGCGTCTCGGTGATCACCTCGGTCCGCCCCAGCCGGGCCAGCCCGGCCCGGGCCAGGACGATGGCGTCCAGGTCGGCCTCCGGGCCGAGCACCCGGGCGAGGCGGGTGTCGACGTTGCCCCGGATCGGGGCGACCTCCAGCTGCATCCCGAGGGCGTGCAGTTGGGCGATGCGGCGCAGCGCGCCGGTGCCGACGGTCGCGCCGGGCGGCAGCTCGGCGAGCGTCCGGCCGTCGCGGGCGACCAGCGCGTCCCGCGGGTCCTGCCGGATCGGCACCGCCGCGATGTGCAGCCCGGCCGCCGTGGCGGTGGGCAGGTCCTTGTAGGAGTGCACCGCGAAGTCGATGGTGCCGGCGGTCAACGCGTCGCGCAGGGCGGAGACGAAGACGCCGACGCCGAGCCGGTGCACCGGCGCGGCGGATCGGTCGCCGGCGGTGATCACCTCGACCAGCTCGACCGGGCGGCCGGTGGCGGCGGTCAGGGCCTCGGCGACGTGGCCGGACTGGGCCATCGCCAGTTTGCTGCCCCGGGTACCGAGGCGCAGGGGGGTGCTCATCGCTCACCTCCGGTGGGCGGGACGTCGGCCGGGCCGGCCGACGACGGGAAGTCGGCGAGGCCGAACGGCGGTACGACGTCGCTGTCCACGACGTCGGGGACGGTGTCGACCGGCGACGTCTGCGGCACCTGGAGGTCGAACAGCTCGCGCAGCAGGGCCGCGTACTGGTCGCCGCCGGGCTCCGCGGCGAGCTGGCGGACCCGCACGGTGGGCTGGTGCAGCAGCCGCTGGACCACCCGGTGCACCGTCCGGGCCACCTCGGCGCGCTGGTCGTCGGTGAGGTCCGGGCGGCGCTGCGCGAGCCGGCGCAGCTCGGCGGTGACCACGTCGTCGGCGCGGCCACGCAGGGCGGCCACGGTCGGCGCGACGTCGGCCCCGCGCAGCCAGGTGAGGAAGGCCTCGACCTCGCCGGCCACGATCCGTTCGACGGCGGCGGCGTCGGCGGCGGCGGGACCGTCGGCGAGCAGCGCCGCCATCCGGTCGATGTCGATCACCTCGACGCCGGGCAGCTCGGCGACGCCGGCCGCCACGTCGCGCGGCACGGCCAGGTCGAGCAGGACCAGCGGCCCCCGCCCGGGGTCGCGCCCGGCGAGCGCCGAAGTGACCACCTCGCGGGTGAGGACCGCTTCCGTGGCCGCGGTGGCGGCCACTACGATGTCCACTGTGGAGAGCGCGGTGGTGAGTTCCGTCATCGGCGTCGCGCTGGCCCCGTATGCCTCGGCCAGCCGGACGGCCCGGTCGGCGCCCCGGTTGGTCACGGTGAGCGGCCCGGCACCCAGCCGGGACAGCGTGGCCACGCCCAGCGAGCCCATGGCGCCCGCCCCGACCACCAGCGCCGGGCGGCCGGCGAGGTCGCTGCCGAGGTGCTCGGCGGCCAGTTCCAGCGCGGCGGTGACCACGCTCTGACCGGCCCGGTCGATGCCGGTCTCCGCGTGGGCGCGCTTGCCGACCCGCAGCGCCTGTTGCATCAGCTCGTGCAGCAGTCGCCCGGCGGTGTCGGCCCCGGTCGCCGAGTGGTACGCGTCGCGCAGCTGGCCGAGGATCTGCGCCTCGCCCACGACCATCGAGTCCAGCCCGGCGGCGACCCGGAAGACGTGGTCCACCGCGGCGGCGTCGAAGTGCACGTAGAGGTGGTTGGCGAGCCCGGCCGGCTGGCACCCGGCATGCTCGGCCAGCACGGCGCAGATGTCGCCGAGACCGCCGTGGAATCCGGACACGGCGGCGTAGACCTCCACCCGGTTGCAGGTGGAGACGAGCACGGCCTCGGTCACGTACGGCTGCGCGACCAGGCGGTCCAGGGTGCGGGTGAGTTCGGCGGGGGCGACCGCGAGCTGCTCCAGCGTGGCGACGGGAGCCGTGCGGTAGGACGCACCGACGACGAGCAGTTTCACGTGCCGATCGCCTCCTGAGGGTCGGTGACCGCGAGCCCGCCGGGCAGGGCGGCGAGGGCGGACCCGCCGGTGGCGGGAAGCGCGGTCAGCGATGCCTTGCGGTGCTCGTGGAAGGACAGGATCTGCAGCTCTATGGCCAGGTCGACCTTGCGCACGTCGACCCCCTCCGGAACCGAGAGTACGCACGGAGCGAAGTTCAGGATGCTCGTCACACCGACGGCCACGAGCTGGTCGGCGACTGCCTGGGCGGCCGGGGCCGGGGTGGCGATCACGCCGATGGCGATGGACTCCTCGACGGCGACCCGGGGCAGCTCGTCGATGTGCCGGACGACCAGCCCGCTGATCTCCTCGCCGACGCGTTCGGGGTCGGCGTCGAAGAGCGCGGCGATCCGGAAGCCGCGGCTGGCGAAGCCGTCGTAGCCGGCCAGGGCGTGACCGAGATTACCCACGCCGACGAGGGCGACCGCACGGCGCTGGGTGAGCCCGAGCACGAACTCGATCTGGTCGACCAGCAGCGCCACGTCGTAGCCGACGCCCCGGGTGCCGTACGAGCCGAGGTGCGAGAGGTCCTTGCGGAGCTTCGCCGAGTTCACCCCCGCGGCGCTCGCCAGCCCCTCGCTGGACACGGTCTCGTGACCGCTTTCGGCCAGGTTGTGCAGGGCACGGAGGTATTCGGGGAGCCGCGCGACGGTCGCCTCGGGCAGGTCCGGGAGCGCCGGTACGGCACCGGCGCGGCCGGGCGCGCCAGGGTGACGGTGCTGACTCATGAGACTCCGTGCGGTGCGATCCTCGGCCAGCTCCAGCGGCCGGCCGTTTCGGGACTCCCGCTGGCGACCGAGATTGCCGGCTGTGCTAGCAGGGCGCGTCGGAACTACAGAGTAGGCGCTTGTGAAGGCGTGCACAAATCGCGATCTTGACAGCTCGCGACGCGGCTCCACCTGGCCCTCCATCCCGCAAGATCGATACAGCGGCCTCCGCCGGCGCCGCTCGGCGATTATTGCTCAATTACGACTTCTCTGACCAATCGCGCGAGCGCGGCTCGCCGCCGATTTCGTCACGCCGGTGCCGGCGGGGCCCGACCGTCGGCACCGGGGCCCACCGCCGGTCGGGCTCCGGGGCACCCGTCGCGGCCGGCGCCGCCCGGAGGGTCACGGTAGGGACAGCCCTACGCCGGAGAGGCCGGCCGACGGGATGGGTCGATCACCCCCGCGCTGCCTAGCCTCGTGGTATGACCGCCGCACCCGTCGCCGCCGCCCCGCCCGCGCCGGCGCCGACCATCTCCCGTCAGCTCCTCCTGGACTCCGGCTACGTGCTGCTCGGCCTCCCCCTGGCCCTGGCCAGCTTCGTGGTCCTGCTGGCCGGCCTCGCGGCCGGCCTCGGGCTGGTGGTGACGGTGATCGGCCTGCCCGTCCTCAGCGGCACCCTGTACGCCGCCCGAGGGCTGGCCGACATCGAGCGGCTCCGCCTCCCCGCCGTGCTGCACCAGTCCCGGATCCGCCCGCAGTACCGGCTCCCCGAGCCCGGAGCCAGCGCCTGGCGGCGGATCTTCGTGCCCATGGGGGACGCGCAGTCCTGGCTCGACCTGGCGCACGGCATCCTCAAGCTGGTCGTGGCCGTCGCCACCTTCGCGGTCACGCTGGTCTGGTGGGCCGGCGCCGTCGCCGGATCGCTCTACTGGGCGTACGACTGGGCGCTGCCGCACGGCGACCCGGAGGACGTCGGCCTCCCCCAACTCCTCGGCCTGGGCGATTCGACCATCGCCCGGATCGGGCTGCACACCGCGATCGGGCTGTTCTTCCTGATCACCCTGCCGATCGTGGCCCGCGGCTGCGCGCTGCTCCAGGCGAGCTTCGGCCGGGCGATGCTCACCGGCGTGGCGGAGATGCGCAACCGGATCACCGTGCTGGAGGAGCAGAAGCGGGCCGCCGTATCCGCCGAGGCGAGCGCGCTGCGCCGGCTGGAGCGGGACATCCATGACGGCCCGCAGCAGCGCCTGGTCCGGCTCGCCATGGACCTCAGCCGGGCCCGCCAGCAGCTCGCCTCCGACCCCGACGCCGCGGCGCGGACGCTGGACGAGGCGGTCACCCAGACCCGGGAGACGCTCGCCGAACTGCGCGCCCTGTCCCGGGGCATCGCACCGCCGATCCTGGTCGACCGGGGCCTGCCCAGCGCCCTGGCGGCGCTGGCCGGGCGCGGCCTGATCCCGATCGAGCTGCGGGTGGACCCGGAGCTGGGCAGCCCCGCCGGCCGGCTCGACCCGGCGGTGGAGAGCACGGCGTACTTCGTCGTGGCCGAGGCGCTGACCAACGTCGCCAAGCACAGCCGGGCGACCGAGTGCCACGTGATCGTGGCCCGGCGCGACGGCCGGCTGGAGGTGGGCGTCGGCGACGACGGTCAGGGCGGCGCCCACCTGGCCAAGGGGCACGGGCTGGTCGGCATCGCCGACCGGGTGCGCGCCGCCGGTGGCCGGCTGGACGTGGTCAGCCCCGTCGGCGGGCCCACCGAAATCCGCGCCGAACTCCCGCTGTGATCCCGACGTGGTAGACAACTCAACCATGCGAATCGTGATCGCGGATGACGCCGTGCTGCTCCGGGAAGGGCTGGTCCGGCTGGTCAGCGAGCGGGGGCACGAGGTGGTGGCCGCCGTCGCCGACGGCGAGGCGCTGGTGGCGGCGGTCGTCACGCACCGGCCGGACGTGTCGATCGTCGACGTCCGGATGCCGCCCTCGCACACCGACGAGGGGCTGCGCGCGGCGGTGGAGGCCCGGCGGCTGGTGCCCCGCACCCCGATCCTGGTCCTCTCCCAGTACGTCGAGGTGTCGTACGCCGACGACCTGCTCGCCACGACCGGTGGCGGCGGGGGCGGTATCGGCTACCTGCTCAAGGACCGGGTGGCCGCGATCGACGAGTTCCTCGACGCCCTGGACCGGGTGGCCGCCGGCGGGACGGTGCTCGACCCCGAGGTGGTCGGCCAGCTCTTCGCCCGGCGCCGCCGCGACGACCCGCTGCGCGAGCTCACCCCGCGCGAACGCGAGGTGCTCGCCCTGATGGCCGAGGGCCGCTCGAACACGGCGATCGCGCGCACCCTGGTGGTCACCGACGGCGCCGTCGAGAAGCACGTCCGGAACATCTTCACGAAGCTCCAGCTCCCGCCCGACACGGAGCAGCACCGCCGGGTCCTGGCCGTCCTCGCCTACCTGCGCAACTGACCCCGCCGGTCAGGGCAGGGCGGCCGCCAGGGCCACGGCCTCGGTGAGGGTGTCGGCGACCGGGTGGCCGGAGGCGCGCAGGCGGGCCGGGTCGGTGAACCCGCCGGTGTAGAGCACGGCGCGACCGCCCACCGACAGGGCGGCGTCGGCGTCGTCGACGGAGTCCCCGATCAGCACCACGTCCGGGCCGGCCACGCCCAGCTCGGCCAGGTGCTTGCGGAGGGACTCGGCCTTGCGGTCGCCGCCGACGGTGGCCCGCAGCCCGTCCACCCGGACGAAGTGCCCGCTGAGCCCGTACGTCCGCACCGTCGGCACCAGCTCCTCGTGGAACCACATCGAGAGCAGGGACTGGTTGCCCCGCCACGCCGCCATCGCGACCGTGGCGTCGTGCGCCAGCTCACAGGTGGTCAGCCCGGCCCGGTACGCGTCGTGGAAGATCCGGTCCAGCCGGCCGAACTCGTCGTCGTCGACCGCCTGGCCGAGCACCTCGGCGTAGTAGTCGGCGATCGGCCGGCGGAACATGACCCGGTGCTCGTCGGCGGTCACCGTGGGCCCGCCGACGCTGGCGAAGGCGACGTTGGTGGAGGCGACCACCAGGTCGAGGTCGTTGAGCAGGGTGCCGTTCCAGTCCCAGACCAGGTGGCGGTGCGCAGGGGTCATCGCAGCACCATAAACCGGCGCCACCGGCCCGCCGTGGTCGGCCCGGCGGTCCCGGCGGCGCTACAACTGCGGGGTGGTCAGGTCCCGCAGCAGCCGTTCCTCCTCCACCCGCCAGTAGCCGTGCTCCTTGCCGTCGAGCAGCACCACCGGCAGGCGGTCGCCGTACTCGCGTTCCAGCTCGATGTCGTCGGTGACGTCCTTCTCGGTCCACCGGTCCCCGGTGACCGCCACCACCCGGTCCAGCGCCGCCTTCGCGTCCTCGCAGAGGTGGCAGCCGGGCCGGGTGATCAGGGTGAGTCGGGGCTCACGCATCGGTCTCCTCCGTGGTGCTGGTGCCGGCCGGGGCCGGCGGACGGTTCTCCGGCGACGCCGCCGGCGACGGCACCGGTGCCGCCGGGGACGACGCCGGCCGGAGCAGGGTCTTGCGTACCTTGCCGATCACCGAGTGCGGCAGCTCGTCGACGAACTCGACGGCGGTCGGGCACTTGAACCGGGCCAGGTTGCGGGCGCAGTGGGCGAGCAGTTCCTCGCCCGTGACCGGGCGCCCCGGCGCCGGCACCACGTACGCCCGAACAGTCTCGCCGGTCCGCGGGTGCGGCACACCGAGTACCGCCGACTCGGCCACGCCGGGATGGGCGGAGAGCACCAGCTCGACCTCGCGCGGGTACACGTTGAACCCGTTGACCAGGATCAGCTCGCCGACCCGGTCGACCAGGAAGAGATCGCCGTCGGAGTCGGCGTACCCGACGTCGCCCGTGGCCCACCAGCCGTCGGCGTCCGGCCCGCCCCGGCCGTCCGGCCAGTACCCGGAGAAGAGGTTCGCCCCGCGCACCACGATCTGGCCCGGGTCCGTGCCCGGCGCGGCGTCGGAGAGGTCCAGCTCGTCGGCGTCCTCGTCCGGCTCGGCCACGCCGTCGCGCCACAGGTCGGCCCCGTCCGTCCCGACCAGGCGCAACTCGACGCCGGGCAGCGGGCGGCCGATCGAGCCGGCCTTGGGCTCGCCGCCGACGAGGGTGGAGGTGAGCACCGGCGCGGTCTCGGTCAGGCCGTACCCGACGTGCACCGGGCGGCCGGCGACCTCGGCGAAGCGGGCCGCGACGGCCGGCTCCAGCGGCGCCGCGCCGCAGACCACGAGCCGCACCGACGCCATGGCCGCGGCGAGCGCGCCGGCGTCCGCCGTGGCCCAGGCGGCCACCATCGACGGTACGCCGACCAGCACGCCGACCCGGCGGCGGGCGATCTCGGCCAGCCCGGCGTCGGGGCCGAGGTCGTCGACCAGCACCCCGGTCGCGCCATGGTGGACGACCGCGCCCAGCCCGGAGTTCAGCCCGTACGCGTGGAACAGCGGCAGCGCGAGCAGCACGGTGTCGCCCGGGCCGACGACCGGCGGGTCGATGCGGTCCACCTGCTCGTGGTTGGCCGCCAGCGCCCGGTGCGTGAGCATCGCGCCCTTCGGCCGCCCCTCGGTGCCGGAGGTGTAGAGCAGCACCGCCAGGTCGTCGCCGCCCCGGCCGGGGAACGGGCCGCCGCCCCCGCCGTCCGCCGTCGGCGGGGCGCCGTGCACGGCGGTGAGCGCGGGCAGCTCCCCGGCGACGCCGGCGACGAGGTCGCGCACCCGCTCGGTGCCGATCAGGACCGAGGCGCCGGAATCGGCCAGCACGTGCCGCAGCTCGGGGGCGGTGAGGCCGGGGTTGACCGGCACCGCCACCAGCCCGGCGCGCAGCGCGCCCAGGTAGCCGACCACGAAGTCCGGCGAGTTGCCCAGCGCGATGGCGACCCGGGGCGGGTGCCGGTCGACGGCGGCGGACGGGCCCGCCGTCCGCCCGGCGGCCCGGGCCTCGGTCGGCGCCGTCCCGGCGGGCGGATTCCCGGTCAGGTCCGCCAGGGCCCGGGCGGCGGCGGTCACCGAGGCGTCCAGTTCGGACCAGGTCAGGGTCCGTTCGCGCCAGTGCAGCGCGGGTCGGTCGCCGTGGGCGGCGGCCGCCCGGCGGACCCGGTCGGCGAGGTTCGACGCGATGCTGTCGGATGCGTCCTGCACGGTGGCTGAGTCTGGCACAGCGCCGGGTCTCGGGCCATGCCCGCGACGGCCCAAGGCCGCGGCCGAGGGGCCGTCGGGCGCGCCGGCGCCGCGGCGAGTCCCGCCGGCAGGACGCCCGGGGCGCGCGGACGAGACGGATCCAGTCCCGTGTACGGGACACGCCGGCGGGCCGCGGCACGCGCGACCCTCCTGAGTCGACCCCCGCGTCACCCGTCCGTCCCGCGTCGGCCGGCGTGCCCGCTGAGCTGGAAACCCCTTCAGGATCACGCGGCAATCCGAATGTCAACCGCACGCGACGGACAACCGGTCCGCCATTTGTGCGACGCGGCGGGAAATACTTCCGCCCTGTGTAACGGACTTGCCACGCGCGGGTGACGTTGGCCCTATCATCACTCGGGTCGGCTCACCCCATTTGCCGTGAGTCGACACCCCTCAGCCCGAGGAGGCCCCCGTGCCTGTGAGCGCATTGGACCAGCACCTCAAGGGGATCTGCCGCCCGTCGGCACGCCCCGAGCCAGCCCTGCCCGACCGCCCGGGTGGCGGCGCGACGGCGACGCGCCGACCGGCGCGGCCAGCGGCCGGCGGGACGGAGGCGGCGCGGTGACGACCTTCGGTTACGCGGAACGGCCGCTCGGCCTGACCAACCCCGCGACCCGCGCCCCGCTCAACGAGCGACCCGCCATCCGGGGCCCGCTGGACGACACGGGCAGCCTCGCGGTCCGCGGCGACGGCACGTCGAGCCGGATCCGCCACCGGCCGCACCACAACGAGCCGCCACCGCGTCCCGCGACACCGGGGGGCAACGCCAAGCCGGCCGGGGGCCGGGTGGCCGTGCCGGCCCGGCCCACCATGCCGGCGCAGGGCCGCCGTACGACGGAACCGTCGACGGCGTCCGAGCAGTCGGCCGCGGAGACGGCCGTGATCCCGGCGGTGCCGGCGACCGCCGCCGCCCCCGCCGCCTCGACGGGCTTCCCCAGCCGACCGGACCCGTCCGACCCGGCGACCGAGGTCTGGGCCCTGGTCGAGCGCGCCCAGGCGGGCGAGTCCGAGGCGTTCGGGCTGATCTACGACCGGTACGTCGACACGGTGTTCCGGTTCGTCTACTTCCGGGTCGGCAACCGCCAGCTCGCGGAGGACCTCACCTCCGACACCTTCCTGCGCGCCCTCAAGCGGATCGGCAGCTTCACCTGGCAGGGCCGGGACCTCGGCGCGTGGCTGGTCACCATCGCCCGCAACCTGGTGGCCGACCACTTCAAGTCCGGCCGCTACCGCCTGGAGGTGACCACCGGCGACGTGCTGGACGCCGATCGCGAGGACCGGGGCCCGGAGGGCAGCCCGGAGGCGGCGGTCGTCGAGCACATCACCAACGTGGCCCTGCTCGGCGCCGTCAAGCAGCTCAACCCCGAGCAGCAGGAGTGCATCGTGCTCCGCTTCCTGCAGGGGTTCTCCGTGGCCGAGACAGCCCGCGCGATGGGCAAGAACGAGGGCGCGATCAAGGCGTTGCAGTACCGCGCGGTACGGGCGCTGGCGCGGCTGCTGCCGGACGGCTTCCAACCGTAGTCCGGCCGACGGGGACCGACGGGCGCCGATCCCCGTCCGCCCAGCTCACCGCCCTCTCTGCGCCGTGACGGCAATCACTTTCCGTGATTTCGCCCCCGGCGGGCCCGTAACCCATGCCTGGTGCGGACCGTTTCTCCGGGTGCGACCGGTGGTAGCCCCGGCATCCCCCCGGGTTCCGAGGTCCGGCAGCGTGGCCGGCCACGACGTTCGTCCGTGGTGTCACGCCGTCACCGGTCGCCGGCGACGACAGCGGCCGACCGGCCGTGACCAGCGAGAGGAGGTGCCTGCGGTGGACAGTGACCTCTTCTCCCGTCGGCGCGCGGAGCGCTTCGCGCAGCTTCTCGACGAGGCCAACGGCGGCCGGCGACACCACGTCCGTTCCCGCGCCGACGACCAGCTCGCCGCGCTCGTCGCCGTCGGGCAGCGGCTCGGCGCCGCCCCGCCGGCCGTCGAGGTGGACCCGGAGTTCCGCACCGGGCTGCGCGCCATGCTGCTGGCCACGGCCGAACGCGAGGGCATCGGCGCCCCGGCGACCGCCGCCGCGCCGGAGCCGGCCGCCGCCGACACCGGTCGCAGCCGCCTGCTGCCCGCCGTCACCGCCCGCCGGGCCCGCGCCCGCGGCGCCATCCTGGTCGGTGTCGCGGCCGGCGCGGTCGCCCTCTCCGGCATCTCCGCCGCGAGCGAGAACGCGGTGCCCGGTGACGCGCTGTACGGCATGAAGCGCTCGACGGAACGGGCCCAGCTCGCGCTGGCCAGCTCGGACATCAGCCGAGGCCAGCTCTTCCTGGACTTCGCCCGCACCCGGCTGGCCGAGGCCGCCGCGCTGCGCGGGGACCGGGACGGCTACAGCGCCGTGCTGGACGACATGGACGCGGGCACCCGCCAGGGCGTACGCCTGCTGACCACCGCCGCGGTGCAGCGCTCCGACCTGGCGGCGCTGGACGCGGTCAACTCCTTCCTCACCGGGCAGCGGCGGGCGGTCGGGGACCTCCTCGACGCCGGCACCCGGGCCGACCGGGACCGGACCCGCCGCTCGCTGGCCCTGCTGGACGCGGTCCGCAAGCGCTCCGACGCGCTCCGCGCGGCGATCTCCTGCGGCCTGCCCGCCCCCGTCGGCAGCGACTCCCTCGGCCCGGCCCCCGCCACCTGCCCCGGCGACCGCTGACCTGCCCGGCGCGCCGTCCACGCCACAGTTCACCCGCCGGGCGGCCGTCGGCAACCGTCGCCCGGCTACCCTCGACCAGTGGCAGGCGCACGCCGCGCCCGGTCAGCAGAGGGAGGTCGCGTGGCCCGCAGCCGCAAGGTGACGGTCAGCACCGACGTCCACGGCCACACCGCCGGCTGGGCGGAGACGGACCTGGCGCCCCTGGCTCCGCCGCAGCCGGATCCGACCGCGGCGGCCTTCTTCGACGTCGACAACACGATGATGCAGGGCGCGTCGATCTACTGGTTCGCCCGGGGCCTCGCCGCGCGCAAGTACTTCACCACGACCGACCTGGCCCGGTTCGCGTGGCAGCAGCTTCGCTTCCGGCTGCTCGCCACCGAGCACGCCGGGGACATGTCGCAGGCCAAGGAGGCCGCCCTCGCGTTCGTCGAGGGCTGGCGGGTGGACGACGTGGAGCGCCTCGCCGAGGAGATCTTCGACGAGCTGATGGCCCCCCGGATCTGGGGCGGCACCCGCCAGCTGGCCCAGCGGCACCTGGACGCCGGCGAACGGGTCTGGCTGGTCAGCGCCGCGCCCGTGGAGATCGGCCGGGTGATCGCCGCCCGGCTGGGCCTGACCGGCGCGATCGGCACGGTCGCCGAGGTGGTCGACGGGGCGTACACGGGCCGGCTGGTCGGCGACCTGATGCACGGCCCGGCGAAGGCCGAGGCGATCACCCAGCTCGCCGCGGTGGAGGGGCTGGACCTGGCCCGCTGCACCGCCTACAGCGACTCCTGCAACGACCTGCCGATGCTCTCCACGGTGGGTCGGGGGGTGGCGGTGAACCCCGACGCCGCCCTGCTCAGGGAGGCCCGGCAGCGCGGCTGGCAGGTACGCGACTTCCGCACCGGCCGGCGCGCCGTGAAGATCGTGGTGCCGTCCACCGCCGCCGCCGGGTTGCTGGCCGGGGCGGTCACCGCCGGCATGGCGCTGCACCGGCGCCGCCGCAACGGCTGACGTCGCCGGCCGCCCGCGTCACGGGCCGAACGGGTCCGGCCGGCGTTCGAGCAGCTTGTGCAGGGTCTGCTGGATCGTCTCCCGCACCTGGTCGGCCAGGTTGAACACCACGAGCGGGTCGTCGGCGGAGTCCGTCAGGTGCGCGGTGGGGATCGGCGGGCAGAACTCGATCAGCCACTTGCTCGGCAGCGGCACCATGCCCAGCGGCCCCAGCCACGGGAAGGTCGGGGTGACCGGGAAGTAGGGCAGCTTGAGCAGCCGCGCCAGGGGCTTGATGTCGGCGAGCATCGGATAGATCTCCTCGCCGCCGACGATGGCGACCGGCACGATCGGGGTGCCGGTGCGCAGCGCCGCCGAGACGAACCCGCCCCGGCCGAAGCGTTGCAGCTTGTAGCGCTCGGCGTAGAGCTTGCCGATGCCCTTGAAGCCCTCCGGGAAGACGCCGACCAGCTCGCCGTTGCCGAGCAGCCGCTCCGCGTCCGGGTTGCAGGCGACCGTCCCGCCCGTCTTGCGGGCGAGCTCGGAGACGACCGGCATCCGGAAGACCAGGTCCGCGCCGAGCAGGCGCAGGTAACGGTGAGCCGGGTGCTGGTCGTGCAGGGCGGCCGAGAGGATCAGCGCGTCCAGCGCCACGGTGCCGGAGTGGTTGCCGACGACCAGGCCGGCGCCCTCGGCGGGCACGTGCTCCAGGCCGGTGACCTCGGTGCGGAACCAGTCCCGGTAGAGCACCCGCAGCAGCGGGTGGAAGACCGCCTCGGTGATCTCCGGATCGAAGCCGAACTCGTCGACCTCGTAGTCGCCGGAGAGCCGGCGGCGCAGGAACGCGAGCCCCTTGGCGACCCGGCGGTCCCAGTGGTCGCCCGGCCGGTCCGGCACCGCCGGCCCGGTCGTCGCCGGCACGTCCCCGGCCCCGCCCGGCCGGTCGGCCTCCGTCGCGGCCGGCTCGTCGGGCTCGTCCGTGGCGCCCGACGCGACAGGCCCGCCAGGCTCGTCCCTGTCGCCAGCAGTGGCCGCTACCGGCTCGTCGGTGGCGGCGGTGTCCGGTTCGTCGGCCGTGGCAGCCCGGCGGCGCCCGTTCGCCCGCGCCGGCTCCGCGCCCGGCTCGGCGACGGTCAGCGGTACGTCGTAGCGGCCGTCGCGCCGCTCCTCCGGCTCGCTCACGAGCGCTCCCGCACGGCGGCCCGGACCTGCCGGATCCCCTCCAGCACGAGGTGCTCCGCGGCCGCCAACTGGTCCCGGGTCACCACGACGCCACCGTGGTGGGCGCGGATGAAGTCGTCGAACGCGGCGGCGGTGGTGCGGGGCGTGAAGCCGTACTCCCGCTCCAGGCGGGTGGTGTCGACGACCCGGCCGTGCACGAAGAGGTCGACCTGGTCGAGGCCGTAGCGGCCGAAGCCGAGGTTGCGGGCGAACGCGACGGCCCCGGAGAGGCCGGGCTCCAGCACCGGCACGGCGACCCGGCCGGCCCGGCGGATCGCCTGGGAGAGGGAGAGCACCCCGGGACCGGCCACGTTGTACGTCCCCGGATGGTCCTCGACGATCGACCGGTGCAGCACCTCCAGCGCGTCGTCGAAGTGCAGGAACTGCAGCCGGGGGTCGCGGCCGAACACGGTGGGCACGACCGGCTGGGAGAAGTAGCGGGTGAGGGTGGTGTCGGCGGTCGAGCCGATGAAGGGCGCGAAGCGCAGCACCGTGGCGGTGACGTCGGGCCGGCGGCGACGGAAGCCGCGGACGTACCCCTCGATGTCGAGGATGTCGCGGCCGAAGCCGCCGCGCGGCACCTCGCGCGGCTCGGTCTCCTCGGTGAAGACGGCCGGATCGCGGAACGACGCCCCGTACGCGGCCGTCGAGGAGCGGACCACGAGCTTGCGCAGCCGGGGCGCCCGCTGGCAGGCGGCGAGGAGCTGCATCGTGCCGATGACGTTCTGCTCCTTCATCGCCGCGCGACCGCCGTGCTGCTGGTCCGGGGCGGTGACGAGGGCGAGGTGGACCAGGGCGTCGACGTCGAGGTCGGCGAGGAGACCGCCGAGCGAGCCGGCGTCGACGCGGACGCGCTCGACACGGTCGAGCAGGTCGGTGAACTCGGCGGCCGGCTCCGACGGATCCACGCCGATGACCCGCTCGATGCGCGGGTCGGCGGCGAGCCGGGCGGCGACGTGCGCGCCGAGGTAGCGGCTGACCCCGGTCACGACGACGACCCCCGGGGCACCTGGGGTGCCACCGGGGGTCATGTCGCGCACCTCCCTCGGCAGGCGGGATCGAGCCGGGACATCCACGGCCTGATCACCTGAGCCTCCGAGGGTCGACAGTTGGCAAGTGACGACAGGTGCCGGGCAGCGGCCCGGCCCCGGTCACTTGCCGAGACGGCGACGCTGGACGCGGGTCTTGCGCAGCAGCTTGCGGTGCTTCTTCTTAGCCATGCGCTTGCGGCGCTTCTTGACCACCGAGCCCATACGACAGCCTTTCGATGCAACATGCGGGGCGACCGGATGACACCACCATCGGGTGCCGTCGACGACCGCGTGCGGACAGCGGACCGGGCCAGCGGGACATGCGGCGGGGCGCATCTGCGGTCACGGTCGGGGTCCAGGGTAGCTGGAGAGCGTCAACAGGACCAACGCGCCCCCGTCGATGCCCGTTACGTCGCACTCGACGGGTGGCCCGCGGGCGGCTCAGGCGGTCTCCTGAAAGGCACCCCGCAGGTATTCGTGCACCGCGTGTTCGGGAACCCGGAACGACCGGCCGACCCGGACCGCGGTGAGCTCACCGCTGTGCACCAGGCGGTAGACCGTCATCTTCGACACCCGCATGACCGTCGCCACCTCGGCGACGGTCAGGAACTTGACCTCCGACAGCCGACCGTCGGACTGCGACCCGGCCATGGCTCACCGACCCATCCCATGCCCGGCGCGTGCCACCGGACGGGATCCTCCCCGCCCGGACCGGCGACGCGCGTGTTACCAGTACGGTAGCGGGGCGGCTGTGACCGGCGCGATCCCTTCGTACAACTGATCATGGTTCGCGGGGCCGGTCCACCCGACCGGCTACGTGGTTGTCGAACCTGTTGCGCCCGGCGTCCGGTCGGTCCTCATTCCGCCGCGCGACCACCGGGAGCCGAGCCGGTCAGGGGCGGTGACCGGCCGCCCCGCCGCGGAAGGCGCCCGGTGGTTCCGGCGGCGCCACCGGAACCACCGGGCGGGCGCCCCGGGCCGCTTCCGGACGCGGACCGGGGCTCCGCGCTGGGAGCGGCACCAGTGTGTCAGGTCGGCCGGCGCCGCCCGACAGCGGTCGATCATGAACGCACCCGACCGCCCCCTGGGCTGCGCCGTCGCCGACCACCACGCCGTCGCGCATGGCCGGCCGGTGCGGCGCGCGGCCCGCGCCACGAGCCCACGTCGACGCCCGACGACGCACCGCCCGGGCGACGTTCGGGTGCGCCGGTCAGGCGGCGTCGGACGACGCGCCGGTCAGGCGGCCACGGCCCGGACGTACGCGACGCACTCGTCGTGCAGGGCGCTCCACGGCTCGCCGAAGGTCGCCTCGGCCGCGTCGGCCACCGGGCGACGCTCGTGCACCACCGCCGCGAAGAAGGCCAGCAGCCGCTCCGGGCCGAACCGGTCGACCAGGTGCCGGACGGCCAGGTAGGAGATGCCGTAGCTGCCGCTGACCCGCTCGGCCGGCGCGTCGTCGGCCGGGGTGAGGCCGTCGAGCCGGCCGTCCCAGCCGCCGGTCAGCCGCCGCACCTCGGCCAGTCCCTCGTACCGGTCGACCGGCTGGCCGTCGGCGCCGGCGTGCTCGGCCAGCCCCTCGACCAGCCACCAGATGCCCTTGCCCGGGTAGCCCCGCTCGGGCAGCGAGGCGGCGTGGGTCAGCTCGTGCCGGAGGAGGTCGTCCACCCCGCTGGACACCAGCCCGTCGGCGTTGAGCACCACCTCGTGGTGGCCGCCGCCGACGGCGACCGCGTACCCGCCGGTCCACTTCGGCCGGTCACCGCCGTACCAGCGCTGCCACTCCGCGCGGCCCGCGTAGAAGACCCGGTACCGGTCGGGCGGCCGGCCGCCGACGGCGTACGTGTCGGCGACCGTGGCGGCCGCCTCGGCCTGGGCGAGCAGGCCGGGCAGCTGCCGGCGCAGGGCGGGGGTGGTGGCCACCAGGGTGCGCGGGCCGACGGCGACGGCCAGCTCGCTGACCTCCCAGGGCCGGGTGCCGGTCTCCGCCGATCGGGACGGCTCCACGGCGAGCAGCCGGGGCCGGTCCCCCGCCCGCCAGCGGGTGCCGGTCAGCACCGGGCTGGTGCGGCAGTCCGGCACGACGAAGCAGTACCGAAACTCGACCGGCAACCGCCACTCGCCGGGCCGGCCGTCGACCGGGGTGGGCAGGCCGGTCGCCTCGGCCTGCCAGGTGGTCACCCGCAGCGCCCGCAGCGCGGCGTACCGGCGGCGCAGGTCCGGGTGCGCGACGGGTTCCGCGACGGCCAGGAACCCGGCCCGGTCCCCGGCGAGCAGCGCGGCCGACTGCCGCGCCAGCTCCGCCGTCATCCGCTCGCCGAGTTGGCGGGCGGCCCTCGTGGCGGGGTCGTCGGCCCGGGTGCCGGAGGCCCCCGGCACCGGCCCGGCGTCGTCGCGCGCGAGGCCGGCCAGCAACGCCGTGGACAGGCCGCAGGTGACCATCACCACGACCGCCGCGAGCGCCGCCCAGAGCGGCCACAGCCGCCGTGACACCCGCTCCGGCGGCACCACCGGCACCGCGACGGGACCGGGCTCGGCCGACGCCGTGGGCACGGTCGGCAGGCCCGGCCCGACGGGCGCGGGCGACGTGGCCGGCCCGCTGGGCGTGGGGGACGTGGCCGGCGTGGGCGGCTCGGTGGGCGTGGACGATGCGGCGGGTGGTGTCGTCGCGATGGCCCGCGCGTCGTCCGTCGCCGGCCGACCGTCCGCCCCGGGCTGCCCGTCAGTCACCCGGCGAAGGGTACGACCATCCGGTCGCCCCGGCGACCACCGCCACGGCCCGACGCCGCACCCGGGCGGGTCGCGCCGGCACCCGTGGCAGCCCGGACCGGCGGGCCGCCGGGGCGGGCTCAGGCAGGGCGGCCCGACCGCCGGAGCAGGGCGACGGTGAGTGCCCAGACGACGACCAGCGCGACGCCGACCAGCGGCCGCCCGAGCAGGGCGAGCATCCTGCCGCCGGCCACGAACCAGGCGGCCTGGAACGCGTGCTTGCCCGCCGCCGGCAGCGGCACCCGGGCCTTCGGCGACCCGAAGACGCCCCAGAGCGCGGCCAGCAGCAGCGGCACGGCGACGGCGGCGGCCAGCCGGGCGGGCGTCCCGGCGTCCCACGACCAGCCCCACCAGCCGCCGATCGCCAGCACGGCCAGTTCGAGCAGGAAGAGCAGCAGCAAGAGCAGGGCGTACATCGGCGCTCCTCCCGGGATTCGGGACCGGACGCGCCGCTCGGCGCGGTCGACGACGAGCTGGTCCGGGAACTGGAACGGGCCGGCGGGACGAGGGGCTCCGCCGGCCCGTACTGGGACCGCTGGGGGGTGACGGTGGTCGATCCGGACGGCTACCGCCTGGTGCGGGGCACCCGCGGCCGGTCGAACGTCCGAGTCACTTCCTGCTGAGCACGGCCCGGCCGAAGAAGACCAGGTTGGACGGGCGCTCGGCGAGGCGGCGCATCAGGTAGCCGTACCACTGGTCGCCGTAGGGCACGTAGGTGCGCACGGTGTAGCCCTCGCCGACCAGCCGGGCCTGCTCCTCCGGCCGGATGCCGTACAGCATCTGGAACTCGAACCGCTCGGGGCCGCGGTCGAACCAGCGGGCCCGGTCCTCGCCGATGGCGATCAGGCGCGGGTCGTGGGTGGCCAGCATCGGGTAGCCGTCGCCGGACATCAGGATGTTCATGCAGCGGACGTACGACCTGTCCACCTCGCGGGCGGACTGGTAGGCCACCGACTCCGGCTCCTTGTACGCGCCCTTGCACAGCCGCACCCGGGACCCGGCCGTGGCCAGCTCGCGGCAGTCCGACTCGGTCCGCCGCAGGTACGCCTGGAGCACCGCGCCGGTCGACGGGAAGTCCTTGCGCAGCTTGGCCAGGATGTCCAGGGTCGAGTCGGTGGTGGTGTGGTCCTCCATGTCCAGGGTGACCGTGGTGCCCACCTCGTCGGCTGCCAGGCAGATCGCCCGTGCGTTGTCATACGCCAGCTGCTCGTCGAACGCCTGGCCGAGCGCGGAGAGCTTGACGCTCACCTCGGCCGCCGGGGTCAGCCCCGCGCCCGAGAGCCGCGTCAGCAGCCGCAGGTATTCGTCCCGGGTGGCGTTGGCCTGCTCGGGGGTGACGGTGTCCTCGCCGAGGTGGTCGAGGGTGACCGCGAGACCGTCGTCGACGAGTTCGCGGGTCGCGCGCAACGCGTCGTCGGTCTTGGCGCCGGCCACGAACCGGCGGACGAGGTCCCGGGTGACCGGGGCCGTCGCGACGAGCCGCTCGACCTGGGATGACCGGGAGGCGGCGAGGATGACGGAACGGAGCATGGACCGAGCGTAACGCCCGACGACGCCCGCGCGCCGGGCGGCGGCGGCAGTACCCCGCGCCCAGGTCCCAACCGCATCACATGCCTTACCCGGGGGCGGACGGCACTGGTGTCCATCGGTTACAACCATGACGTGGAACATCGCCCCCGCCGCCGGCTCCGGTCGGCCTCCGTGCAGCTCGGCGCGCTCACCGCACTGGCGCTCGCCCTCTCCGCCTGCAACACGACCTCCGACGACGACGATGACGACGACTGCGCCCTCGGGCCTGTCGGCGGCGGCGGCACCGTGGCCGTCGCGCTGCGGGTGCCCGAGGTCACCGCCGGCGGCACCGCGCCGGAACCGGTCACCGCGGCCGTCCCCGACCGGGGCGGCTTCGGCACCCACCTCGCCGCCTGCGGCGGCTGACGTGCGCCGGGAGTCCGTCACCCCCCGCCCCGGCTGGGACGCGACCATCCGCTCGCAGGGCCTGGTGTACGTCGACACGGAGCTGCCCGACGGCGGGATCATGTCGTACTGGGACGAGACCGCCGCGTACGCCTTCGAGCTGGACGAGGTGCTGCGGCTGGAGGAGGCGACGGAGGAGCTGCACCGGATGTCGGTGGCCGCCGCCGAACACGTCGTCGCGCGCCGCCGCCACGCCGAGTTCGGCATCCCGGACTGGGCGGCCGAGGCCGTGGCCCGGTCGCTGCGCGAGTCGCCGCCGACCCTCTACGGGCGCTTCGACCTCTGGTACGACGGCAGCTGGCCCCCGAAGCTGCTGGAGTACAACGCCGACACCCCGACCGCCCTGGTCGAGGCGAGCATCGTCCAGTGGTACTGGCTGGAGCACACCCGGCCGGAGCTGGACCAGTGGAACAGCCTGCACGAGCGCCTCGTCGGCGCTTGGGCGAAGATCGGCGCCGGCCTGCACGACCGGCGGGTGCACGTGGTCTGGTCGAACGAGGAGGAGTCCGGCGAGGACCAGATGACCGCCGGCTACCTCGCCGAGACCGCCCGGCAGGCCGGGCTGGACGTCGTGTTCCAGCCCGTCCAGGAGATCGGCTGGGACGGCCGGCGCTTCGTCGACGCGGCGGACCAGCCGGTCACCACCTGCTTCAAGCTCTACCCCTGGGAGTGGATGCTCGCCGAGCCGTACGGGTCGCTGGCGCTGCGGCCGGGCACCCCGACCACCTGGATCGAGCCGGCGTGGAAGCTGCTCCTGTCGAACAAGGCGCTGCTCGCCGTGCTCTGGGAGCTGTACCCCGGCCACGAGCTGCTGCTGCCGGCGTACCTCGACTCGCCGCGCGGCATGCCCGAGTACGTCGCCAAGCCGCTGCTCGGCCGGGAGGGCGGCTCGGTGCGGATCGTCACCGGCGCCGGGGAGATCACCAATCCGGGGATCTACGGCGACGAGGGATTCTGCTACCAGGAGTTCCGCGCGCTGCCGGAGTTCGAGGGCAACCGGATGGTGCTGGGCAGCTGGGTGGTCGACGGCGAGTCGGCCGGTGCGGGGGTGCGGGAGAGCGCGAGCCTCATCACCGACGGCTACGCGCGGTTCCTGCCGCACTACATCGACGCACCACGCGGCTCCTGAGTCGTCTACCGTTGGGGGCGTGAACTTCGACGCGTACGCCCGGACCGGCGTTGACCTCGTCAACGCCCGCCTGGACGACCTCGACGACCTGCGGGCCCTCTTCCCCGACGACAACGCGTGGATGCGTGACGAGGTGGCGGAGCGGGACCTCGCGACCTTCCGGCGGGCGCAGAAGCGCCTGCGCGACGTCTTCGAGTACGGCACCTCCGGGCGGGACGCCCAGGCGGTGGCCGAGCTCAACGCCCTGCTGGAGGCGTTCCCGGTGCAGCCCCGCATCTCCGGGCACGACTCCAGCGACTGGCACATGCACGTGACCAGCCGGGGCGCCTCGGTGAGCGCCGAATACCTGGCGGGCGCGGTCTGGGGCCTCTCGGTCTGGCTCTGCGAGTACGGCAGCGCCCGGTTCGGGGTCTGCGCCGACGAACGCTGCGGCAACGTCTACCTGGACACCTCGTCCAACTGCTGCCGGCGGTTCTGCTCGGAGCGCTGCGCCACCCGCTCGCACGTGGCCGCGCACCGGGCCCGCAAGCGCGCCGCGGTGGGCGAGCAGGCCGGCGCCGCCAGCAAGGAATCCCTCACCACGGTCGCCTGACGCCCGGCCCGGGTCGGCCACCGGCCCGGGCCGGGCCGGCCGTCGACCGGCGCCCTCGACCGGCTCACGGCGCGGCCCGCCGCGCCCGGTCTCCCGCCGCGGCCCCGCCCGACCCGCGTGGTTCGGGTGCCGCGTCGAGGGTCGGCGTGTCAGGCGTCGACGGGGGACGGGGTGCCGAGGTGCTGGCGGGCGAACTCCAGCGCCTCGCGCAGGTCGGCCTCCCGCACCGCGCGGCTCTTCGCGCCCCGGGTGGTGACCTCCACGGCGACCGAGCCGGTGAACCCCCGCCCGGCGAGCGAGGAGAGCAGCTCGGCGCAGGGCTGGTTGCCGCGCCCGGGCACGAGGTGCTCGTCGCGCCCCTCGCCGGTGCCGTCGCCGAGGTGCACGTGCGCCAGGCCGGCGCCCATCCGGTCGGCCATCGCCATCGAGTCGGTGTGCGAGGCGGCGCAGTGCGACAGGTCGAGCGTGTAGGAGGCGTAGCCGGTCTCGGTCGGGTCCCAGCCCGGGACGTACGGGACGAACTGCCGGCCGGCCATCCGGACCGGGTACATGTTCTCCACCGGGAGGCGCAGCTCCGGGAATTCGCCGGCGATCCTGGCCAGCCCGTCGGCGAAGTTGCGCGCGTAGTCGCGCTGCCAGGTGAACGGCGGGTGGACCACCACGGTGGGCGCGCCGAGCGTCGCCGCCATCTCCGCGGACCGGCGCAGCCGCTCCCACGGGTCCGGGCTCCACACCCGCTGGGTGACCAGCAGGCAGGGCGCGTGGACGGAGAGCACCGGGACGCCGTAGTGCTCGGCGAGCCCGCGCAGCGCGCCGACGTCCTGGCTGACGGCGTCCGTCCAGACCATCACCTCGACGCCGTCGTAGCCGAGCGCCGCGGCCAGCTGGAACGCCGCCGCGGTCCGCTCAGGGAAGACCGAGGAACTGGACAGGAGCACGGGGACGCGGGAAGTCACACCATCGAGGGTAGCCGGGGTCGATTGACACCTCATGACGAGAACCCGCAAAGCGCCCGTATCACCCGGAACCGAGCTGGTCGAGCCGGCGCAGGATCACGCCCTCGCGCAACGCCCACGGGCAGATGTCCAGCGCCTCCACGTCCAGCCGGCGCATCGCCGCCTCGGCGACCACCGCCCCGGCGAGCAACTGGTGGGCCCGGCCCGCGCTGACCCCCTCCAGCTCGGCGAGCTGGGCCGGCGGGATGTGCCGGATGAACCCGAGCACCTGCCGCAGCCCGCGGCGGGTGAGCCGGCGGGGGGCCCACAGGCCCGCGCCGGAGGGGGCCGCACCGGCCAGCCGGGCCAGGGTCCGGAACGTCTTCGAGGTGGCCACGGGGCGTTCCCAGCCCACCGCGGTCATCCGCGCGACGACGGGCTCCAGCAGGCCGTCGGCGTACGCCCGCAGCTCGTCGACCGCCTCGGCCGGCGGCGGCGCCGCGCTGTCCGGTGCCACCCGGAGCCGGTCCCGGGTCAGCCGGCCGGCGCCGAGCGGCAGCGACACCGCCTCGTCCGGGTCCTCGTCGATGCCGGCCGCGATCTCCAGCGAGCCGCCGCCGATGTCCAGCACCAGCAGCCGCCCCGCCGACCAGCCGAACCAGCGCCGCACCGCGAGGAAGGTCAGCCGCGCCTCGTCCGCGCCCGGGAGCACCTCCAGGCGTACGCCGGCCTCCTCGCGGACCCGGGCGAGCACCTCGGGGGCGTTGGTGGCGTCCCGCACGGCGGAGGTGGCGAACGCGATCAGGTCGTCGGCGTCCAGCCCGTCGGCGGCCGCCCTGGCCATGCTGACCGCCTTGACCAGGCCGTCCGCGCCCGTCTCGGTGAGCGCGCCGTCCGGGCCGATCTGCTCGGCCAGCCGCAGCACCACCTTCTCGGAGTGCGCCGGCCAGGGGTGCGCGCCGTGGTGGGCGTCGACCACCAGCAGGTGCACCGTGTTGGAACCGACGTCGAGGACACCCAGTCGCATGTTGACGACCCTAGGGGCAACCGGTTTGCGCGGCTCGGCGGACCGGGCCGTGCTCCCCGCGTACGCTGGGCCGGGTGACAGGGCAGATCGAACTCCGTGTGCTGGTCGACGACCCGGACGACCCCCGCAGCCGCGAGGTGCCGCTGGACTTCCCGCGGGAGTGGATCGAGTTCGCCGACCCGGCGGACGAGAACCACCTGGTCCGGGCCGACCTGACCTGGCTGCTCTCCCGCTGGACGTGCGTCTTCGGCCGGGGCTGCCACGGCATCGTCGCCGGCCGGGCCGCCGACGGCTGCTGCTCGCACGGCGCGTTCTTCACCGACTCCGACGACGAGCAGCGGGTCCGGGCCGCGGTGAAGCGGCTGAGCCCGGCGACGTGGCAGCACTTCCGTCGCGGGTTCAAGAACTGGACCGAGAACGACACGATCGACGGCAAGAACCCGGCCCGCCGCACCGCCACCCAGGCGGAGGACGGTCCGTGCGTCTTCCTCAACGACGCCGACTTCCCGGGCGGCGCCGGCTGCGCGCTGCACGCCCAGGCGCTGCGCGACGGGGTGCACCCGCTGGAATACAAGCCGGACGTCTGCTGGCAGCTGCCGATCCGCCGCGACCAGGAGTGGGTCAAGCGGCCGGACAACACCAAGGTGCTGGTCTCCACGCTGTCCGAGTTCGACCGGCGGGGGTGGGGCGCCGGCGGGCACGACCTGGACTGGTGGTGCACCTCCTCCACCGACGCGCACGTCGGCGCCGAGCCGATGTACGTCTCGTACGGCCCGGAGCTGACCGCGCTGATCGGCGCGCCCGCGTACGCGAAGCTGGCCGAGCTGTGCGGGGCGCGCAGCCGGCAGGGCATGGTCGCCCCGCACCCGGCCGACGGCGCCTGACCGCCACCGCAGCACGCGCGAAAGGGGCCCGCGCCGGCGCGGGCCCCTTTCGCGCGTACGCCGATCAGGGCTCGAACTTGTAGCCCAGGCCCCGCACGGTGACGATGAAGCGCGGCGCGGACGGCTCCGGCTCGATCTTGGAACGCAGCCGCTTGACGTGCACGTCGAGGGTCTTGGTGTCGCCGACGTAGTCGGCCCCCCAGACCCGGTCGATGAGCTGCCCCCGGGTCAGCACCCGGCCGGCGTTGCGCAGCAGCAGCTCCAGCAGCTCGAACTCCTTGAGCGGAAGCTGCACCGGGGCGCCGTCGACGGTCACCACGTGCCGCTCGATGTCCATCCGGACCGGGCCGGCGGCCAGCGTCGGCGCGCCCGACTCGGCGACCTCGGAGCTCTGCCGGCGCAGCACCGCCCGGATCCGGGCGACCAGCTCCCGCGGCGAGTACGGCTTCGTCACGTAGTCGTCGGCGCCGATCTCCAGGCCGACCACCTTGTCGATCTCGCTGTCCCGCGCGGTGACCATGATGATCGGCACGTGCGAGCGCTGTCGGAGCTGCCGGCACACCTCGGTGCCGGACATCTCGGGCAGCATCAGGTCGAGCAGCACGATGTCGGCGCCGGTCCGGTCGAACTCGGTGAGGGCGGAGGGGCCCGTCGCGGCGACGGACACCTCGAAGCCCTCCTTGCGGAGCATGTACGACAGGGCGTCGGAGAACGACTCCTCGTCCTCGACCACCAGAACGCGGCTCAACGGGGATTTCCTTTCCATTGCTGTCAGACCTGCCGGAGCTCGGCCGGGCCGGCCTCGATCCCAGCAGACGGCAGTGTCGCCAGGATCTCGTCGGGGGGACGGGCGGGCAGCCGCAGGGTGAACGTCGACCCACCACCAAGAGTGCTCGACACCTCGACCCGCCCGCCATGGTTGCCGACGATGTGTTTGACGATGGCCAGCCCCAGCCCGGTGCCGCCGGTCGACCGGGACCGCGCCTGGTCGGCCCGGTAGAAGCGCTCGAAGATCCGGTCGACGTCGGTCGGGGCGATGCCGATGCCCTGGTCGGCGACGGCGATCTCCACGTGTTCGTCGTCGGCGCGGGCGGTGATCCGGACGGTCGTGTCCTCGGCCGAGTAGTTGATGGCGTTCTCGACCAGGTTCGACACCGCCGTGGCGAGCTGGGTGTCGCTGCCGTGGACCGTGAGCCCCCGTTCCCCCTCGACGACCACGTCGATACGGCGGGCGGCGGCGGAGGTGCGGGTCCGGTCGACCACCTCGGCGACCACCCAGTCGACGGCGACCGGCTCCGGGGGCGGCTGCGCCTCGGCGCCCTGGAGCCGGGTCAGCTCCAGCAGCTCCTGCACCAGGCGGCCCAGCCGGGTCGACTCGTGCTGGATCCGCTCGGCGAAGCGCCGGGCGGCGACCAGGTCCTCGGAGAGGTCGGGCGCGCCCGCGCCGGCCGGCTCGGTGGCGTCGAGCAGCGCCTCGGCGAGGAGTTGCAGGGCGCCGATGGGGGTCTTCAGCTCGTGGCTGACGTTGGCCACGAAGTCCCGGCGCACCCGGGCCAGCCGGTGCGACTCGGTGACGTCCGCCGCCTCCACCGCGATGTAGCCCGCGCCGAGTCCCATCGCCCGCAGGTGCACCCCGAGCGGGTTCACCCCGGTGTTGTCGCGACCGCGCGGCAGGTCCAGCTCGATCTCGCGCCGCACGCCGGTGCGCCGGACCTGCCCGGCGAGCGTACGGATCAGGGGGTGGGCGGCGATCGAGCCGGGGGTCGGGCCGGTGCGGAGCAGCCCCATCGCGCGGGCGGCGGGGTTGACCAGGACGGGCAGGTCGTCGGGGTCGAGCACCACCACGCCGGCGCGGAGCGAGTCGATGGTCCGGCGGCCGAGCCCGGACTGCGGATCCTCGGCTATCGGGAGCCTCCCACGCGTGAGGGGGAAGCCCGGCCGGCTCCCCGTCGAGGTGGAGCGCCCGCCCGGCCCCGGCACGAACCGGGGCAGCAGCACCCCGGCGACCAGTCCGGCCACCAGCCCCACGGCCAACGCGACCGTCACCGCCCACTCCACCCGGCGATCGTAGGGCGATTGTTAACCTGGCAACCAATACAAATGGGGCGAATCACGCTCACTTCCGGGAAAGTTCACTCCCGCGTCCGGCGTCGTTCACCGTGGTTCATCTGCGGTCCGTCCGTCCGACCTACCGTGGGCGGCGCACCTGCTCCCTCGCCGCCCTCCGGCGGCGACCACCGACCACAGGACGTGACAATGCGCGACGAGTTCCGGGCTGACCTGCAGATCGTCAGCCAACTGCTGGTGGACATGGCGGAGGGGGTCCGGGCCGCGATGCGGCAGGCCACCCGCGCCCTGCTCACCGCGGACCGCCGGGCGGCCGAGACGGTGATCGAGCGGGACGCCGAGATCGACGACCTCTACCGGCACGTCGAGGAGCGGGTCTGCGACCTGCTCGCCCGGCAGGCGCCGGTCGCCTCCGACCTGCGCGCGATGATCACCGCGCTGCACGTCGCGGCCGACCTGGAGCGGATGGGCGACCTGGCCGACCACGTCGCCAAGACGGCCCTGCGCCGGCACCCGTCGCCGGCCGTGCCGGCCGAGCTGCGGCCGATCTTCACCGACATGGCCGCCACCGCCGACCGGATGGCCGTCAAGATCGGCTCGGTGCTCGCCAAGCCCGACGCCGACCTCGCCGCCGAACTGGACCGCGACGACGACACCATGGACGACCTGCACCGGAGCCTGTTCGGGGTGCTGCTCGGCGAGGACTGGCCGTACGGCGTGGAGACCGCGATCGACGCCACCCTGCTCGGCCGCTTCTACGAGCGCTTCGCCGACCACGCCGTCAACTCCGGCGAGCACGTGGTCTACCTGATCACCGGGCAGACCCCGCCTCCCTCGGCGGCCTGAGGCGGACGGACGACGGCCCCCGGGGCACCCGGGGGCCGTCGTCGTGCCGGTCAGCGACCCTGGTTGGCCACGGCGGCGGCGGCCGCCTTGGCGGCGGTCGGGTCGAGGTAGGTGCCGCCCAGCGTCAGCGGGCGCAGCTGCGGGTCGAGGTCGTAGCGCAGCGGGATCCCGGTCGGGATGTTGAGCTTGGCGATCGCCTCGTCGGAGATCTGGTCCAGGTGCTTGACCAGGGCGCGCAGCGAGTTGCCGTGCGCGGCCACCAGCACCGTCCGACCGGCCAGGATGTCCGGCACGATCGAGTCGTACCAGTAGGGCAGCATCCGCTCGACGACGTCCTTGAGGCACTCGGTGCGCGGCATCAGCTCGCTGGGCAGCAGCGCGTAGCGCGGGTCGCCCACCTGCGAGAACTCGTCGTCGTCCGCGATCGGCGGCGGCGGCGTGTCGTACGAGCGGCGCCAGAGCATGAACTGCTCCTCGCCGTACTCCTCCAGGGTCTGCTTCTTGTTCTTGCCCTGCAGCGCGCCGTAGTGCCGCTCGTTGAGCCGCCACGACCGCCGCACGGCGATCCAGTGCCGGTCGGCCGCGTTGAGCGCCAGCTCGGCGGTGCGGATCGCGCGGCGCATGACGCTGGTGTGCACCACGTCCGGCAGCAGGCTGTGCTCGCGCAGCAGCTCGCCGCCGCGGCGCGCCTCGTTCTCGCCCTTCTCCGTCAGGTCGACGTCGACCCAGCCGGTGAAGAGGTTCTTGGCGTTCCAGTCGCTCTCGCCGTGCCGCAGCAGGACCAGCGTCCCGACGGTGGGCCCCTCGCTCGCAGTCATGCGGATCATCCTGCCGCACCCGGCGCGGGGACACGCGGGCAGTGGTCGTGACGACCACCACGTGGAAAAGACGATGACCGGAAAACCGGCCCGCCACTAGGTTGTAAGGCGCAACAATCAGGACGGTCATTACGCGAGCGGGGGCGCCGACGTGCGGACGATGCGGGGTTGGTTCCAGGACACGACAGGTGGCCTGCCGGTCACCTTCTGGTACCTCTGGGCCGGCACGCTGATCAACCGGCTCGGCTCGTTCGTCCTGGTCTTCCTCGCCATCTACCTCACCCAGGAGCGCGACTTCTCCGCGTCGCAGGCGGGTCTCGTGATCGGCCTGTGGGGTGTCGGCGGCGCGGTCGGCACCACCGTCGGCGGCACCCTGACCGACCGCTGGGGCCGCCGGCCGACCCTGCTCACCGCGCACCTCGGCGCGGCCACCATGATGCTCGCGCTCGGCTTCGCCCGGGAACTCTGGGCGGTGGCGCTCGGCGCGCTGCTGCTCGGCATGTTCGCCGAGGCGGCCCGCCCGGCGTTCGGCGCGATGATGATCGACGTGGTGCCGGAGAAGGACCGGCTGCGCGCCTTCTCGCTGAACTACTGGGCGATCAACCTCGGCTTCGCCTGCGCCGCGGTCCTCGCCGGCCTCGCCGCCGAGGCCGGCTACCTGCTGCTCTTCGTGGTCGACGCGACCACCACCGTGATCACCGCGCTGATCATCTTCGCCAAGGTCGGCGAGACCCGGCGGGCCCCCGCCGTCGGCGCCCGCCACAAGGGCCCCGGGGCGCCGGCCGGGGCGCTGCGCACCATCCTGACCGACCGCGTCTACCTGGGCTTCGTGGCGCTCAACCTGTTCGGCGCGCTGGTCTTCCTCCAGCACATCTCGATGCTGCCGATCGCGATGGGCGACTCCGGCCTGAGCCCCGCCACGTACGGCTCGGTGATCGCGCTCAACGGGGTGCTGATCGTGGTCGGCCAGCTCTTCGTACCCCGGCTGATCAAGGGCCGGAGCCGGTCGCACGTGCTAGCCCTCGCCTCCGTGGTGATGGGCGTCGGGTTCGGTCTCACCGCGTTCGCGGACGCGGCCTGGTTCTACGGCCTGACCGTGCTGATCTGGACCGTCGGCGAGATGCTCAACTCGCCGTCCAACGCCACCCTGATCGCCGAGCTCTCCCCCGCCGAGTTGCGCGGCCGCTACCAGGGTGTGTTCTCGCTCTCCTGGCAGGTCGCCGGCGCCGTCGCGCCGGTCCTCGGCGGCCTGGTCCGTGAGCAGGCCGGCAACGGCCAGCTCTGGCTCGGCTGCGCGTTGATCGGCGGGCTGATGGCGATCGCCCACCTGGTCTCCGGCCCGGCCCGGGAGCGGCGGGCCGTCGCCCTGCGCGGGGCCACCGAGACCGTCGTGCCGGTGGTGGCGGTCCGACCGCCCGCGCCGGAGGCGGCCGAGGCGGCGGCCACCGCGCCCGCCGAGCCGCTGGCGCCCGGCGTCGACGCCGGCCCGCCCACCGGCCCGCGGCGGGCAGCCGAGTCGACCGGCGTGCGGTGAGTCGAGCATGGGTGGGCCCGACCCGGGAGTGTGGTGATCAGCGACACGCTGGCGCGCCGGACATTGGCTTCCTACGGTCGAGCCTGAACTGTTAACAAACACAACTGTCTGGAGGGACGGGTGCGGGCCCTGCGTCGCTGGCTGGACGACACCACGGGCGGCCTCCCCGCCACCTTCTGGTACCTCTGGGCCGGCCTGCTGATCAACCGGGCCGGCGCCTTCGCGATGCTCTTCCTGTCGCTCTACCTGACCGACGCGCGCGGCGCGAGCGAGGCCCTGGCGGGCGCGGTGGTCGGGGCGTACGGGCTGGGCGGGGCGGGCGGCGTGCTGCTCGGCGGGGTGCTGGCCGACCGGTGGGGACGCCGATCCACCCTGCTCGCCGCCCACCTGGTCACCGCTGGGCTCATGGTCGCGCTGGCCTTCAGTCGGCACCTGGTGGTGATCGCTGCGCTCGCCGCCCTGGTCGGGGTGGCGCACTCGATGCCCAGCCCCGCCTTCGTCGCGGCGATCGTCGACGTGGTGCCCGAGCGGCGCCGCGCCCGCGCGTTCAACCTCCAGTTCTGGGCGTTCAACCTCGGCATGGCGGTGGCCTCGCTGCTGGCCGGCCTGCTCGCCGAGGCCAGCTTCCTCGCGCTCTTCCTGGTCGACGCCGCCGCCACCCTGGTCGCGGCCCTGGTGATCGCCTGGAAGGTCCCGGAAACGCTTGCGCGGGTGCGGGTCGGCCGGGCCGCGGGTGCCGCCGCGGTGGCGGGCCACCGGGAGCGGGCGGCACGGCGGCGGACGCGTCCGCGCCCGCCCGGGCTGCACACGGCCCTGACGGACCGCACCTTCCTCACCTTCGTGGGCCTGACCTTCGTGCTGGCAGTGCTGACCATGCAGACCTCGACGATCATGCCGCTGGCGATGCGGACGGACGGGCTGCGCCCGTCGGCGTACGGCGTGGTGGTGGCGCTCGGCGGGGTGCTGATCGTGGTGGGGCAGCTCTTCGTGCCGAGGCTGATCGAGCGGCACCGCAAGCACCACGTCCTGGCCGTGTCGACCGTGCTGCTGGCGGCCGGCTTCGCCGTCCTCGCCGTCGCCGACGACCTGGCGGTGTACCTGGCCGCGGCGGTGGTCTGGACGGTCGGCCAGATGCTCGCCGCCCCGCCGAACGCCCAGATCAACGCCGACCTCGCCCCGCCCGAGCTGCGCGCCCGCTACCAGTCGGTGTTCTACCTGGCGTTCCCGGCTGCGTCGTTCGTGGCGCCCACGCTCGGCGGGATGAGCCTGCAGTACCTCGGGGACGGGCACTGGCTCGTCGTCGGCGGGCTGGGGCTGCTGGCGGCCGGCTGCCATCTGCTGACGGGCCCGTCCCGCGACCGCCGGGTGGCCGCCCTCCGCGCCGCCCACACCGAGGCCCGCCTCCGGCCCGCGACCCCCGCCCGGGCTCCCGCGCCGGCGCGCTGACCCGTACGGCCGGCGGCGGTCAGGAAGGCCGGCAGCCGTGCACCCGGCGATAGGCGGGCGGGCGCTCCCGGGAAAGCCGAGCGCCCATCACGACCTGTGGTCGTGATGGGCGCTCGCACGGTATGACCGGCGGCGGCGGGCGATACCCACCCCCGTAGGCGTCGCCCGCTCGCGCCGCCGGTCCAAACAGGTGGCCACCGTCCCCCAACGGTGTTGTTCCACCCGTCCCCTGCGCCTCGCTCGGTGCACGGATCTGATCGATCCGCCGCTCCCCCGAACGTTTCCGAGCGTGGCGCGGTGCAATAAAGTTAGTTCGCCCGGATTCCCGATTCAAGCTGGATCGGCTGTCTCGCCGGTCACAGCACCCGGTGTCCCACCCGGATGCCGCTGTCTCGGTCCTCCGTCGTCGCCAACAGCGCATACCCGTCGGCCATTCCCCCAAACACGTCAGGCGTCCTCACGATCCGGGGATTCCGTACGGAAGAAGTTGCTGGGCCGGCCGTCGCGGAGCTGCTCCTGGTAGATCAGGTTCAGCTTGCGATCGTCGAAGGTGCGGAACCACTCGTCCCAGGTGATCTCGCGTATCCGGCTGCTCTCCCGGTAGCCCGGGATGTTGAACGTGAGCACGCCGGCCCGGCCCTCCCGCTCGGTGCCCGCGATCGTCGCCGGCTTCGCGCCGCGCTCCCGCGCCCAGCGCCGGATCACGTCGTGGTTCGCGGTGACCAGACTGCGGCCGGGGCGCTCGGGCCGGTCGGCGGTCGAGGTGATCGCCTGCGACGAACGTACCGACCGCCCGGTGGCACGGCCGGTCCGGACGGGGGTGGCCTGCGTCGCCGTACCGCCGCGCGCCGCGCCGGCACGCGACGGAGCCGGCGCGGTCCTCCCCGCCGCCGTGGTCTTCCGGGCCGCCGCCGTGGTGGTCTTCCGGGCCGGCGCGACCTTCTTCGCGGGCGCGGTCTTCTTCGCCGCCGCCTTCTTGGCGGGGGCCGCCTTCTTGGCAGGGGCCGTCTTCTTGGCGGGGGCCGCCTTCGCGGCGGCCTTCCGGGCCGGGGCCTTCTTGGCCGGCGCGGTCTTGTTCGCGGCCTTCGCCCGGCTCGGGGCGGCCTTGCCCGCGGCCCGTCCGGCAGCCGCCTTCTTCGTGGCGGCGGCCCGGCCGGCCGATGCCTTGGTCCCCGTCGCGCGGCCGGCGGGCCCGGTGCTGCGGCGGGCGGCGCCGCCCGCGGGGCGCTCCGCACGCAGGGTCCGCACCAGCGTCTTCACCAGTTCCGGCTTGCGCAGCGCGGAGATCCCGGAGACCCCGCGCCGGCGCAACTGCCCCCGGATCTCGTCCACCTTCATCCGCGAGATGTCGGACTCGGAGATCCCCGGCGTGTTCGGGGTCTGGTTGCCCGCCTGCCGTTTCGTCCTGGTCGCAGTCCCGCCGCGACCTGAGCTGTTCCGCTGAGCCATGGGACGCTCACGCTCCTCGACAGTTGGTCCTCGGCGCGCGGCGGGTCCCAGTGCCGCGCCGCGCGGTGCGGCATACCCGTCAGGACCGGTCCGAACCTCCCGCCGGGGCACCCGCACCGGGAGCGCCGCCCCCGGTGCCGGCGGCCCCCGCGCCGGCGGCGGCCGGGGACGGCTCGAAGAGGTGCGCGAACGCCGCGAGGTTCGCGGTGGATTCGCCCCGCTTGACCCGCCACTCCCACTCCCGGCGGATCGAGCTGCCGAAGCCGATCTCCAGCATCGTGTCGAAGGACTCGTCGGAGTACGTCAGCACCGCGCCGAGCAGCCGGTCCAGCTCGTCGGCGTCGATCCCCGCCGGGTTGACCCGGCCGGTCAGGTAGACGTCGCCGACCGCGTCGACGGAGAAGGACACCCCGTACATCCGGGCGTTGCGTCGCAGCAGCCAGGCCCACAGCTCCTCGCGCCGCTCGTCCGGCTGGCGCATCACGAACGCCTCGATCCGCAGCGCGTGTTCACCGACGATCAGGTTGCAGACCGTCTTCAGCTTGTGGGTGCCCGGCAGCGTCACCGCGTACGAGCCCGGGCCGGTCGACTCCCAGGCCAGCTCCCGCTCGTCGCAGACCGCCTCGATCAGGGCCGCCAGATCGTCCTTCGCGCTCATCGGCCCACTCTACGGCCGCCCACGCGCCGGCACGGGGTGGCGGCGGACGGCCCGCCACCGGCGACCGGGCCGGTCACCAGGAGCAGGACATCGCCGCGTCGCCGGCCAGCTCGGAGGCGAGCCGGGACCGGTGGTCGGCGATCGCCTCGCCGTAGACGGCGAGCAGCCCCGAGGCCGTCCGCTGCCAGGAGAACGCGCGGGCGTGCCGGGCCGCGCCCCGGGACAGCTCGGCCCGGCGGAGCCGGTCGGGCAGCAGGCGGCCGAGCGTACGGGCCCAGTCGACCGGGTCGTGGCCGTCGACGAGCAGGCCGCTGACCTGGTCCCGGACCGCGGTCACCAGCCCGCCGACGGCGGCGGCCACCACCGGCGTGCCGCAGGCCTGGGCCTCCAGCGCCACCAGCCCGAAGGACTCGTTGTGCGACGGCACGGCCACCAGGTCGGCCGCCCGGTACAGGGCGGGCAGGTCGTCACCCGTCTGCGGCGGCAGGAACCGCACCCGGTCGGCGACGCCGAGCGAGGCGGCCAGCTCCATCAGGGCGGTCGGCCGGTCCAGGCCGCTGCCGCTGGGGCCGCCGCAGATCACCACGGTCACCTCGTCGGCGAGCGCCGGGTCGCGCTCGCGCAGCGCGGCCACCGCGCGGACGAGCACGTCCGGGGCCTTCAGCGGCTGGATGCGGCCGACGAAGGCCACCACGTACCCGGTGGCGGGCAGCCCGAGCCGGCGACGGGCGGCGCGCTTGTGCCCCTCTGGGGCGGGGCAGAACCGGTCCAGGTCCACGCCGGGCTCGACGATTGCCACCTGGGTCGGGTCCGCGTCGTACCGGTCGATCAGGTCCCGGGCCTCGACCGCGGTGTTCGCGACGAGCCGGTCGGCCTCGGTGACCACCTGCTCCTCGCCGATGACGCGGGCCTTGGGTTCCGGCCGGTCCCCGGCGGCGAGCTGGGCGTTCTTGACCTTCGCCAGGGTGTGCGCGGTGTGCACCAGCGGCACGCCCCAACGCTCCTTGGCCAGCCAGCCGACCTGGCCGGAGAGCCAGTAGTGGGAGTGGATCAGGTCGTAGTGGCCCGGTGGGCGGGACGCCTCGGCGCGCAGCACGCCGGCGGTGAAGGCGCAGAGCTGACCCGGCAACTCCTCCTTCGTGAGCCCTTCGAGCGGGCCGGCGGTGACGTGCCGGACGTGCACGCCGGGGGCCGTCTCGACGACCGGGGGCAGGTCGCCGGAGGTCGCCCGGGTGAAGATCTCCACCTCGACGTCCGCCTCGGCGAGCCGCCGCGCGACCTCCAGGATGTAGACGTTCATGCCGCCCGCGTCGCCGGTGCCCGGCTGGTGCAGGGGCGAGGTGTGCACCGAGAGCGTGGCGATCCGCCGGGGGCGGGGCCACGGACGCGCACCGCGCTGACGACCCACACCGGTGTGCACTTCCGCCACGTCCGCTCCCTCTGTCACGGTTTATGCCGTCCCGCACGCCCGGCGCTTTTCGGACAACGTCCTCGCCGGATGTCATCTTCCCGATCCCGCCCCGCTGATGCGCGGGGGCGACCCCCGGGCGTGACGGACCTCATCACCGCGCCGAGGGCGCCCGGCGCGGCCGGCCGGGTGAGAATGGCCGGATGACCTCTGTCGCCGTCGTCACCGGAGCGTCCAGCGGGATCGGCGCGGCCACCGCCCGCCGGCTCGCCGCCGAGGGGTTCCACGTGCTCGCCGCCGCGCGGCGTACCGACCGGTTGGCCGGACTGATCGCGGAGATCGAGGCAGCGGGGGGCGCGGCCACCGCCGTGCCCTGCGACGTCACCTCCGACGAGTCGGTGGCCGGGCTCGCCGAGGCCGCGGCCGCTGCGCCGGGGCCGGTCACCCTGCTGGTCAACAACGCCGGCGGCGCGCGCGGCCTGGACCCGGTCGAGTCCGGGTCGGTCGGCGACTGGCAGTGGATGTACGACGTCAACGTGCTCGGCACGCTGCGCGTCACCCAGGCGTTGCTGCCCGCGCTGGAGGCGTCCGGGGCCGGCACCATCGTGATCGTCTCCTCGACCGCCGGCTTCACCGTGTACGAGGGCGGTGGCGGCTACACCGCCGCCAAGCACGCGCAGACGGCCGTCGCCGGCACCCTGCGCCTGGAGTTGTGCGGCCGCCCGGTCCGGGTGGTGGAGATCGACCCCGGCATGGTGAAGACCGACGAGTTCGGGCTGGTGCGCTTCGGCGGGGACGCCGAGAAGGCGGCGGCGGTCTACGCCGGGGTCGCCGAGCCGCTGGTGGCCGAGGACGTCGCCGACTGCGTCGCCTGGTGCGCGACCCGCCCGCAGCACGTCAACGTCGACCGCCTCGTGGTGCGCCCGCTGGCGCAGGCCGCCCAGCACAAGGTGCACCGGGTCGGCTGAGCCGGGCCGGCGGTCGACGATGGCGGGCACGGCGCGGCACCGGCCGCTCGGCGTGGTGACCCGGGGGACGACCAACCCCAACCGGCTCCGCCGGGTGGACAACTGGATCGTCGAGACCTGCGGGGAGGCGCTGCGCGACGCCGCCGACCCGCTGGTGGTGGACCTCGGCTACGGCGCCACCCCGGTCACCGCCGTCGAGCTGCGCGCCCGGCTCGCCGCCGGGGTCCGCGCCGACGTGCGGGTGGTCGGGCTGGAGATCGATCCCGTCCGCGTGGCCGCCGCCCAGCCCGCCGCCGACCCGCCCCGGCTGACGTTCGCCCGGGGCGGGTTCGAGCTGGCCGGGCTGCGTCCCGCCCTGGTCCGCGCGTTCAACGTCCTGCGCCAGTACGACGAGCGCGAGGTGGCCGACGCCTGGCGGACGATGACCGCCGCGCTGGCCCCGGGCGGGCTGCTGGTGGAGGGCACCTGCGACGAGCTGGGCCGGCTCGGCGGCTGGGTGCTGCTCGACGCGGACGGCCCGAAGACGCTCACCCTGGCCGCGAAGCTCACCACCCTGGGCACCCCGGCGGAACTGGCCGAACGGCTGCCCAAGGCGCTCATCCACCGCAACGTCCCCGGCGAGCGGATCCACGACCTGATCGGGGCGCTCGACGACGCCTGGCACGCCGCCGCCGGCTACGCCCCGTTCGGCCCCCGCCAGCGCTGGCTCCACGCGGTGTCCGCCGTACGCGGGGCGGGCTGGCCCGTCCTCGACGGCCCCCGCCGCTGGCGCCACGGCGAACTCACCCTCCCCTGGCCCGCCGTCTCCCCCAGCTGACCTCTCCAGCCGCCGGGGGCGAGCATCAGATGGTGCAGTTGACGAGGACGGGTTCGGGGTGGAGGGTGACGCCGAAGCGGCGGTGGACGCCGTCGCGGATCTCCCGGGCCAGCTCGACCAGGGCGGCGGTGCTGGCGGTGCCGCCGCGGTTGGTCAGGGCGAGGGTGTGCTTGCCGGAGATGGCGGTGCCCTCCGGGCCCGGATGGCCCTTGCCGAAGCCGGCCTTGTCGATCAGCCAGGCCGCGCTGATCTTCACCATGTCCCCCGGGCAGGGCCACGACGGCGGCTCGCCCAGCTCCGCGGCGCGCTCGCGCAGCAGCTCGTACGCCACGCGGTCCAGCACCGGGTTGGTGAAGAACGAGCCGACCGACCGGGTGTCCGGGTCGGCCGCGTCGAGCACCATGCCCTTGCCGGCGCGCAACCGCAGCACCGTGGCCCGGGCGTCGGCCAGCGGCACCCGGTCCCCCACCTCCACGCCGAGCGCCCGGGCCAGCTCGGCGTAGCGCACCGGGCCGGACAGCGGCGAGCGGGCCAGCCGGAAGTCGACCGACAGCACCACCCAGCGGTCGCTGTACTTGAAGATGCTGGAGCGGTAGGCGAAGCCGCAGTCGGCGGCGGCGATCCGCCCGACCGTCCCGTCGACCCGGTCGTGGACCCGCACGCCGGTGATGGTCTCGGCGACCTCCTGCCCGTACGCGCCGACGTTCTGGATCGGGGTGGCGCCGGTCGAGCCGGGGATGCCGGAGAGGCACTCCAGGCCGGACCAGCCGTTGGCCACGGTGGCGGCGACCAGGTCGTCCCAGGGCTCGCCGGCCTCGACGCGTACGGTGACCGTCGCGGCGTCCTCGTCGACCACCCGGAGGCCCCGGGAGCGGACCAGGACCACGGTGCCGGGGAAGCCGGCGTCGCCGATCACCACGTTGCTGCCGCCGGCGAGGACCAGGACGGGCTCGTCCCGTTCGCCCGCCTCCCGCACCGCCCGGACGATCTCGTCCGCGTCGGTGCCGGCCACGACGCGTCCGGCCGGTCCACCCAGGCGCAATGTGGTGTATCGCGCCAGTTCGCACGTAGCGGCGGGTTCGGTGCCGGTTGTCGGCTGGGCGTAGACGTCAGACACGCCTTTCACCCTAGGCTGAGGGGTAGCCGCGGCGCCCACTGGTGGCCCGGTCACCCCCGGGAGGATGGCGATGAGCAGACTGCACGGCACGAAGGACTTCTGGATCGGTGCGCTCCGGGCGGAGGGCCCGGCGTTCGCCGCGGCCGTGGCGGAGGCGCCACCGGAGACCCCGGTGCTGTCCTGTCCCGGCTGGACCGTCGCCGACCTGACCCTGCACCTCGCCGCCATCTACCGCTGGGTGCGCTCGTTCGCGGGCGCCGGCGCGGCCACCCGGCCGCCGGGCCGGGCCGAGCGGATCGAGCCGGAGGCCGGCGTCGCCCCGCTCCGGCTCTGGCAGCAGGAGTACGACCAGCTGATGACCCTCTTCGACGCCCTCGACCCGGAGGCCCCGGCCTGGAACTGGGCCCCCCAGCCGAAGAAGGCGGGCTTCTGGCCGCGCCGGATGGTGCACGAGACCGCGGTGCACCGCTGGGACGCCCAGCTCGCGATCGCCGCCGGTGAGCCGGTCGAGGCCAAGCTCGCCGCCGACGGGGTGAGCGAGGTGCTGGACACCTGGCTGCCCGCCGGCCGGCGCCGCACCGCCGGCCGGTGGCACGGGGTGGTGCAGCTCTCCGCGGTCGACGCCGCCCAGCAGTGGTTCCTCCGGCTGCGCGGCGAGGGGGTCGCCCTGCTGGACACCGCCACCATCTTCGACCACGACGACCACCACGCCCGGGTGCAGGTCAGCGGCACGGCGAGCGACCTGCTGCTCGCGCTCTGGGGCCGGGTCAGCTTCGACACGCTCGACGTGGCCGGCGATCCCGCCCTGCTCGAAGGTCTGCGCGTCGGCTGACCGCCACGCGGAGCCGGGGCCCGAGGGCTCCGCGCGGTCCCGCCGCACGTCCGCCAGTGGCCGTCCCCGTCCCGGGGGCGGCCACTGGCGTCGCAGCCCTCGCCGGCTCCGGTCGGCGGCCAGCTCCGGCCCGGCCGCCCGGTCCGTGGCCGGCCCGGCGGCGGCGGTCTCCGTACGGCATTGAGAGCGCTCTCTTGACACCGCCCCCACCAGGCACCACCCTGTCGTGAGAGCGCTCTCTCAGCTCCGTTCCACCACCTGCCTCACCACCTCAGACGACCTGAGAGGGGTCCGACAGAAATGGGTGTCTTTCCGCGCCGCCGCCTGGCGGCGGTGGCTCTCGTCGCCGCCACCGCGCTGTTCGCCACCGCCGGCTGCGCCGGCGGCGACGAACCCGCCGACGACGGCCAGATCACGCTGACGGTCGACGTGTTCAGCCAGTTCGGCTACGAGGAGCTCTACAAGGAGTACATGGCCAGCCACCCCGGCGTGAAGATCGTCGAGCGGGGCACCGGCACCAACCTCGACGACTACTCACCGAAGCTGACCCAGTGGCTCGCCGCCGGCAAGGGCGCGGGCGACGTCGTCGCCATCGAAGAGGGGTTGATGGTCGAGTACAAGGCCAACCCCGACAACTTCGTCAACCTGCTCGACCACGGCGGGGCCGAACTCCAGGGCAACTTCCTGGAGTGGAAGTGGAAGGGCGGGATGACCCAGGACGGCAAGCTGATCGGCCTGGGCACCGACGTCGGCGGCATGGCGATGTGCTACCGCAAGGACCTGTTCGCCAAGGCCGGCCTGCCCACCGAGCGCGACGAGGTGTCGAAGCTCTGGCCGACCTGGCAGGACTACATCAGGGTCGGCGAGCAGTTCAAGGCGAAGAACACCGGCGCCTCGTTCCTGGACGCCGCGACCAACATCTTCAACACCATCGTGCTCCAGACGGCGGGCAACGCGCAGGGCTACCACTACTACGACACCGCCGACAACCTGGTGGTGGACAGCAACCCGGCCGTCCGGCAGGCCTGGGACACCACGATGGACATCGTCGACTCCGGGCTGTCCGGCAGGTACGGCTCCTGGTCCGAGGAGTGGGTCTCGGCCTTCAAGCAGGCCAAGTTCGCCACCATCGCCTGCCCGGCGTGGATGACCGGCGTCATCGAGGGCAACGCGGGCGCCGAGGCCAAGGGCAGGTGGGACATCGCCCGGGTGCCCGGCAACGGCGGCAACTGGGGCGGGTCGTGGCTCGCCGTGCCCGCCCAGAGCAAGCACCGCGCCGAGGCGATCGAGCTGGCGAAGTTCCTGACCAGCGCCAAGGGCCAGATCGGGGCGTTCAAGGCCAAGGGCCCGCTGCCCTCCTCGCCGCAGGCGCTGGCCGACCCGGCGATCGTCGACGCCACGAACGCGTACTTCTCGGACGCCCCGGTGGGGCGGATCTTCGGCGAGGGCGCCAAGACCCTCAAGCCGGTCTACATGGGGCCGAAGAACCAGGCCGTCCGCACCGAGGTCGAGAACGCCGTCCGCACGGTCGAACTCGGTCAGCGCAGCCCCGAACAGGGCTGGACGGACGCCGTGAACAACGCGAAGAAGGCCGCCGCCAAGTAGCCCGGGCCGGGATTTGCGGGCGGGTGGGCGCCGGGGCGCCGGTCCCGCCCGCACCCGGGAAAGGAGTGGTTCGGGCATGACCGCCCAGCTCGACGCGCGCCCGCCGGTGGCACCGGCGCCCCGCACCGGCCGGCGTACGCCGGGAATGCGGCTCAGCCGCCTCGACACGAGGTTCTCGCCCTACCTGTTCATCGCCCCGTTCTTCGTGCTCTTCGCGGTGTTCGGGGTCTACCCGCTGGCCTACACGTTCTGGGTCTCGCTGCACGACTGGGACCTGCTCGGCAGCGACCACCCGTTCGTCGGCCTCGACAACTACAGCCGCCTGCTGGCGGACACCGACTTCTGGCACGCGGTGGTCAACACCCTCGGCATCTTCGTCATCTCCACCGTCCCGCAACTGCTGGCCGCGCTCTGGCTGGCCAACCTGCTCAACCGGCGGTTGCGGGCCCGGACGACGTTCCGGATGGCGGTGCTGATCCCCAACATCACCTCGACCGCCGCCGTCGCGATCGTCTTCGGGGTGCTCTTCGGCCGCGAGTTCGGCATGGTCAACTGGCTGCTCGACCTGGTCGGGATCGACGCCGTCGAGTGGAAGTCCAACCGGTTCGCGTCCTGGGTGGCCATCTCGGCGATGGTCGACTGGCGGTGGACCGGCTACAACGCGCTGATCTTCCTGGCCGCGATGCAGGCCGTCCCGCGCGACCTGTACGAGTCGGCCGCCATCGACGGCGCCGGCCGGGCCCGGCAGTTCTGGTCGATCACCGTGCCGCTGCTCAAGCCGACGATCATCTTCACCGTCATCATCTCCACCATCGGCGGGCTCCAGCTCTTCACCGAGCCCCGGCTCTTCCACTCCGGGACCAACCCGATCCGTGGGGGACCGCTACGGGAGTCGCAGACCGTGACCATGTACATGTTCGAGAACGCCTTCGCGCCCCACTACAACTTCGGGTACGGCTCGGCGGTGGCGTGGCTGCTCTTCGCGCTGATCGCGGTCGTCGCGGCGGTCAACGTGCTGCTCCTGCGCCGGCTCGGTGCCGCACGGCCCCCGAAGGTGGACGCGAGGCCGAAGGAGGGACCCCGATGACCCGCCTCTGGGCCGCCAGCCGGCTCACCTACGCCGCGCTGATCGCCGCCGGGGTTCTGTCGATCTTCCCCATCTACTGGATGTTCGTGGTGGCGAGCCGCTCCAACGACGCGATGGGCCAGCTCCCGCCCCCGGTCACCCCCGGCGGCAACCTGGGCGCGAACGTCTCCCGCCTGCTCGGCAACACCGACGCGTACTTCGTCACCGGCCTGGTCAACTCGGCGATCGTGGCGACCACGGTCACCGTCTCGGTGGTCTTCTTCTCCACGCTGGCCGGGTTCGCCTTCGCCAAGCTGCGGTTCCGGGGCCGCAACGCGCTGCTCATGGTGATCATCGCGACGATGATGGTGCCCACCCAGCTCGGTGTCATCCCGCTCTACCTGCTGATGACCAGGCTGAACTGGAACGACCGGCTGCCGGCGGTGATCGTGCCGGCCCTGGTCACCGGCTTCGGGGTGTTCATGATGCGGCAGTACGCCGGCCAGGCCGTCAGCAACGAGCTGATCGAGGCGGCCCGGATGGACGGTTGCAACACCGCGCGGATCTACTGGAACGTGGTGCTGCCGGCGCTGCGCCCGGCCGCCGCCGTGCTCGGGCTGCTCACCTTCATGACGACCTGGAACGACTTCCTCTGGCCGTACGCCGTCCTCAACGATCCGGAGAACCCGACCGTGCAGCTCGCGTTGCGCACCCTCTCCGACGGGTACTACACCGACATGTCCCAGGTGTTCACGGGGACGGCCATCGCCACCCTTCCGCTGCTCCTGGTCTTCGTCCTGTTCGGCCGCCAGATCATCGGCGGCATCATGGAAGGTGCGGTCAAGGCGTGAGCACTCTGCGATTCCCCGAGAACTTCGTCTGGGGCGCGGCGACCGCCGCGTACCAGATCGAGGGCGCGGCCACCGCCGACGGTCGCGGCCCGTCGATCTGGGACACCTTCAGCCGTACGCCGGGCAAGGTCCACCAGGGGCACACCGGCGACGTGGCCTGCGACCACTACCACCGGTACGCCGACGACGTGGCGCTGATGGCGGAGCTGGGGCTGCGGGCGTACCGCTTCTCGGTGGCCTGGCCGCGGATCCAGCCCGACGGCACCGGCCCGGTCAACCCGCGCGGCCTGGACTTCTACGACCGGCTCACGGACTCGCTGCTGGACCGGGGCATCGACCCGATCGTCACGCTCTACCACTGGGACCTGCCGCAGACCCTCCAGGACCGGGGCGGCTGGACCAACCGGGAGACCGCCGAGCACCTCGCCACGTACGCCACGGCGGTGCACGCCCGGCTCGGCGACCGGGTACGCACCTGGACCACGCTCAACGAGCCGTGGTGCTCGGCGTACCTGGGCTACGGCAACGGGGTGCACGCCCCCGGCGAGCGGGACCCGGGCGCGGCCTTCGCCGCCGTACACCACCTGCTGCTCGGGCACGGCCTGGCGGCCCGCGCGCTGCGCGCGGCCGGCGCGGAGACCGTCGGGATCACCGTCAACCCGGCCGACGTGCGCCCCGCCGACCCCGGCAGCGCCGCCGACGCGGCGGCGGTCCGCCTGGTGGACGGCCTGCACAACCGGATCTTCCTCGACCCGCTGCTGCGGGCGGCCTACCCCGACGACGTGCTGGAACACGTGGCCCGCATCGTCGAGCCGACGTTCGTCCGCGACGGCGACGAGAAGCTGATCGCCGCCCCGATCGACCTGCTCGGCGTCAACTACTACGCCCCCACCTACGTCGCCGGCCGGCCGGACGGCGCGGGCGGCAGCGCCTACCCGGGCACCGAGGGCGCGGTGGAGTTCCTCCCGCCGGCCGGGCCGCTGACCGACATGGGCTGGATGATCGAGCCGGCCGGGCTGACCCGGCTGCTGGAGCGGCTCGCCACCGACTATCCCGGCGTGCCGCTGATGGTCACCGAGAACGGCGCGGCGTTCCCCGACAAGGCCGACGCCGGCGGCGCCGGGCAGGTGATGGACGCGGACCGGATCGCCTACCTCGACGGGCACCTGCGCGCCGTGCACGAGGCGATCTCCCGGGGAGTCGACCTCCGGGGCTATCTCGTATGGTCGTTGCTGGACAACTTCGAGTGGGCCGAGGGCTACCGTCGACGGTTCGGGATCATCCACGTCGACTACCTGACGCAGCGACGCACACCGAAGTCGAGCGCCCGGTGGTACCAGGAGGTGATCTCCCGGAACGGGCTGTGACGAGGCGGTGGTAACGGGGATGACGACGGCGCAGCGGCCGACACTGGAGGCGGTGGCCCGGCGGGCGGGGGTCTCGCGGGCGACCGTCTCCCGGGTGGTGAACGGCTCCACGACCGTCGCCGAGCCGATCCAGGAGGCGGTCCGCCGGGCGGTGGCCGAGCTGGGGTACGTGCCGAACCTGGCCGCCCGCAGCCTGGTCACCCAGCGGACCGACTCGGTCGCCCTGGTGCTGCCGGAGGCCGCCACCCGGGTCTTCTCCGACGACCAGGTGTTCCCGGGGATCATCCGGGGCGCCGCCCAGGAGCTGGAGGCCGCCGACAAGCAGCTCGTGCTGATGCTGGCCGGTTCGCCGGCCGGGCACGACCGGGTGGAGCGCTACACCACCGGGCGGCACGTGGACGGGGTGCTCTTCGCCTCGCTGCACGGCGAGGACCCGCTGCCCGGCCGGCTCGCCCGGCTGGGCATCCCGGTGGTGTGCAGCGGTCGCCCGCTCGACGGCGCCGACGTGCCGTACGTCGACGTCGACCACGTCGGCGGGGTGACCACGGCGGTCCGGCACCTGATCACGGGCGGTCGCCGGCGGATCGCCACCATCGCCGGCCCGCAGGACATGGTGGCCGGCATCGAGCGGCTCACCGGCTACCGGAACACGGTCGCCGAGGCCGGGCTGCCGGAGCTGGTGGCGACCGGCGACTTCACCCGCGAGTCCGGGACGACGGCGATGCGGCAGCTCCTCGCCGAGCACCCCGACCTGGACGCGGTCTTCGCCGCCTCCGACCTGATGGCGCACGCCGCCCTGCGGGCGCTGCGCGAGGCGGGGCGGCGGGTGCCGGACGACGTGGCGGTGATCGGCTTCGACGACATCGAGACGGCCGCGTACACCGAGCCCCCGCTGACCACCGTCCGCCAGCCGATCGTGGAGCTCGGCCGGCGGATGACCCGGCTGCTGCTGCGGCTGGCCGCCGGGGAGGCGATCGAGCGGGCCGTCGTGCTCCCCACCGAGCTGGTGGTCCGCGAGTCGGCCTGACCGGTCGGCGAATATCCGGTCGAGCCGCCCGGAATCCGGCGGTAGCGTCGCGGCCGTGACCTCACCGACCCGGCTGATCCCCGTGCCCGCCCTCTCCGACGTCGCCGAGTACGCGTACGCGGCCACGGTCGAGCCGCCGGCCCGGCTCGTCTTCACCGCCGGCGCCTGCCCGCTCGACGCCGAGGGACGGACCGTCGCGCCGGGCGACCCGGTCGGCCAGGCCCGGCAGGTGATGGCCAACCTGGAGACCGCCCTCGCGGCGGCCGGCGCCCGACTCACCGACGTCGTCAAGACCACCGTCTACGTGGCGTCGTCCCGCCAGGCCGACCTGGTGGCCGTGTGGGAGGTGGTCCGGGACGCGTTCGGCGACCACGAGCCGCCCAGCACCCTGCTCGGGGTGGCCGTGCTCGGCTACACCGACCAGCTCGTCGAGGTCGAGGCCGTCGCCGCCGTACGCGGAGCGGCCTGAGGTGCGGGTCCGGACCGCCCGCCCCGACGACGCGCCGGCCGTCGTGGCGCTGCGCGCGCTCGTGCATCCCTACCTGGTGCGCGGCGTCGACTCGACCCGGCGCATGATCGCCCAGCCTCCGCCCGGCGAGGACTGGACCGCGTACGTCGTCGAGGTGGACGACACGGTGGTCGGCTGGGCGTCGGCGTACCGCAACGACCGGACGTCGGAACCGGACGTCGGGGAGGTTTCGACGCTGCACGTCCACCCCGGGCACCGGGGCCGGGGCGCCGGCACCGCCTTGCTGACCGCCGCGCTGGGGCACCTCAGGGCCGTCGGGGCGCGCCGGGTGCGTACCTGGGCGCTGCCGGAGTCCCTGCCGTTCGCCCGCCGGCACGGGTTCACGCCGAGCCGGGAGCTGCGTTACTCGGCACTCGACCTGCGACCGGCCCCGCCGATGCCGGAGCCGCCGCCGGGCGTACGGCTGCTCCCGCTGACCGACGTCGACCCGCGCCGGGTGCACCTGGCCAACCTGGCGGCGGCGGCCGACGAGCCGGGGGACGTGCCGGCCGACTCGATCAGCTACGAGAGCTGGCGCTCCGAGGTCTGGGACAACCTGGGCCTGGACCGTGCGGCCAGCACGGCGGCCGAGGCCGGCGGCGAGGTGGTGGCGTTCAGCCTCGTCAAGCGGGACGGCGACCGGATGTGGTCGGACTACACCGGCACGCTGCCGGCGCACCGGGGGCGCGGGCTCGCCCGCCTGGCCAAGACGGCGGCGCTGCACCGCGCCGCCGCCACCGGGGTACGCGTCGCCTACACCTCGAACGACGAGGCGAACGCGCCGATGCTGGCGGTCAACGTCCGGCTCGGCTACCGCCCGGTCGGATCGAGCTGGTCCTGCCTGCGCGAGCTGTCCTGACGGCCCCGCCGGTGGATCAGCCCGCCGTGATGGGCTGGCCGAGCGCGCGGCGGGCCAGCAGGGTCGCCCCGGCGACGGCGGCCGGCATGACCAGCACCGCGCCGAGCGGGATCAGGAAGCAGACGAAGACCGCCACCCCGAAGCCGAGCGTGGTCGGCCGGTCCGCCTTCAGGATCGACCGGCGCTCCGGCAGCCGCATCCCGCGCCGGTAGAAGGGGGCGCCGACCAGTTCCACGGCGAGCAGCCAGCCGCCGACCGCCGCACCGATCACCGGCACCACGGTCTGGCCGACCACCGGGACGAACCCGGCGGCGAAGAGCGGGATGCCGAACAGCACCGACAGGCCCACCAGCCGTACCGAGTCGGCGAGGCTGCGCCGCAGCGACGGCCAGAACGGCACGTCGACCGCGCCGGGCGTGCCGCCGAGGCGCTCCTCGACCCGTTCGGAGATCTTCTCGTAGAACGGGTCGCCGATGACCAGGGTGACCGCGGTGAAGCTGACCACCGCGAGCAGGCCGCCGATGCCGAGGAAGGCCAGCCCGGCGACCACCCGGACCAGGTTGCGCCAGGTGGCCGCCCAGTCGTCGGCGAACGGCGTGACCAGCGCGGCCAGGTCGTCGACGAAGTACGCCAGGGTGGCGAACGCGGCCACGAAGAGCACACCGGAGATCAGCGCCGGCACGATGCCGAGCAGCATCAGCCCGGGGCTGCGGACGTAGAGGCCGAGGCCGCGCAGGAGCAGGCCCACGCCGGTGAAGAACCGGCCGGCGGCGCTGGTCACGGGCGCGGCGATGCGGGGTGCGTTCACGACCGCAGAGCCTAGTGGTCGCCGTCGGCCGACGCCCCGACAGCGGCCGTACGGCATCGGGGCAGGATGGACGGGTGCGGGCGGCCCGGTTGATCTCGTTGGTGTTGCTGCTCCAGGCGCGGGAGACGATGACCGCGGCCGAGCTGGCGCGGGAGTTGGAGGTGTCCGAGCGGACCGTCTACCGGGACGTGCTGGCGCTCTCCGCCGCCGGGGTGCCGGTCTACTCCGACCGGGGGCGGGCCGGCGGCTACCGGCTGCTCGGCGGCTACCGGACCCGGTTGACCGGGCTGACCCGGGACGAGGCGGAGGCGCTCTTCCTGGCCGGACTGCGCGGGCCGGCCGGCGACATGGGGCTCGCCGACGCGGTGGCCTCGGCCGAGTTGAAGGTGCTGGCCGCGCTGCCGCCCGCGCTGCGCGACGCGCCGGCCCGCACCGGGCAGCGGTTCCACCTGGACGTGCCGGGCTGGTTCCGGGAGGTGGGGCCGCCGCCGTGGCTGACCGACCTGGCCGGGGCGGTCTGGCGGGACCGGGTGGTCGAGCTGCGCTACCGGCGCGGGGACCGCGAGGTCACCCGGAAGGTGTCCCCGTACGGCCTGGTGCTCAAGAGCGGCGTCTGGTACCTGGTGGGCCGGGTCGGCGACGACGTGCGCACGTACCGGGTGGACCGGGTGACCGACGTCGCGGTGAGCGGGGAGACCTTCGCCCGGGACGAGGGCTTCGACCTGGCCCGGTACTGGCGGGAGCAGGCCGAGGCGTTCCTCCGGGGCATGCTGCGGGACCAGGTCACCGTCCGGCTGAGCCCCGCCGGCCTGCGCCAGCTCCGGCACCTGGCCGACGCCCCCTTCGCGTACGACGAGGCGGTCGCCGCCGCCGACGGTCCCGACGGGCAGGGCTGGGTGACGACCCGGCTGCCCGTCGAGTCCGTCGACGTGGCGTACAGCCAGTTGCTGGGGTTGGGGCCGGAGGTCGAGGTACTCGACCCGCCGGGGCTGCGGGCGCGACTCGCCGAGGCCACGTCCCGCGCCGCCACGCTCTACGCGACACGGCCCCAGCCCGGGACGGCGCGGACCGACGCCGACGGTCAGCGGTAGCCGGTGACGTCGGCCGGCTTGCCGACGTCCTGCACCTCGACTATGTACCGCCAGGCGTCCGGGCGACTGCCGTCGAGGTCGGTGAAGCCGTACACCTTGGCCAGCTCGCCGCTGGAGACGGACTTCCCGTTCCAGCGGGCCCGGTCGTCGTCGGCGGCCAGGGCGGCCACCGCGCGCCCGACGAACACCGGCGACTCCGAGATGGCGAAGTGCGGCTCCTTCTCCAGGGCGTCCCGCCAGTTCTCCTCGGTGACCCCGAAGAGCTCCAGCATCGCCTCCGACCGGAGCCAGCCCGGGGTCAGCGCGACGGCGGTACACCCGTGCGGCTTCAGCTCGTGCGCCCAACTCGCCGCGAGCCGGTTCACCGAGACCTTCGCGAGGTCGTAGAAGACCGAGAGCCGGTAGTTGGCGTCGTTGTACTCCCTGGTGCCGTCGCCGACCTCCACCACCAGGCCACCGGGGCGGCGGACCAGCAGCGGAAGGGCGAAGTGGCTGGTGATGATGTGCGTGTCGACCGCCAGCCGCAGGGTGCGGAAGCCCGCGTCCAGCGGCTGCTCCCAGACCGGCTTCTCCCAGGTGATCAGCGGGTCGCCGCCCCAGATGTCGTTCACCAGCACGTCGAGCCGGCCCTGCTCGGCGTCGATCCGGGCGACCAGGTCGCGCACCTGCTCGGGGACGAGGTGGTCGACCCGGACGGCGATGCCGGTGCCGCCGGCCGCCGTGACCAGCTCGGCGGTCTCCTCGATGGTCTCCGGCCGGTCCATCTCGGAGCGGCCGGCCCGGGTGCTGCGGCCGGTGGCGTAGACGGTGGCGCCGGCCGCGCCCAACTGGACGGCGATCTGCCGGCCGGCGCCCCGTGTCGCCCCGGCGACGAGCGCGATCTTCCCTGTCAGCGGTGTCGTCATGCCCGCCAGCCTGTCAGCGATACCTGACAGCGGAAGTCCGGTTTTCCGCACCCGGGCCGTGCGTCATGCTCGACGGCATGCACCTGCTGCTCTCCGGCATCGTCGGCTCGGTCGCGTACGGGCTGGCCGGTCCTGGCTCCGACGTCGACCGGATCGGCGTCTTCGCCGCGCCCACCGTCGCGTTCCACGGCCTGCGCCCGCCCCGCGAGTCGGTGGTGACCACCGACCCCGACACGACCCTGCACGAGGCCGCGAAATGGTGCCGGCTCGCGTTGAGCGGCAACCCGACCGCCACCGAGCTGGCCTGGCTGCCGGACGACTGCTACGAGACCCGGACGGAGTTCGGCGACCGGTTGATCGCCATCCGGTCGGCGTTCCTCAGCGCACCCCGCGTCCGCGACGCCTACCTCGGCTACGCCGGCCAGCAGTTCCGCAAGCTGGAGTCCCGGGGCGACGGCACGTTCTCGGCCGACACGCGGCGGCGGACCGCCAAGCACGCCCGGCACCTGGCCCGGCTGGTGCACCAGGGCCGGCTGCTCTACACGACCGGCGTGCTGGAGATCCGGCTCGCCGACCCCGGGTGGTTCCGGGCATTCGGCGATCGGGTGGCCGACGGCGAACTGGAGGAGGCGCGCACGCTGCTCGCCGAGGCGGAACGCGACTTCGACCGCGCCCGCTCCCCGCTGCCGGACCGCCCGGACGAGGCCACCGGGGAACGCTGGCTGCTCGACGTCCGCGCCGCCCACCTGCCGCCCGGGCTGACCGCGCCCTGACCCGCGCCCCCCGAAAGGTCGGCGGGCGGCGGATCGACGACCTGGATGCGCCGCCGGGCCTGCCCCCGTTCGTGGGGCAGCTCGACAGGGCGCGGCAGGACGGGTCTGCGTAGCTGGCCGACCACCGCGCCCCGCGCTGAGCCCCACCGGAAACCCCGCCGCACGGAGGATCTGGCCGGCCGCCGGACCGGGCCGCAATACGGTTGGGCCGGCCGGAGCGCGCTGTTAGTCTGCTCGGGCGTCCTCGATCTTGGAAGGGAGGTGGGCACCGTGTCCATCACGACATCGCTCTGCTCCCACCCGGCCGCGAGGACGCCACGGTCCTGACCCGGGAGCACGTCGCACCCGGAAGGATCCCCATGACCGACCTGGTCATCCGCCCGCTCACCGTGGGCGAGGAAGAACTGTTCGACTCGCTGCCCGACCCCGGGCTGGTGGGCCGCGCCGCGTTCGGCGAGAACTACTCCGACATGGCCGCCGACGGCCAGTACCGTCCCGAGTGGAGCTGGGTGGCCCTGCGCGGCGACGTGGTGGTGGCCCGCGCCGCCTGGTGGGGCGGGCCGGACGACGTCGCGCCGCTGGCCCTCGACTGGTTCGACTTCACCGACCGGGAGGCGGCGGTCCGGCTGCTCCGGACCGCGCCGCTGCGGGCCGAGTACTCGCTCTCGGTGCCGCCCGGCTGGCGGGACGACCCGGCAGTCCGCGCCCAGGCCGGGGCCCGGATCGACGCCGCGACGGCAGCCGGCATGTCGGTGCTCGTCGAGCGGTACCGCTACCGCTGGAAGCCGGAGTGCGGGCTGCCCGCCCGCCCCGGCCGGCTGGAGTTCCGACCGGAGCCGGACGACGCCGTGATCCTCGACGTGCTGCGCCGGGTGGGCGAGGAGAGCCTCGACGCGCACACCCGGCACACCACCGCCGAGCACGGGCCGGACGCGGCGGCGCAGGAGGAACTCGACCTGTTGCGCTGGCTGCCGAGCCCGCGCGACTGGTGGCGGCTGGCCTGGACGCCCGACGGCGAACTGGTCGGCGTCACCGTGCCGGCCCGCAACCACAGCGACCCCATCGTCGGCTTCGTCGGCGTGGTGCCCGAGCAGCGCGGGCACGGGTACGCGTACGACCTGCTGGTCGAGGCCACCCACCTGCTCGTGGAGGAGGGGGTGGACCGGATCGTGGCGGCCACCGACCAGACGAACCACCCGATGGCCGCCACCTTCGCCAGGGCGGGCTACCCGATCGAGCGGGAACGGATCGACCTGGTGTGACGGCTCGGCTCCCGGCGTCGGTGTCCGGCGCCGGGAGCCACCGGGTCAGTCGGTCAGCCGTACGCGGACGCGGCGGTTGGCGCGGCCCTTGCTCTCCACCTTGACCACCTGCACCTTGCCGATCTGGGCGGTGGAGGCGACGTGCGTGCCGCCGTCGGCCTGGACGTCCAGCCCGACGATGTCGACGATCCGGACCTCCTGCTCGTCGGGCGGGATCAGGTTGGACTGGGTCCGGATGATGTCCGGCAGGGCGAGCGCCTCGGCCCGGGGCAGCACCCGCACGGCGACCGCCCGGTCGGCGGCCACCTCGGCGTTGACCAGCTCCTCGATGCGGCTCTTGAAGTCGGGCGGCACCTCGGGCAGGTTGAAGTCCATCCGGGCCTCGCCCGGCTCCATGTTGCCGCCGGTGACGAGCGCGCCGAAGTCGCGGAACACCACTCCGCAGAGCACGTGCAGCCCGGAGTGGGTCCGCATCAGCCGGGTGCGCCGCTCGTCCTCGACAGCACCGGTCACCGCGGTGCCGGCCGGTGGCAGCGGGTCGCCCTCGGCCGGGATCAGCCAGAGGTCGTCGCCCTTGCGGGTGCCGACGATCCGGGTCTGCACCCCCTGCCAGAGCAGTACGCCGTGGTCCGGCGGTTGTCCGCCACCGCCCGGGTAGAACGCCGACCGGTCCAGCACGATGCCCTGCTCCGGGTCGGCGTGCAACACGGTGCACTCCCACTCCCGCAGCGTCGGGTCGGCGAGGTCCAGCCGGTGCGTACGACCGTGGTGTGTGACGCCCATGTCAGGGCACACTACTCGTTGAGGAAGGCGGATATCCGGCTGCGCAGGTCGGCGCGTTCGGTCCAGAGGACGCCGGGCCGGTCGTACACGTGCAGGGTGGCCCGGGGCAGCGCGGCCGCGAGCTGCTCGGCGACCTCGGCCGGGTGCAGGTCGTCGCCGGCGCAGCCGATCACCAGGGCGGGCGCGGTGACCGCGGCCAGCGACCCGGCGTCGCGCAGCGGCGCCTGCTCGGGCAGGCTGGCGAGCCCGGGGGCGAGCCCGTCGCGGAGGAGCTGGTCGAGCCGCTGGCGCAGGTAGGCCCAGCCGGCCGGGGTGTTGCGCACCGCCGGCGGCAACTCCGCCTGGACCACGTCGGCGACAGCGGAGGCGTCCCCGCTCTCCACGGCGTCGAACAGCTCGGTCAGCCGTGATCGGGCGACCTCGCCACGCGGCCGGTCCAGCACCGCCGGCAGGAAGAAGACCAGCCGCTCGAAGCGTTCGGGGCTCTCGGCGAGCAGCCGGCAGAGCGCACCCGCGCCGAGGCTGGCGCCGAAGGCCCGGGTGGCGCCGCCCAGGTCGGCGACCGCGCGCAGGTCGCGGGCGAGGTCCAGGTAGCTCCACGGGCCGGGCGGCGCGTCGGAGCGGCCGTGCCCGCGGAACTGGAAGAAGAGCTTGCGGCCGGTCACCCCGCTGCCGAACGGCCGGGTGGTGGCGATGCCGTTGCCCAGCCCGTGGGCGAACACGGTGGTCGGGTCACCCGCCCCGGTGACGAGTTGCTCCAGCCGTACGCCGTGCGGCGTGGCGACCAGCTCGGTCTCCGGCTCGGGCAGGGCCGGCCTGCCGGTGCGCGGGGCACCGGGGCCGGGCCCCCAGGTGCGGGGCCCGCCGTCCGGCGGGGGCGGCCAGCGGAAACCTCTCACCAGGACCCTCTGCCGTCGCTCAGGTCGCGCAGGCCGACCCGGACGTCGAGCAGGTAGATGAGGCCCGCCGCGATGCCGATCAGGCCGAAGAGGCTGATCGGCCCGAAGCCGAGCAGGGTCAGCACCAGGCAGACGGCCAGGATGGCGACCCAGCCGCCCTTGGGCAGGGTGCCGATGGCGGCGAAGGCGTCGGAGCGCTGGGTGATGGCGTGCACCAGGGCGACGCCCTGCACGATCAACGCGAACACGAGCAGGATCAGCTCGATCACGTAGCGGACTTCGAAGGCGAAGAGCGGCGCGGCGTGGGCCATGACGGCAAGCTTATGCCGGCGACCCCGGAAACGTCCGACAGGACGCCTCCGGGGTCGCCGGCGCAGCGGGACTACTCGGCGGCCGGGCGGGTCCGCTTGGTGGCCCGGGGCAGCTTCGCCGACGGCGTGGCGGCCGGCTTGGCGGCGGTCTTGGTGGCCCGGGGCGCCCGGGTCGCCTTCTTGGCGGCGGTCTTGGCGGCGGCCGGCTTGGCCTCCACGACCTCGGCCACGTCGGCCGGCGTCGGCACCTCGACGGTGGTCGGGGCGGCCGGCGTCGGCACCTCGGCGGCGGTCGGGACGGCCGGCGTCGTCGCGGCGGTCCCGGCCGGCTCGACCTCGGCCTCGGTGGCCTCGATGTCGGCGTTCACGGTCTCGGCGGCCTCCAGCACGCCGGCGCCGACGACCCGCTCACCCCGGGCGACCAGCGCGACGTACGCGGCCTGCGCCCGCTCCTGCGCGGCCTGGGCGCCGGCGACCACCACGGCGGCGTTGCGGGTCGCCACCTCGCGCAGCTTGTCGAGGTCCGCGACCTCGCGCAGCTTGTCCAGGTCCGCGACCTCGCGGAGCTTGTCGAGGTCCGCGACCTCGCGCAGCTTGTCGAGGTCGGCCGCCTCGCGGAGGCGCTTCAGGTCGAGGTCGGACGAGGCGGCCTTCTCGCGCAGGCCGCTGGCGGTCAGGTTCGCCGTGCGCAACGTGTCGTTGGCCTTCTGCCGCAGCTCGAAGCCGGTCACGACGGCCTTGCCGCCCAGGTCGGCGACGACCTCGGTCACCACGGCGGGAAGCTTGCGGAGCTGCTGGAGGGCCAGCTCGCCCGCGCCGGCGGCGGCGTAGATCGGGGCCGGGATGCGGTGGGTCTTCGGCTGGGTCATCACTTCTCCTCTTCGGCCGCGTCGGCGGCCTTCCGGACCGCCCTGCGGGCGGCCTTCTTCGCGGGGGTGTCGGTCGGAGCGGGGGCGGGGCCGGCCTCGGTGACGGCGACCGACTCGAGGACGGCCTCGGTCGGGGTCCCCTCCGGCGTGGTGGGTCCGGTGGCGGCGAGGTTGGCCAGGTCCGGCGCCTCGGCGGCCCCGGGCGCGCCCGGGGCGGCACCGTCCGGCGTGGCGCCGGCGGCCGCAGCGGTCGCCTCGGCGAGCCGCGCGTTCTCCCGCCGGAACGTCTCGTAGATCTGGGTGAGCGACTGCTTCTGCGCCATCGTCAGGTCGGGGTCGACCGCGATGGCCGCGAGCACGCCCTGGCCCTCCTTGTCGTCGAGCAGCCCGGCGCGCAGGTACATCGCCGGGGTGGAGACCCGCAGCGCGCTGGCGAGCTGCTGGAGCACCTCCGCGCTCGGCTTGCGCAGGCCGCGCTCGATCTGACTGAGGTACGGGTTGCTGACCCCCGCCTGCTCGGCGAGCTGTCGGAGCGAGATCTTCGCGTTGCGGCGCAGGTCGCGAATGAACCCGCCGACGTCGGGAAGGTCTTTACCAGTGGCCATACCCCGACGGTAGCCCGCCCTGCTAGCTCCTGCAAGCAAAGTGCTAACCGGAGTTAGCGAGGTCTCACGTATGCAAGTTGCGTGCCCGATCGTCACCTGCGTACCTTCCTGCGATGACCAAGATCGAGGTGAACGGCGCGGTGCTCGCGTACGACGACACCGGCAGCGGCTCCCCCGTCGTCCTGCTGCACGCGGGGATCGCGGACCGCCGGATGTGGCGGGGACAGATCGGCCCGCTGGCCGAGCGGCACCGGGTGATCGCCCTGGACCTGCGCGGCTACGGCGACTCGGAGCTGCCACCCGCCCCGTTCGCCCACCACGACGACGTGGCGGGGCTGCTCGACGCGCTCGACCTCCCCCGGGCCGCCCTGGTCGGCTGCTCGTTCGGCGGCGCGGTCGCCATCGACACCGCGCTGGCCCACCCCGACCGGGTGACCGCGCTCGCCCTGCTCGGCAGCGCCGTCTCCGGACACGAGTGGTCCGAGGAGGCGAACGGCCTCTGGGACACCCTGGTGGGCGAGGTCGACCCGGAGGACTTCGCCGCCAGCGCCGCCGGTGAGGTGCGGTTCTGGGTGGTCGGCCCCGGACGCCGCCCCGAGGACGTCGACCCGGAGCTGGTCGCGTTCGCCGTCGAGATGGACCAGCGGGCGCTCGCCGCCGAGCAGGCCCTCAGCGCGGTGGATGTCGCCGAACTCGACCCGCCCGCGATCGGGCGCCTCGGCGAGCTGCGGGTGCCGGTCCTGGTCACCGCCGGCGCCGCGGACGTGCCGGACATCAACCGGCTCGCCGACCGGATCGCGGCCGAGGCGCCGGGCGCGACCCGCCTGCCCGACGTGCCGGACGCGGCCCACCTGCTGCCGCTGGAGCGTCCCGCCCCGGTCAACGCCGCCCTGCTCGATTTCCTGCCCTGACGCCCGACCCGGCCCGGCGCCCGGCGCCGGGCCGTCGGCGCGCTGACCGTCGTGGCATCGCCGGGCTGGGCGTCGCGGCGTCGCCGAGCAGGGGGTCGCGGCGTGGCGGGGCAGGTCGCCGCAGCGGCGGCGGCTACCAGACGGGGCGTACGGCGCCGACCGGGAGGCCGCCGCCGAAGAGGGGCACCTCGGCGTACTCGGCCAGCACCGGGGCGTCCAGGCCGAGGCGGCGCAGGGCGGAGACCAGCACCGGCATCCGCGCCCGGCCCGCACCGTCGTCGATCTTGAGGGCGACCGCGCCGGTCCCGGGCACCGCGACGGCGATGACGCCCTCGGCGCCCACCTTGGCGAGCAGCCCGGGGACGCCGCGCATCAGCCGGGTGTCGTCGGCCTGCGTGCCGCCGACGATCTCCGGATGGGCGCGCATCGCGTCGGCCACCGTCCGGGGCGCGGAGCCGGGCTCCGCCGAGACCAGCCGGAGGTACGCCCCGGCCAGGCCGGTCAGCGACACCGCGAGCACGGGAGCGCCGCAGCCGTCGACCCCGACCGCCGCCGCCCGCTCACCGGTGAACTCCTCGACCGCGTCGCGGAGCCGCTGCTGCAACGGGTGCTCCGGGCGCCAGTACCCGTCGAGCGGCCAGCCGGCCGCCAGGCAGGTCAGCAGCATCCCGCTGTGCTTGCCGGAGCAGTTCATCTGCGTACGGGTGGGACCGCCGCCGGCGCGCAGCACGGCGGCCCGCGCGTCCTCGCCCACCGGCAGCTCCGGCGGGCAGTGCAGGGCCGACTCGTCCAGCCCCGCGCCGGCCAGCAGCGCGCCGACCCGGGCCAGGTGGAAGTCCTCCCCGGCGTGGCTGGCCACGACCATCGCCACGTCCGCCGGGTCGGTCAGCGACAGTCCGGCGCGGAGCATCCCGACCGCCTGCATCGGCTTGTTGGACGAGCGAGGGAAGACCGGGGAGGTCACGTCCCCGGCACCGGCCACCGACGCGCCGTCGGCGTCGAGCACCACCACCGAACCCCGGTGCACGCCCTCGACGAACCCGGACCGGACCACCTCGGCGAGCGGCACGCCGCCCTCGTACGTCTTTCCCACGGTGTGGACGGTACCGACCGCCCGGCCACCCCCGGCGGGCGGGTGACCAGGCAGTCGGCGTCCGGGCGTACAGGAGTGCCGGCGGAGCCGCCGCTTACCGCCCGGCGGCCGGTACGCCGAGCAGCCCACGCGCCTCGGCGGTGGTCAGCGGCGGCCGCTGGGCGAGTTGGGCGAAGCCGACCGCCCGGGCGACGAGCTGCATGTTGGACTCCACCGGGCGGCCCTTGGCGTAGGTGACCGTGTCCTCCATGCCGACGCGAAGGTGCCCGCCGGCCGAGAGCGACGCCAGCATGACCGGGATGGTGCTGCGGCCGATGCCGGTGGCCGAGAAGGTCGTGCCCTCGGGCAGGTCGCGCAGCGCCTGGTGGGCGGCGACCAGCGCCGAGGTGGTGCCCGGCATGCCGCCCGGCACGCCCATCACGAAGTCGACGTGCACGTGCCCGCCGGCCGGCAGGCCGTACTTGCCGAGCAGGCGCTGCAGGGCCGTCAGGTGACCGAGGTCGAAGATCTCGTACTCCGGCACGATGCCGCGCTCCTGCATCCGGGTGTGCAGGTCGACGATGAACTCCCAACGGTTGAGGAAGACGTCGTCGCCGAAGTTGAGCGTGCCCATCGTGCAGGAGGCCATGTCGGGCCCGGCGTCGAGCACGGCGAGCCGGTCGGCCTCCGGGTCGGTCACCGCGCCGCCGGAGGAGAGCTGCACGATCAGGTCGGTGCTCTCCCGCAGTGCCGCCACGGTCTCCCGCAGCCGCCCCTGGTCCAGGGTCGGCTTCGCCTCGTCGTCGCGGATGTGGACGTGGATCACGGCGGCGCCGAGCGCCTCGCACTCCTTCGCGGTAAGCAGCAGCTCGTCGAGCGTCACCGGCAGCGCCGGCACCTCCGCCTTGGCCGACTCCGCGCCGGTGGGGGCAACCGTGATCAACGTCCCTGTCGTCATGCCCGGATCCTAGACCGAGGTCAGGGAGCCAGTCGACCGGAACTTTTCCGGCCTCAGCGCCGCAAAGGAGAGATTCTTTCGCCGTCGGAGCGCTAGGCCGGATCGATCGCGGCGGCGGTCTCGCCGACGAGCAGGCGGGCGTCGTCGGCGACGTTGCGCTTGACCACGGCCAGGGCGACCTGGCCCAGCTCGTGGTGGTGCACGGCGGTGCCGACGAAGCCGACCGCCCGGCCGTCGAGGGTCACCGGCGTCCCGGCGACCGGCGGCTGGTCGGTGGTGATCCCGTCCAGGTGCAGCAGGACGAGCCGACGCGGCGGCCGGCCCATGTTGTGCACCCGGGCCACGGTCTCCTGGCCCCGGTAGCAGCCCTTGTCGAGGTGCACGGCGGGGGCGACCAGGTCCACCTCGGCCGGGATCGTGCGGTGGTCGGTGTCCACCCCGACCCGGGCCCGCCGGGCGGCCACCCGCACCGCCTCGTACGCCCACAGCCCGGCCACCGGCACCCCGTTGCCGCGCAGCTCGGTGACCACCTGTTCCATCGCGGCCCGGGGCACGAGCAGGTCCACGCCCAACGGGCCGCGTCGCGCCCACCCGCCGACCGGGAGCGGCCTGACGTCGTACAGCGCGGTCGGCCGGGGCGGCACCTCGCCGGCGCGGAACTTCGGGCCGGGCACCGCGACCACGTCGGGTACGGCCAGCCCGGTCACGCCGAGCGTCCCGGCCGCGGCGGGGGCCTCCGGCCCGACCAGCGAGAGCAGCGCGTGCTCGGCGGTCGCGTCGCGCGGCTCGACCCGGCTGAAGAACCGCATCTTCTCCAGGTAGGACAGCAGGCCGGTGGTGGCGCCCGGCTCGGTGTCGAGCCAGGTGGTCACGCCGTCCTCGGCCACCATGGCGTGCTGCTCGACGTGCCCGTGCGGCGAGAGCACCAGCAGCTCGGTGCCCTGACCGGCGGCGAGCTGCGCCAGGTGCTGGGTGGTGAGGGTGTGCAGCCAGCCGATCCGCTCCTCGCCCGGCACCGCGACGACGCCCCGGTGCGAGCGGTCGACCAGACCGACCGCGGTCTCGAGGCTGCGCTGCTCGCGCATCGGGTCGCCGTAGTGCGCGGCCACCCCCCGGACGCCGGCCGCCACGTGCGCCGGCTCGGGCTGGTCCCGGCTGGCCTCGTCGATGCTCTCGACGCTCACCGCGCCCGCGATGTCGATCATTTCCGGTCCCCGTTCTCGCAGCGGTCGCAGACGCCGAAGAGGGAGACGTGGCCGATGTCCACCCGGAACCCGCGCTGCTGCGCCAACCGGTCGGCCAGCGGGCGCAGCAGCTCCGGATCGATCTCGTCGATCGCGCCGCACTCCCGGCAGACAAGGTGGACGTGCTGGTCCTCGCCGGCCGCGTGGTAGGTCGGCGAGCCGTGCGAGAGGTGGGTGTGGGTGACCAGGCCGAGCCGTTCCAGCAGCTCCAGCGTGCGGTAGATGGTGGTGATGTTGACCCCCGCGGCCACCTCCCGGACGGCCGTGTGCACCTGCTCCGGGGTGGCGTGCCCCAGGTCGAGCACGGCCTGGAGGACCAGTTGCCGCTGCGCCGTCAGCCGCAGCCCACGGGCGCGGAGCATTTCCGCGAGGGAGGATTCGGACACCGTCCGATCATAGTTCGCCCGACCGCCCCGGCCGCCGGGTCGAGCGGCCCGTCGAGTTCCCGTGCCACCGGTGACGGCGTCGGGCGGGCGACGGCCTCCCCGCACCGGGCGGCAGCGGGTGCGCAGGCCCGCCGCTACGCTCGGCGGTCATGGTGGCGTCGAGGATCGCCGTGCCGGGGCGCGGGCTGGTGCCGCCCGGGGAGCCGGTGCTGCGCGGCGACGACCGGGGGGTGCTGCACGGCGACGGGCTCTTCGAGACCATGCACCTGCGGGGCGGGCGGCCGTGGCTGCGCGACGCCCACCTGGCCCGGCTGGCCCGGGCGGCGACGGCCGTCGAGCTCCCCCTGCCCCCCACCGACGTGCTGGTCGGCCTGCTGGAGACCGTGAGCGCCGGCTGGCCGGCCGAGGTCGAGGGCGCGCTGCGGCTGGTCTGCACCCGGGGCCCGGAGGACGGCGGCCCGCCGAGCGTCCACGCCACGCTGGGCGAGGTGCCGGCGGCGACCCGGGCGGCCCGCCGGGACGGGATCACCGTCGCCACCCTGCCGCTCGGCGTCGCGGCGCGGGCCCGCGCCGCACTCGACTGGCTGCCCGCCGGGGTCAAGTCGACGTCGTACGCGGTGAGCACCGCCGCCCGCCGCTGGGCGGCCCGCAGCGGGGTGGACGACGCGCTCTGGGTCTCCACCGACGGGTACGCCCTGGAGGGACCGACCGCCAACCTGGTCTGGCTGGCCGGCGACACCCTCCGCACCGTGCCCGCCGCCGAGACGGGCGTGCTGCCGGGCGTGACCGCCGCCTGGCTCCTCGCCCACGCCCACGAACTGGGCCTGCGCGCCGACGAGCGCCTCGTCACCCCGGCCGAGTTGCACTCCGCCGACGGCGTCTGGCTCACCTCGTCCGTCCGTGGCCTGGCGGAGGTCCGCACCCTGGACGCCGTCCCGCTGCGCCGCTCCCCGCACACGCCGGCCCTCCGGGCCCTGCTCGGCTTCCCCCTCCCCTGACCGGGGAGGGGGCGGGTCGGGCGGGTCAGCCGGCCACGCGGGTGAGGCGGGCGGAGAGGTGCGGCGAGAGGCCGTGACCGACGGCGGCCATCTCCTGGGCGTAGAGCAGCGCGCCCTCGACGATGCCGAAGAGGCGGTGACCGGCGGTGACCTCCTTGGCGGTCGCCGTCCGGACCACCGCGTCGGTCACGAACTCGAGCTGGGTGCCCTTGCGCTTGCCGATGTGCAGCTCCATGACCCCGGTCGGCGTGGTCATCAGCGCCTCCAGCTCGTCGGTGACCCGCTCGCCGTCCATCACCGGCCGCCACCAGCCGACCTCACGGCCCGCCGGGCGGACCGGCCGGCTCTGCTCGTCCAGGATCCAGGCGCGCGACTCGTAGAACAGGAACGGCCGGCCGTCGTGGCTGATCCGGATCTCCTGGGCGTAGTCGAAGTCCTCGATCGTCGGGAAGCCGCCCCGGCCACGGCCGCGCCACACCCCGACGTACGGCAGCAGGCCGTCCAGCGACGGGTGCAGCTTCGGGCCGACCCGCAGGTCGTGGCTCTCCTCGTAGGGGTACGGGTCGACCGGCGGCGCGTTCAGCCACGGCGGCGGCTGCAGGGGGTTCTCGTCGCTCACCGGTTCACTCCGCCTCTCCTCGTTCGCGACTGCGGGGCTCGCAAGACCGGCTCACTCCTCGCGCTCACCGTGTCACCTTCGTTCGCGGCTGCGGGGCTCGCAGGACCGGCTCACTCCTCGCGCTCACCGTGTCACCTTCGTTCGCGGCTGCGGGGCTCGCAAGACCGGCTCACTCCTCGCGCTCACCAACGTCCTCTCGATATGCGTACGGCAAGGTAGACCAGGCCACCGGCGAGCGCGCCCAGGCCGGCGACCAGCAGGCTGACGAACCCGATCTCGGTAACCATCGCGACCATCCTATGCTGGGCCCCATGGCCCGCACTCTCGTCGTCAAGGCCACCGCCGGCGCGGACGCCCCCGAGCGGTGTGCCCAGGCCTTCACCGTCGCCGCCACCGCGGCCGCCGCCGGGGTGCACGTGTCGCTCTGGTTGACCGGGGAGTCGACCTGGTTCGCGCTGCCCGGCCGGGCGCAGGAGTTCGAGCTGCCGCACTCGGCCCCGCTGGCCGAGCTGCTGCACGTGATCCTCACGACCGGCACGGTGACCGCCTGCACCCAGTGCGCCGCCCGTCGGGACATCGGCCCGGACGACGTGCTGCCGGGCGTCCGCATCGCCGGCGCGGCGGTCTTCGTCGAGGAGGCGATGGCCGAGGGGGCGCAGGCGCTGGTCTACTGACCTCGCCCCTCGATACCGTCCCGACACTTCGGGCGGATGCCTACGATTCGGAATGTGACCGAGGCGACGGAGCGGTTCTTCGAATCACTGCCGGCGCGCGCCCCGCAGGTGCTGCGCAGTCCGGTCAGCGGGACGATGCAGATCGACCTCGCCCGGGGCAACCAGACGGCGCACTGGCTGGTCCGGCTTCAGCCGGGCGCGATCGACGTCAGCCGCAACCGGGGGCCGGCCGACGCGATCTGGTACACGAGCGAGGAATTGTTCGACCGGCTCGTCACCGGCCGGGCCCAGGCGATCTCGAGCGTGCTGCGCAACGAGAGCAGCTTCAGCGGCGACGTCGTGCTCTTCCTGGCGTTCCGCCGGTTCTTCCCCGACCCGCCCGGCACCCGGGATCCCCGCGAGGTCGCCCGCGAGCAGGCCGGACGGCTGCGGTGAGGGAGTCGGTCAGCATCCTGGACGGCAACACCTTCCTGGTCAGCGACCGGCACGGCGACATCGAGCCGTCCCTCGACTTCCCGACGGGGCTCTTCTCCTTCGACACCCGGTTCCTCTCCACCTGGGTGCTGACCCTCGACGGCGAGCGGCTGCACGCGCTCAGCGTCGACGACGCGGATTCCTTCCGCACCCGCTTCTTCCTCGTCCCGGGCGAGCCGACCCACTACCTGGACGCGAAGGTGTCGGTGATCCGGCGCCGGTCCATCGGCGCCAGCTTCGAGGAGGAACTGACGCTGCTCAACCACGCCGGGACGGAGACGGAGTTCACCGTCCGGTTGGACATGGGCGCCGACTTCGCGGACCTGTTCGAGATCAAGCACGTCCGGCAGAAGCACGGTCACAGCACCGCCACCGTCGGCGACGGCGAGCTGCGCCTCACCTACCGCCGGGAGAACTTCCACCGCGAGACGGTGATCAGCTCCAGCGCGCCCGCGCACGTCGAGGTGTCCGGTATGACCTTCCGGATCCGCCTCGGCCCGCACGGCGAGTGGCGCACCCGGCTGAAGGTGGCCACCGTCATCTACGGGGCGCGCGGCGAGGACATCCGGGCCAACCTGCCGCTGTACGGCGGCAGTCGCACCTCGGATGCGATCCGGGCCGAGCACGACGAGCTGATCGCCCGGGCGCCGAAGCTCGGCTGCGACTGCCAGCCGCTGGCCGGGGCGTACCGGCAGAGCGTGGCCGACCTGGCGGCGCTGCGCTACGAGTCGATCACCCTCGGCGTGCGGCTGATGGCCGCCGGGCTCCCGTGGTTCATGACCCTGTTCGGTCGGGACAGCATCATCACCTCGCTCCAGGTGGTGCCCTTCCTGCCGGAGCTGATCCCGGCGACCATCTTGATGCTGGCCGGCCTCCAGGGTCACCGGATCGACGACTTCCGGGACGAGGAGCCGGGCAAGGTCCTGCACGAGCTGCGCTACGGCGAGACGGCGGGCTTCGAGGAGCAGCCCCACTCGCCGTACTACGGGTCGGCGGACTCCACGCCGCTGTTCGTCATCCTGCTCGACGAGTACGAGCGGTGGACCGGTGACGCCGGGCTGGTGCGGCAGCTGGAGGCCCAGACCCGCGCCGCGCTCGCCTGGATCGACACGTACGGCGACCTGCTCGGGACCGGATACCTGTGGTACCAGACGCGCAACCCGCAGACGGGGCTGCAGAACCAGTGCTGGAAGGACTCCTGGGACTCGATCTCCTACCACGACGGCCGGCTGCCCGGCTTCCCCCGCGCCACCTGCGAACTCCAGGGGTACGCGTACGACGCGAAGATCCGCGGCGCGCGGCTGGCCCGGACGTTCTGGGGCGACCCCGCGTACGCCGACCGGCTGGAGCGGGAGGCGGCCGAGCTGAAGATGCGGTTCAACCGGGACTTCTGGATCCCGGAGCGGGAGTTCTACGCGCTCGCCCTCGACGCCGACGGCCGGCACGTGGACGCGCTCAGCTCCAACATGGGGCACCTGCTGTGGAGCGGCATCGTGGACGAGTCGCGGGCCGGCCGGGTCGCCGAGCACCTGCTGGGCCCGCGGCTCTTCTCCGGCTGGGGCGTCCGGACCCTCGCCGACGACCAGGGGCGGTACAACCCCGTCGGCTACCACGTGGGGACGGTGTGGCCGTTCGACAACTCGATCATCGCCTGGGGCCTGTGGCGGTACGGGTTCCGCCGGGAGGCCAGCCAGATCTGCGAGGCGATGCTTGCCGCGTCCCGGTTCTTCGGGGGGCGGCTGCCGGAGGCCTTCGCCGGCTACGAGCGGAGCCTCACCGAGTACCCGGTGGAGTACCCGACCGCGTGCAGCCCGCAGGCCTGGTCGGCGGGTACCCCGCTGCTGCTGCTACGGGTGATGCTGGGGCTGGAGCCGCAGGGCGAGCACCTGATCATCGATCCCGCCGTGCCCGAGGGGATGGGGCGGGTCGAGCTGCTCGACATCCCCGGCCGCTGGGGTCACGTCGACGCGCTCGGGCGCAGCCGCTCCCCGCACGACCACGCCCCCGGCCACTGACCGTCGGCCTCAGGCCGGACAACCGGTGGTGGCGGAGAGGGCGACCCGGTCGCCCGAGAGACCGGCGACGACCATGACGCCGCCGCTCCGGTAGGCGTACGCCTGGGAGGTGTTCAGCAGCGGGACACGGGCGACGGAGGCGAGCGCGGCGGCCGGGGACGGCGGGGCCGGGACGACCTCGGCGCGGGCGGTGCGGGCGGCGCCGCCGGCGGGGCAGGGCGCGACGACCACCTCGGGGGCCGCTCCGGCCGGGCCGCCGAGGGCCCGCAGCGCCGCCGCCAGGGCCTCGGTCTCCGCGCCGGTGGCGCCGGTCGCCGGCGCGGCGTAGCCGTCGCCGACCGGCCGGCAGCCCGTGTCGGCCGCCAGCCGGACCCGGCCGTCCCCGGCGACCGTGCCCTCGACGGTGACGAACTCGCCCGCGTCGGCGCGCAGCCGCGGGCCGACATCCGAGGTCACCCGGACCCCGGCCCGCCAGTGCCCCGGGAGCCGCTCCGCGACCCGCTCCAGCAGTGCCCGCTCCTGGCCGGCGGGGACGAACACGTCCACCCCACGGGTCAGGACGGCGCCGTCGGCGAACGGGGTGACCCGGCAGCCCCGCTCGATCTCGGGCGGGGTCAGCACGGCGGTGTCGCCGGCCGCCGCGACCAACTCGCCGACCGCGCGGTCGACGACCGGGCCGGCCTCGGCCAGACTGCGCTGCTCCCGGACGGTCGGCGGGTCGTCCCGCACCGACGTCCAGGTGAGCACCGTCAGCAGCACCGCCCAGGCCACGGTGGCGGCGAGCAGCCAGGGCAGCCACCGCCGGGACGCCGGCCGGTCGGGACCGGTGGGCGGGGCCTGCCCCGTCGCTACGACACCGTTCACGACGCCATCGTGTCACGCCGGTGGAACGCGCCCGGAGACGGTCGTGGCCCGCCCCCTCGGCGAGGGGGGCGGGCCACGGGCCGATCAGAGCGTGGGTCAGGAGGCGACGGTGACGGCGACCTCGTTGATGCCCCGGCCGGCGGTCACGGCGGTGTCGCCGTTGCCGTGCCGGGAGAGCGCCCGCAGGGTCCAGGTGCCCGGCGCGGCGAAGAACCGGAACTGGCCGGCCGGCGACGTCACCACCTCGGCGGTGAACTCACCGGTCGAGTCGAGCAGCCGGACGTACGCGCCCGGCACGGCCTCGCCCGCGTCGGACCGGACGACGCCGGTGATCACGGTCTCCTTCTCCAGGTCGAGGCTCGCGGGCAGCGGGGCGGCCTGGTCGGGAGCGGCGCAGCCGGCAGCGGTGGGTGCGGTCATGGCTCAGGCCTCCCCGGGCTCGTCGCCGAGCGCGACCGGCACGCCGACCAGCGAGCCGTACTCGGTCCAGGATCCGTCGTAGTTCTTCACGTTGCGGTGCCCGAGCAGCTCCTGGAGCACGAACCAGCTGTGCGAGGAGCGCTCGCCGATCCGGCAGTACGCGATGGTCTCCCTGCTGTCGTCCAGCCCGGCGGCGGCGTAGATCCTGCGCAGCTCGTCGTCGGACTTGAAGGTGCCGTCCTCGTTGGCCGCCTTCGACCACGGCACGCTGATCGCGGTGGGGATGTGCCCGGCCCGCTGCGCCTGCTCCTGCGGCAGGTGGGCGGGGGCGAGCAGCCGGCCCGCGAACTCGTCGGGGCTGCGCACGTCGACCAGGTTCTTGGTGCCGATCGCGGCCACGACCTCGTCGCGGAAGGCCCGGATGGAGGTGTCCGGCTCCTGCGCCACGTACTGCGTCGCCGGGCGGGTCACCGCGTCGGTCACCAGCGGGCGGGCGTCCAGCTCCCACTTCTTGCGACCGCCGTCGAGCAGCTTCACGTCGCGGTGGCCGTAGAGCTTGAAGTACCAGTAGGCGTACGCGGCGAACCAGTTGTTGTTGCCGCCGTAGAGGATGACGGTGTCGTCGTTGCCGATGCCGCGCTCGGAGAGCAGGGCCTCGAACTGGCTCTTGTTGACGAAGTCCCGGCGCACCTGGTCCTGCAGGTCGGTCTTCCAGTCCAGCTTGATCGCGCCGGCGATGTGGCCGGTGTCGTAGGCCGAGGTGTCCTCGTCGACCTCGACGAAGACGACGCCCGGGGCGTCGATGTTCTTCTCGGCCCACTCGGCCGAGACGAGTGCGGTGTCGCGACTCATCAGATCACTCCCTGGTGAGGATGGATGGTGAGCCAGCGCGCGGAGATCGATGAACATAACTGTCGCACCACGCGCGGGACCCATAGCGAGGAAACGGATCACGGGTTCGTGCGACGGCGCCGCTGCCGGGCGTTCGGTGGGAGAGCACCGGGGGTACGCGGACCCTGAGTGCCACTGGCTGCGTCAGGCAGCCGAGGACAGCCCCGCCGTCAGATGACGGGGCGACACAGACAGGTGGCCACGCGGCACAGGTCGACCGCGCGCCGTTTGGTGAGGAGCGTCCCCATGAGCAGGGAGCCTACCAGCCACGCCCGATGACGCCACCGGCCCGACCAGCATCCGGGACGCGCCGCCGCGCCACCGGCCCGTCACCCCCGGTCGCGTCGCCTCCGCGCTCGCGCCGACCGGCGGACCGCCGGCGGCTCAGCCGACGGCGGAGTTGATCGGCACGTTCTTCGCGTCCGCGGTCACCGCCAGCCCCTCGGGCAGCGGCCGGACCTCCCGGACGGCGAGCTGGAACGGCAGCTCGGGCAGGGGCACGTCGACCGAGATGCTCCTGGCGTAGTTGTTGAGCATCGTCCGGGCCAGCGGCACGTTCGGCAGCCCCTCGGCGTTCAGGTCGTTGAAGCGCAGCGCCACCTGCCCCGCCTTGCCGACGGTGATGTCGGCGGTGCCGGTCACGGTGAGCCGCTGGCCGAGGATGTCGACCGGGGCGGTGACGGCGAGCCGGCCGCCCTGCTCGCCGAGGGTCAACCCGGGCCGGTCGAGCAGCTTGGCGAGGCTGTCGTAGCTGATGGTGCCGGTGCCGTCGACCGTCTCGGCGACCACGTCACCCTGCCCGGAGCGGATCGTGTCCAGCGACGCGCGGACGTTGCGGGCGTCCACGTCGAGCTTCGGCAGCGCGACCACGTCACCCTGCACCGAGCCCTGCACGTCGCGCAGCCCGATGGAGATGCGCTCGTACCGGCCGTCGAGCACCTGGGTGAGGAACGGGAAGCCGCCGACCTCGACCTCCGGCGCCGAGGACTGCGCCCCCTGCTTGGCGACCTCCTGCCGGACCTGGTCGGCGATGGCGCGCTCGGCCACCCCGGCCGCGACCCGGTCGGCCACGACGAGCAGGCCGCCGAGGACCAGGAGCAGGACGACGAGGGTGACGAGCACCTTGCGCCCGCGTCGACGGGGCCGCTCCTCGTACGTGTGATCCTGCGCCACGCCGCCTCCTGTCGTGAGTGCCCGGGGTGCCGCGAAGCGGCCTTTCGGTGGTTACCCGGACGGGGAAATCCTCAACCGCGCGTCAGAGGACCAGCTTGCACATGGCGTACGCGGCCGGCGCGGCGAGGGCGAAGCCGCCGAGCGGCCCCTGCATGTGCCGGGCCACCCACATGGTCGGCGGCTCCCCCGCCATCAGCCGGCCCGCCTCCGCGTACCCCACGGCGAGGTCGGCCAGCACGGCGGCGACGGCCGCGACCAGCCCGATGATCGCGGCCCTGGTCGGGGTGAAGGGTGCCACCAGGTAACTGCCGAGGGCGGCGCTGACCAGCGTGCCGACCATGGCGCCGCCGACCACGCCGGCCGCGCCCCGGGGCACCTGCGGCGCCAGCCGCGGCCAGGGCGCCACCGCGTCGGTGAGCCGGGCGACGGTGAGCGCGACCCCGCTGGCGGTGAGGCAGACGGTGATGGCCTGGGTGCCGGCCGGGATCCGGCTGAGCGTGATCAGGGTGGCGAAGGCGACGACGCCCACCACGATCAGCAGGGTGCCGCCCAGGGAGTCGGTCACCCGCACGCGGTCGACCCGCCGGACGAGCTGGCCGAGCACCCCGAGGAGGAAGGCGCCCGCCGCGACGTAGCCCAGCGGCGCCAGCCCGGCGACGTCCGTCTGCACGGCGGCGGCGTCGGCCGCGACCGCGGCGGCCACGCTGACCAGGGCGACCAGCAGCAGCGCCGGCGGCCGCATGGCCATCGTCCAGGCCAGCACGAAGAGCAGTTGCACGCCGAGGACGATGCCCGCGAACGGCAGCCGGTGACCCGGGCCGGAGGTCTGCGCCCCGAGCACCAGGCCGATGCCGAGCAGGACCGCGAACCCGGCGACGGCCAGCGCGAGCGGGCGGCGCACCTCGACCGGCTCGATCACCTCCTCGTCCGGCTCGGCGTCCGCCTCGTCGTCGGGCCGGCGCGGCGGCTCGCCACCGCGACGGGCGCGACGCGGTCCGCCGCGCTCGCGGCGGGCGCCGTCGTCGTCTGGGGCCGGCCCGGTGCGCGGCGCCGGCGGCTGGCCACGGGACGGGCCCGACGGCCCCGGGCGGGGCCCGTCGGACCACGGGTCGCGGCCGGTCTCGGGCGAGCTGGAGGGAAACACGCCCCGATCGTGCCAGACCGGCCGGCCGGCGCGGAGGTCACGGTTTCGGCAACGTTAAAACCTGAGGCGCGATCATGGGCAAGCCGGGCAAACGGGAAAGGACGCGGAGGTGACGCCGGGGCCATCAGTTACGCTCAAGCCGCTACCCGCCCGTCAGCGACGCCGGGACCCACGCAAGTTCATCAGCGCCACACCCCCTGCGGAAAGCGCTGGTCGCGCGCGGCCGACGGCCGCCGGGACGGAGGTGATCGTGGAGATCCTGCTGCTGGTGACCGCACGCGCCGGCGAAGCATCCGCCGTGCTGCCGGCACTCGATTTGCTGCCGCACTCGGTCCGCACCGCGCCGCGCGACGTCCGCACCCTGGTGGCCGGCCCCAGCCCGGACGCGGTGCTGGTCGACGCCCGCTCCGAGCTGAGCGAGGCCCGGGCCACCTGCCGGATGCTGCACGCCACCGGGCTCGGCGTGCCGCTGGTCGCGGTGGTCACCGAGGCCGGGCTGATCGCGCTCAACGCGGACTGGGGCGTCGACGACGTCATCCTCGCCTCGGCGGGCCCGGCCGAGGTGGAGGCCCGGCTGCGGCTGGCGGTCGGCCGGCTGAGCAACGCGACGTCCGGCGCCGGCGGCTCGATCCGCGCCGGCGAGCTCACCATCGACCCGGACACGTACGCCGCGAAGCTGAAGGGCCGGCCGCTCGACCTGACCTACAAGGAGTTCGAGCTGCTGAAGTTCCTGGCGCAGCACCCCGGCCGGGTGTTCACCCGGGACCAGCTCCTGCGGGAGGTCTGGGGCTACGACTACTTCGGCGGCACCCGCACGGTCGACGTGCACGTCCGGCGGCTGCGGGCGAAGCTCGGCTCCGAGTACGAGTCGATGATCGGCACGGTGCGGCAGGTGGGCTACAAGTTCGTCGTGCCGCCGTCCCGGTCGCTGCCGGAGTCGGAGCACTCCCCGCTGCCCGTCTGACCCTGATCCCCCTTTCCGGGACTCTTTCGCATACGCCCCTTTTGGCCCGACTTGTCGGTTCTAATCTGGCCCTCAGGTTTGCTGACAAAGGGGGGCGGCGGCGTGCACATCGACCACGGGGGCGACGGTTCGGCACGGACGGGCACGACGATCCGGGACCCCTCCACCGCGCGCGCCGTCGGCATCGTCGCGCTGATCGTGATCGCCCTGCTCGGCACGGCGTACGCGCTCGGCCGCAGCCTGATCCCCGACCGGCCCGCCTCCGACGTGACCAGCACCGGCCAGCACTACGCCGACCAGGCGCCGACGGACGACCCCGACCGGCCCACGCCCGGCGACGACCGGAGCACCGGGCCCGCGGTGGCCGACCCGAGCGGCACCCCGACCGCGACCGACGGGCCGTACGGAACGCAGACCACCAGCGGCACGTCGCAGGTCGCGCTGACCTTCGACGACGGGCCGGACCCGCAGTACACCCCGCAGGTGCTCGCCCTGCTCCGCGAGCACCACGTCCGGGCCACCTTCTGCGTGGTGGGCGAGAACGCGCAGAGCCACCCCGACCTGATCCGGGCGATAGTGGCCGACGGGCACACCCTGTGCAACCACAGTTGGAACCACGACGTCACCCTCGGCCAGCAGTCGCCGGAGACCATCCGGGCGGACCTGCTGCGCACCAGCGAGGCGATCCGGGCGGCGGTGCCCAACGCCCCGATCGCGTACTACCGCCAACCCGGCGGCGCCTGGACCGACTCGGTGGTGTCCGTGGCCCGGGAACTCGGGATGACCTCGCTGCACTGGACAGTCGACCCGGCGGACTGGGAGACGCCGGGGGCCAGCCGGATCGCCGGGATGGTCCTCACCAACGTCGAACCCGGCTCGGTCGTGCTGCTGCACGACGCCGGCGGCGACCGGCAGGGCACAGTGGACGCGCTGTACGAGATCCTGCCGGCCCTGACCAGCCGGTTCAAGCTGGCGGCGCTGCCCAACGGCGCGACGTGAGGCGCGGCGAACCGCCCGTGGTCGCCCGCCCGGCCCGCCGACGTGACCCCTGCTACACCGCCCGGCGGGCCGACTGAAGGACGGCGGGACCGGCGGCCGACCGGACTACGGTGACGACATGAGCAGCGCCGCACCGACCAGCCAGCAGGTGACCCGGACCGACCGCCTCAGCCCCGCGCAGATCGCCGACGTGCTGGCCCTCGCGGGGGCCGCCGGCGACGCCGACGGGGCGGACCCGTTCGACGAGCACGTCCTGCTCCGGCTGCGGGACCCGGACGCCGCCGCGGTGCACCTGACCGCCCAGGCCGCCGACGGGACGCTGACCGGGTACGCCCACCTGGACACCACCGACGGCGAGGCCGGGACCGGCGTGGAGTTGGCGGTGCACCCGGCGTACCGGCGGCGCGGGACGGGACGGGCGCTGGCCCGGGGCGTGCTGGCGGCGGCCGGCGGTCCGCTGCGGGTCTGGGCGCACGGCGACCACCCGTCCGCCGCCGCGCTCGCCGTCGACCTGGGCCTGCGCCGGGCACGGGTGCTCTGGCAACTGCGCCGGCCGCTGACCGCGCCGATCCCCGAGCCCCGACTGCCGGACGGGGTGACGCTGCGCGCGTTCCGGCCGGGCGACGACGACGCCGCCTGGCTCGCCCTCAACGCGCGGGCCTTCGCCGAGCACCCCGAACAGGGCCGCTGGTCCCCCGCCGACCTGCGGGTGCGCCTCGCCGAGCCGTGGTTCGACCCGGACGGCTTCCTGCTCGCCGTCGAGGAGGCCACCGGCCGGCTGGTCGGCTTCCACTGGACGAAGGTCCACGAGCGCCCCGGCTCGGCCCGGATCGGCGAGGTCTACGTCCTCGGGGTGGACCCGGCGACGCACCGGGGCGGACTGGGTCGGGCGCTGACGGCGGCCGGCCTGGCGTACCTGCGGGACCGACGGGGCCTGGACCGGGTCATGCTCTACGTCGACGAGTCGAACACCGCGGCGGTGGCCCTCTACGAGCGGCTCGGCTTCGCCCGCTGGTCCGCGCACGTGAACTACCAGTCGGCCTGACCGACACCGGCCCGGGGCCGCCGCCCCGGCGACGGCCCCGGGCCGACCCGGCCGGGCCGGCACGCCCGGGCCGGCACGCCCGCGCCGGCACACCCGGCGGCCGGGCCGACACGGCCGGGCCGGCGGGTCACCGGCGGATAACGGCAGCGCGTCGGCCAGATAACGGCCTACCGGAAAAATGCCCATACTTCCGACAGGGGCATCCGAGTTCACTTAACGGACAACTCACCCTCAGCGAGCGGTCACCTGCACTGCCGCACCTGTTCACCTCGCGTTCATGTGCGACCGGCGAACCGGCTACCTGGCACTCCTAACTTTTGGACCAGCCGGTCAGCGCCGGCACCCCGGGCCCCCAATCCGGGTGCGAAGTCAGACGTGAAGGGAAACCCCTCAGGTGAAGCTCCAGCGGCACGGCACTCTCGCCTGCCTCGCTCTTACCGCGACGCTCGCTCTCAGCGCATGCGGCTCGGACAACAACGAGCCCGCGAGCAGCGCCTCCGCCTCCGGGTCGGCCGCCGCCGCCGACTGCGCCACCGGCACGCTGAACGCCCAGGGCTCGTCGGCGCAGAAGAACGCCATGGACGAGTGGATCAAGGCGTACCAGCAGAAGTGCTCCGGTGCGAAGATCAACTACGAGCCGTCCGGCTCGGGCGCCGGCATCCAGGCCTTCATCGCCGGCACCGCCGACTTCGCCGGCTCGGACTCCGCCCTTAAGGAGGAGGAGCAGCCGCAGGCCAACGCGAAGTGCGTCGGCGGCGCCGCGATCAACCTGCCGATGGTCATCGGCCCGGTCGCCATCGCCTACAACGTCAACGGTGTGGACAACCTCCAGCTCAAGCCGGCCACCCTGGCGAAGATCTTCGCCGGCAAGGTGACCAAGTGGGACGACCCGGCCATCAAGGCCGACAACCCGGGCACCACGCTGCCGTCGACCGCCATCAACGCGGTGCACCGCTCGGACTCCTCCGGCACCACCGACAACTTCACCGACTTCCTCTCCAAGACCGCCGCGTCCGACTGGACCTTCGGCAAGGCCAAGGAGTGGAAGGCCCCGGGCGGCACCGGTGCGGCCAAGTCGGACGGCATGGCCAGCGCCATCAAGAACCAGGACGGCACCATCGGCTACGTCGAGTGGTCGTACGCCGAGAACGGTGGCCTGAAGACCGCCAAGATCGGCAACGGTGCCGGCGAGTTCGCCGAGCTGACCGCCGAGTCGGCCGGTAAGACCATCGCCGGCGCCGAGGTGGTCGGCCAGGGCGACGACCTCAAGATGAAGATCGACTACAACACCAAGGAGGCCGGGGCCTACCCGATCGTCCTGGTGACCTACGAGATCGTCTGCTCGAAGGGCCTGCCCGCCGACAAGCTGCCGCTGGTCAAGGGCTTCCTCGGCCACGCCGCCAGCACCGCCGGCCAGGCCGACCTCACCGAACTGGGCTACGCCCCGCTGCCCGAGTCGGTCCGCACCAAGGTCGAGGCCGCGGTCAAGAACCTCGCCTGACCCGCCTCACCGACACCATCACCACCACCACCTCAACTCGAAGCGAGCGAGCAGATGGGTGAAACCCCTCAGCGCTCGGCCGACGCCGGCACCGGCGGGACCCGCGTGACCGAAGGTCACGAGCGGCCCGCCGGTGCCTCGGCGCGTCTGGCCGAGCCACCAGTCAGCACCCGCATCCCGGGCGGAGCCGGGCTGGGCGGCGGCGGCGCGCTGCCCCGGGCCCGGGCGTTCGGCGCAGAGCGGGCCTTCCGTGGCCTCACCCTGGCCGCCGGCGTCGCCGTCCTGGTCATCATCGCCGCGATCGCGGTCTTCCTGATCGCCAAGGCCGTGCCGGCGCTGCGGGCCAACACCGAGGGCTTCTGGACCTTCGAGGGCTGGTTCCCGAACGACGCGGAACCGAAGTTCGGCATCGGGGCGCTCGCCTTCGGCACCGTGCTCAGCTCCGCCCTGGCCCTGCTGATGGCGGTGCCGGTGGCCCTGGGGATCGCGCTCTACCTGTCCCACTACGCGCCGCGCCGGCTCGGCACCACGCTGGGCTTCCTGATCGACCTGCTGGCCGCGGTGCCGAGCGTGGTCTTCGGTCTCTGGGGCCGGGACGTCTTCATCAACCCGGTCCGGGACTTCTCCACCTGGCTGAACACGTACTTCGGGTGGATCCCGATCTTCGGCGGCGACGGCCCGTTCGGGAAGTCCATCATGCTGGGCGCGCTGGTCCTGGCGATCATGGTGCTGCCGATCATCACGTCGCTCTCCCGCGAGGTGTTCCTGCAGACCCCGACCGCCAACGAGGAGGCCGCCCTCGCCCTCGGCGCCACCCGCTGGGAGATGATCCGCACCGCGGTGCTGCCGTACGGCCGCCCCGGCATCGTCGCCGCGGTGATGCTCGGGCTGGGCCGGGCGCTCGGCGAGACCATCGCCCTGGCGATGACCCTCGGCATCACCTTCAACATCTCGTTCAACCTCATCGAGAGCGGCGGCAACACCATCGCCGCCAACATCGCCAACACGTTCGGCGAGGCGAACGACACGGGTCGGGGCGCGCTGATCGCCTCCGGTCTGGTGCTCTTCGCCATCACGCTGATCGTCAACATCACGGCGCGGGCGATCATCCACCGCCGCCGGGAGTTCACGGAGTCGGCCGCATGAGCGAGCGTCAGCGAGCGAACCATCGTCACAGCGCATCGGTGCCTCATGGCGCCACGGAGCGAAGCGGAGTGGCGGCATGAGCACCACAGTCACGTCGCACCGCACCCGCCCACCGGCCCAGCCGCCCACCCTGAAGGCCCGGCGGCTGCCGAAGTACGCCGCGCCGGCCGTCGCGGCGGCCGCGCTGCTGGTCGCCGCCGCGGTCGTGTACGGCGCCGGCATCGGCGGCCCGGTACTGGTCGTGGTGCTCGGCGCGGTGCTCTACCTGGTCGGCCTCTTCGCGGCGGCGAACGCGGTCGAGGGGCGCCGGTCGGCGCGCAACCGCACCTGGAGCGCGCTGATCCACTCCGCCTTCGTGCTGGCCGTCCTGCCGCTGGCCTCGGTGGTCTGGACGCTGGTCAGCAAGGGCGCCGAGCGGCTGGACGGCGACTTCTTCCTCACCTCGATGAACAACATCGGCGCCCGCGACCCGAACGGCGGGGCGTACCACGCGATCGTCGGCACGTTGCAGCAGGTCGGCATCGCCGCCCTGATCACCGTCCCGCTCGGCATCCTCTGCGCCATCTACGTCGTCGAGTACGGCCGGGGCCGGTTCGCCTTCGCGATCCGGTTCTTCGTGGACGTCATGACGGGCATCCCGTCGATCGTCGCCGGCCTGTTCGTGCTGGCGTTCTGGGTGCTGATCGTCTCGCCGTGGTTCAACGACGGCCGGCCGAGCTTCTCCGGCTTCGCCGCCGCGCTCGCGCTGAGCGTGCTGATGCTGCCCACCGTGGTCCGCTCCACCGAGGAGATGCTGCGTCTCGTCCCGGCGCCGCTGCGCGAGGGGGCGTACGCCCTCGGCGTGCCGAAGTGGAAGACCATCCTGCGGGTCGTGCTGCCCACCGCGCTGCCGGGCATCGTCACCGGCGTCATGCTCGCCATCGCCCGCGCGGCCGGCGAGACCGCCCCGGTGCTGCTCGTCGCCGGCGGCGGCGCGGCGATCAACTTCAACCCGTTCGAGAACAACCAGTCGTCGCTGGCCCTCTTCGTCTACCAGCAGGCGGGCGACGCGTCCCGGTACGCGCCGGCGCGGGCGTGGACCGCGGCACTCACCCTGGTCGCCCTCGTGCTGATCCTGACCGTCGCGGCGAAGCTGCTGGCCCGCCGCAACCGGCTCGGCCGATGAACCCCGGAGGTACCACCACCATGGCCAAGCGCATCGAAGCCTCGAACGTGACCGCCTACTACGGCGGCTTCAAGGCGATCGAGAACATCAACCTGACCGTCGAGCCGAAGACGGTGACCGCCCTGATCGGCCCGTCCGGCTGCGGCAAGTCCACCTTCCTCCGGTCGATCAACCGGATGCACGAGGTGCTTCCCGGCGCCCGGGTCGAGGGCAGCCTCACCATCGACGACCAGGACATCTACGACCGGGACGTCGACGTCACCGCCGTCCGCCGCATGATCGGCATGGTCTTCCAGCGGCCGAACCCGTTCCCCACCATGAGCATCTTCGAGAACGTGGTGGCCGGCCTGCGGCTCAACGGGGTCCGCAAGAAGTCGATCCTGGACGAGGCGGCCGAGAAGGCACTCCGCTCGGCCAACCTCTGGGACGAGGTGAAGGACCGGCTCGGCAAGCCCGGCGCCGGCCTCTCCGGCGGTCAGCAGCAGCGGCTCTGCATCGCCCGGACCATCGCGGTCGAGCCGCAGGTGGTGCTGATGGACGAGCCCTGCTCGGCGCTCGACCCGATCTCCACGCTGGCCATCGAGGACCTGATGTTCCAGCTCAAGGACAAGTTCACCATCATCATCGTCACGCACAACATGCAGCAGGCCGCCCGCGTCTCGGACCGGACCGCCTTCTTCTCCATCGAGAAGACCGGCGACCCGGGCCGGCTGATCGAGTACGACAACACGCAGAAGATCTTCAGCAACCCCGGGGTGAAGAAGACCGAGGACTACATCACCGGCCGCTTCGGCTGAGCCGGCCCCGTCCCCGCCCACCGGCGTCCCGTCCCCCGTCCCGGGCGGGGCGCCGTCGGCGTCTGCGGCCCGGCTCCCGACCGCGTCGGCCGTCGGCCGACTCCCGCCCCGACCGTCCCCGACCGGGGCGCACGGCAGCGCCGGCAGACGGCGGCGCGGGTACGGCGGTCAGGCCAGCACGAAGCGGGGTTCGCCGTCGTCGGGCAGGTCGAGGCGCGGGGTGACCGGGGTGGCGGCGTCCCGGGTCGCCGCCGCCGCGGCGACGCCGGCCAGGTCGCCGCCGGCCGCCACCTGGGCCAGGGTCACCAGGGTCGGCGGCAGCATGGTCAGCTCGCCCGCCTCCGCCCGGGCCAGGGCGTCCGCCGGGCGGATCCACAGGGTGTGGTCGGCCTCGCCGGAGACGTCCCGGGTCCGCTGCCCCTCGGGCAGGAGGGCCACGAAGAAGTACGTGTCGAAGCGGCGCGGCTCGAACTCCGGCGTGATCCACCGGCTCCACGGCAGCAGCAGGTCCGACCGGAGGGTGAGCCCGCGCCGGGCGAGCAGGTCCGCGAAGCCGGCCCGGCGCTGCTCCAGCGCCACCCGGTCGGCCTCCCAGTCGTCGCCGCTCACGTCGCCCACGACGGTCCCGGCGTCGGGGCCGGCGAGCAGGACCCCGGCCTCCTCGAACACCTCGCGGGCAGCGGCGCAGACCACCGCCTGGGCGGCCGCCGGGGTCAGCCCCAGCCGCTCGGCCCAGCCGGCCGGCGTCGGGCCGGCCCAGTCCAGGTGCGCCTGCGAGTCCGAGGGGTCGACCCCACCGCCGGGGAAGGCGTACATCCCGCCGAAGGCCATCGCGGCGACCCGCCGGATCAGGTACACCTCGAAGTCGTCGCCGGCCGGGCGCAGCAGCAGCACGGTGGCCGCGACCCGGGGCGCCGCCGGGACGCCACCCTCGGCGCGGAACCGGCGGGCGTGCTCCACCAGCGCCGGGGGTGCGGGGAAGCCGTCGGCGTGGATCGTCATGCGCCGAGCCTAGTTCCCGACCGGTGGATCGCCCGCTCTGCGGTCCGGTGATCCGCACTAGCGTGGCCGCCATGACTCGTTGGGGCATCCTGGCCACCGGCCACATCGCCGCCCGCTTCGCCGAGGACCTCCGGCTGGTGCCGGGCGCCGAGCTGACGGCGGTCGGCTCGCGGACCGCCGAGAGCGCGGAGCGGTTCGCGCGCCGCCACGGCGTGCCTCGGGCGTACGCCTCCTGGGCGGAACTCGCCGCGGACGACGACCTGGACGTCGTCTACGTCGCCACCCCGCACGCCGCGCACCACGAGGCGGCCCTGACCTGTCTCGCGGCCGGCCGGGCGGTGCTGCTGGAGAAGCCGTTCACGCTCGACCTGACGACCAGCGCCGAGTTGGTCGAGACCGCGCGGGCGGCCGGGGTCTTCCTGATGGAGGCGATGTGGATGCGGACCAACCCGCTCGTACGCCGCCTCGGCGAGTTGGTGGCGGACGGCGCGATCGGCACGGTGACCGGCGTGCGGGCCGACTTCGGGGTGGCCGGGCCGTTCCCGCCCGAGCACCGGATGCGCGCCCGCACCCTCGGCGGCGGCGCCCTGCTCGACCTCGGCGTCTACCCGGTCAGCCTGGCCCACCTGCTGCTCGGGGTGCCCGACCACGTCCGGGCCTGGGCGAAGCTGAGCCCCGAGGGGGTCGACGAGAACACCGGCGTCGTCCTCGGGTACGACTCGGGCGCCGTCGCCACGCTGAGCTGCGGCATGGTCGGGGCGACCCCGCTGGTCGCCTCGGTCACCGGCACCACCGGCCGGATCGACCTGCCGGAGCCGTTCTTCCGCCCGGGTTCGGTGACCCTGCACCGGGCCGGCGCCGAGCCGGAGACGATCACCGGCGAGCTGGTCGGCGGCGGCTACCAGTACGAGGCCGCCGAGGTCCAGCGCTGCCTGGCCGAGGGCCTGCCGGAGAGCCCCCTGGTCCCGCACTCGGCCACCCTGGAGGTGATGGCCCTGCTCGACGGGATCCGCGCCCGGATCGGCGTCGACTACTCCTGACGCCCCCGGACGCGCGGAGGGCCCCCGCCGGTCGGCGAGGGCCCTCCGGGTCGGCCGTCAGCTGAAGAGCGGGCGGGCCAGGAAGTACATCAGGGCGCCGATCGAGCCGGCGGCCGGGAACGTGAGGATCCACGCGCCGACGATGTTGCCGGCCACGCCCCACCGCACGGCGGAGAGCCGCTTGGTGGCGCCGACACCCATGATCGCCGAGGTGATCGTGTGGGTGGTCGAGATCGGGGCGCCGAGGACCAGCGCGTTGAAGTAGAGCACCGAGCTGGCCACGGTCTCGGCCGCGAAACCCTCCGGCGGCTTCAGGTCGATGATCTTCCGGCCGAGCGTCCGGATGATCCGCCACCCACCGGCGTACGTGCCCGCGGCCAGCACGGCCGCCGAGGTCCAGAACGCCCACTCCGGGATGAAGCTCGGGTCGTCCTGGTAGCCGCCCACGTAGAGGGCGAGCACCACGATGCCGATGGTCTTGGCGGCGTCCTGCATGCCGTGACCGACCGACATCGCGGCGGCCGACGCGGTCTGCGCCCAGCGGAAGCCTCGGTTGAGCTTGCCGGGGTGCCCCTTCCGGAAGATCCACTGCACGGCGATCATGACGATGTAACCGAGCAGGAAGCCGACCATCGGCGAGAGGACCATCGGGATGATCACGCTCTCCCCGATGCCGCTCCAGAGCACGGTGCCGGACGCGGCGACGGTCGAGCCGACCAGTCCGCCGATCAGCGCGTGCGACGAGGACGACGGCAGGCCGAAGTACCAGGTGATCAGGTTCCACACGATCGCGCCGATCACGCCGGCGAAGACGATGCCGAGGCTGGCCTGCCCGGTGGGTAGTTTCACCAGGCCGCTGCCGACGGTCTTGGCCACCTCGGCGCCGAAGTGGGCGCCGATGAAGTTGCCGACCGCCGCCATGGCCAGGGCCACCCGGGGTGTGAGCGCCCGGGTGGAGATGCTGGTCGCGATCGCGTTGGCGGCGTCGTGGAAGCCGTTGGTGTAGTCGAACGCCAACGCCACCGCGATCACCGCCAGCACGGCGATGAGTTCGGGGCTCACAGGATCAGGACTCCTTGACCGCGATGGTCTCGACGGTGTTCGCCACGTGCTCGAAGGAGTCGCAGGCGGCCTCCAGCTCGTCGGCGACCTCCTTCATCTTCAGCACGGTCAGTGCGTCGTACTCGCCGGAGAAGAGGCGGACCAGCAGCATCCGGTACGCCTGGTCGCCGTCGTTCTCGAGCCGGTTGCACTCGATCCAGTAGTCCTCGAGGTCCTTCATCGACTTCAGCCGCGGCATGGCCTCGGCGGTCAGCTTCGCCTGCGCGTCGAGGACGTTGATCAGCTCGTGCATCTCCCGGGGCAGCGACGGGATCTTGGTGAGCCCGTAGAGGTAGAGCAGGTTGCCGACCGCCTCGAGGTGGTCCATCACGTCGTCCAGCAGCGAGCCGAGCCGGTAGATGTCCTCCCGGTCGAACGGCGTGATGAAGGTGGAGTTGATCTTCTTGTAGAGCTCGTGGGTGATCTGGTCGCTGTCGTGCTCCACCTCGGTGAGCCGCTCGCTGACCGACTGCACCTCCACACCGGGCAGGGCCAGCTCGTTGAGCAGTTCGGTGCCCTTCACCAGGTTCTGCGCGGCCCTGGTGAAGAGCTCGTAGAAGGCGCCCTCGTTCGGGCGGAAGGAAAACTTCACAGCACGGACCTCGTCGTGTCGGTGGAAGGGTACGGCCGCCCGGAGGGATGCCCGACTGGGAATGCTAGGAAACGACGGAAGCGGGAATTCCGCGGCCTCCCCCTGGTCAGGCCACATTCATCGGTCGTTCACCTGTCGTTCACCTACGACGTTTCCCTCAGATCCCAGCAGCCGCTCCTGTTCCCGCCGGACGTCGAAACCGGCAGGCGGATACCCCCGATGGAGGGGTGCCGAACGTCTCCCTGAGCAGGTGCGCGACCACCCGGTCGCGGTACCACCAGCGGTCCGCCGGCAGCACGTACCAGCCCCCGCCCCGTCCGCCCGTCAAGGCGGGACGGCGGGTGGGTCGGGGCGGCGGGAGAATGGGCGAAGGCCGGTGCTGGGAGGTTCGGGTGCGGGATCTGGCGACGGAGTTCGAGGCCGAGCGGGGGCGGCTGCTGGCGGTCGCGTACCGGATGCTCGGCAGCCGCGGCGAGGCCGAGGACGCCGTGCAGGAGACCTGGCTACGGTACGCCGCCGCGCTCGCCGACCCGGCGGCCCGCGCCGAGATCAGGCACCTCGGCGCCTGGCTGACCACCGCCTGCGCCCGGATCTGCCTGGACGTGCTGCGCTCGGCGCGGGTGCGGCGGGAGGCGTACCCCGGCCAGTGGCTGCCGGAGCCCGTGGTGACCCCGCTCGACCAGGGCCCGCGCACCGACGGCTTCGCGCCCGACCCGGCGGAGCGCGCGGTCCGCACCGACCAGGTCGGCACGGCGCTCATGGTGGTGCTGGAACGGCTCACGCCGGAGCAGCGGGTCGCCTTCGTGCTGCACGACGTCTTCGCCGTGCCCTTCCCCCGGATCGCCGAGGCGCTCGGCACGACCGACGCCGCCGCCCGCCAGCTCGCCTCCCGGGCCCGCCGGGCGGTGCAGGCGCCCGACGCGCCCCGGGACACCGCCGACCCGGCCGAGCAGCGCCGGGTCGTCGCCGCGTTCGTCGCCGCCGTCGAGTCGGGCGACCTGGACGCGCTGGTGCGGGTGCTCGCCCCGGGCGTGGTCCTCATCGGCGACAGCGGCGGCCACTTCCCGGCGGCCCGCCGCCCGGTGGTCGGCGTCGACGCCGTGGCCCGGTTCGTCCTGGGCCTCTTCGGCCGGGCCGGCCGCTACGGCGCCACGCTGCGCGCCCGCCCGGTGCTCGTCGACGGCACGCTGGGGATGCAGATGGAGACGGTGCACTCCGACGGCCGGCCGCTGCGGGTGGTCGCCGCCCTGGCCGTGGACGGCGGCCGGGTGACCGGGATCTTCCACCAGCTCAACCCCGAGAAGCTGCGCGACGTGCCGCCGCTGGGGGCCGACGACGGCTGGCCGCCACGCTGGTGACCCCCGGCGCTGCGGCGGCGACATCCAGGCGCCGCGTCACCGACGCCCGGACGCCGCGTCGGTGCCCCGTGGGCCGCCGCGTCGGCTGGCGGCGCTCGGGCGCGCCCGGCCGCGCCGGCTCAGACCACCAGGGCGAGCCACTTCCGGTACGACGTGGCGAACGGCTCGGTGCCGTCGCCGAGCGCGCCGAGGAGCCACCGGGCCGCCGCCTCGGCCTCCGCCACCACGTCGTCCGGATAGCCGAAGCGGGCCCGGTGCTCGGCGAACTCGTCCTCGTCGCGCAGCTCGACCGCGCCGGTGGCCCGGCGGCGCACCACGTCCAGATCCAGGTCGATCAGGTGGACGGTGTGGTCGTCCTCCCAGCGGGCCGGGCTGGCGATGTCGCAGTAGACCTCGCTGGTGCGCGGCGGCGGGTTGAACATGCCGGTCCACCAGCCCTGGTGGGGCACCAGGAGCACGAACGGGATCTGCTCGACCGACGGCCGGCCGTGGTAGACCGACTTCGTGCCCTCGGTGACGCCGAGCCAGACGCCGAGGTCGTCCTCGGCCAGCCGGCGGGCCGGGTAGTCGCGGTGGGCGCTGCCGTCGTACTTGCGGTAGATCACGCGGACCACGTCGCTCGGCATGAGTCGCACCCTAACCGATACCGCCCATCGGTCGCCGCACGGAAATTACCGGACTCGGCCCGTGGGATTCCGTACCGTGACGACGCCACGCCCGGATCGGCGCGGCCGGTGTCGGCGCCGGCGGGTACCGTCGCACGGTGACTCCGCGCCTCGCCACCGGTTCCGCTGCCCCCTCGCCCCGCACCGGAGGCCGCCGGCGGGGCTCCCGGCCGAGCGGGGCGGAGCTGCTCGCCGCCGCGGTCGGCGCGGTGCCCGGCGGCGCCGCGCGCCCGGGCCAGCAGCAGATGGCCACCGCCATCGAGGAGTGCGTGCAGGCGCGCGAGCACCTGCTCGTGCAGGCCGGCACGGGCACCGGCAAGTCGCTGGCCTACCTCACCCCGGCGCTGACCGTGGACGGCCCGGTGGTGGTCTCCACGGCCACCCTGGCGTTGCAGTCCCAACTGGTCGACCACGACCTGCCCCGGCTCGCCGACGCCGTGGAGCCGGTGCTCGGCCGCCGGCCCACCTTCGCCGTGCTCAAGGGGCGGCACCACTACCTCTGCCTGGCCCGGCTGGACAACTCCACCGAGGACGAGCCGGAGGACACGCTCTTCGACGCCCCGGCGGCGCGCCCCGGCGGCGGCACGAAGTGGCTCGGCGAGGCGGGGCGGCTCGGCAAGCAGATCCAGCGGCTGCGCGACTGGGCGGAGAAGACCGACACCGGCGACCGGGACGAGCTGGACCCGGGCGTCGACGACCAGGCGTGGCGGCTGGTCTCCATGCCGGCCCGGGAGTGCGTCGGCGCGGCCCGCTGCCCGTTCGGCGCGGAGTGCTTCGCCGAGGCCTCCCGCGCCCGGGCCCGCGAGGCCGACATCGTCGTCACCAACCACAGCCTGCTGGCCGTGGACATGCTCGCCGGCCGGCACATCGTGCCGCCGCACAAGCTGCTCATCGTGGACGAGGCGCACGAGCTGGCCGACCGCGTCTCCTCGGCCGCCCAGGCCGAGCTGGTGCCGGAGCTGATCGACCGCTCCGCGAAGCGGGCCCGCCCACTGCTGCGCCCGGAGACCGCCGAGTCGCTCACCGCGGCCGGCGACGCCCTGGCGGTCGGGCTGGCGGAGGCGCCGGCCGGGCGGATCACCTCCGGGTTGCCGGCCGCGCTGCGCGAGGCGTGCACCCTGCTCGACGCGGCCACCCGGGCGGCGCTCGACGGCATCGGCGAGATCAAGGCCGACGACCCCGATCCCGTGCGCAAGCAGCAGGCCAAGGCGGTGCTCGACGAGCTCTCCGCCACCGCCCAGCGGCTGCTGGAAAAGGCCGACCACGACGTGGCCTGGGTGGAGAAGAACGACAACACCGGCCGCCGGGCGCTGGTGGTCGCGCCGCTGTCGGTCGCCGGCACCCTCGCCACCCACCTGTACGACGAGCGCACGGTCGTCGCCACCTCGGCGACCCTGACGCTCGGCGGCCGGTTCGACACGGTGGCCCGGGCGCTCGGGCTGGAGGCGCCCCCGGCCGACCCGCCGTCACCGGCCGCCGCGGCCCTGGCCGCCCGCGCCGCCGGCCGCACCGACGCGGCGGGGCGCGCCGGGGTCACGTCGGCCGCCGGGGCCGGCCCGGTCGGGGCCACGGGTGGCGGCGAGGCGACCGGCACGCCGGGGCTGCCGGCGACGTCGGGGCCCGGGTGGCGCTCGCTCGACGTCGGCTCGCCGTTCGACTACGCGCGGCAGGGCATCCTCTACGTCGCCGCGCACCTGCCCCGGCCCAGCGTCTCCGGGCTGCCCGACGCGGCCGGCGAGGAACTGCTCGCGCTGGTCACCGCGCTCGGCGGGCGTACGCTCGGCCTCTTCTCCTCGCGACGGGCCGCGCAGCAGGCGGCGGAGCTGCTGCGCGCGCGGACCGACCTGCCCGTCCTGCTCCAGGGTGAGGAGGCGCTGCCGCTGCTGGTGCGCCGGTTCCGGGAGGAGAAGGCGAGCTGCCTGTTCGGGGTGATGTCGCTGTGGCAGGGCGTCGACGTGCCCGGCGACTCCTGCCAGTTGGTGGTCATCGACCGGCTGCCCTTCCCCCGGCCGGACGAGCCGCTCGCGGCGGCCCGGGCCGCCGCGGTCGACGCCAACGGCGGGTCCGGTTTCGCCGCGGTGAGCGTGCCGATCGCCGCGGTCCGGCTGGCGCAGGGGGTGGGGCGGCTGATCCGGTCGACCGGCGACAAGGGCGTGGTCGCGGTGCTCGATTCGCGGCTGGAGACCGCGCGGGGCTACGGAGCCTTCCTGCGCCGCTCGCTGCCGCCGTTCTGGTACACCACCCGGCCGGAGGTCGCCCGCGGCGCCCTCGAACGCCTCGCCAAGGTCTGACCCGCCCAGGCGGGTCAGGGGGCCTTGGCGGCGACGACGACGGCGTCGGGCGGGGTGTCCGGAACGGTGCGGGCGGCGAGCCGGCGGACGGCCGTGTTCAGCACGGCGATCAGCGGCACCGAGACGAGCGCGCCGGTGATCCCGGCGAGGACCACGCCGGCCGCGATCCCGATGATCACCGCGAGCGGGTGGATGGCCACCGCGCGCCCCATGATCAGCGGCTGGAGGAGGTGCCCCTCCACCTGCTGCACCCCGATCACCACACCGAGGATGATCAACGCGGTCACCAGGCCGCTGTCGACCAGCGCGACCAGGACCGCGACGACGCCCGACAGGGTCGCCCCGACGATCGGGATGAACGCCCCGAGGAAGACCAGCGCGGCGAGCGGGAAGGCGAACGGGATGTCGAAGACGACCAGGAAGATGCCGATGCCGACCGCGTCGATGAAGGCGACCAGCACGGTCGCGCGTACGTAGGCGACCAGGGTCGACCAGGAGGCCCGGCCGGCGTCGTCGACCTTCCAGCGGGCGGCCACCGGCAGCAGCCGGACCAGGAAGCGCCAGATCTTGTTGCCGTCACGCAGGAAGAAGAAGGTGGCGAAGAGCACCAGCAGCGTGCCGGTCAGCACCTCGGCCAGTGTCGCGGCCGTGGAGAGGGCACCGCTCGTGAGCTTCTCGGTGTTGTCGTTGACCCACTTCTGGCCCTCTTCGATGTAGCGGTCGAGCTGGCCGTCGGAGAGGTGCAGCGGGCCCGTCTTGAGCCAGTCCTGGATCTGCCGGACGCCCTCCGACGACTTCTTGCTCAGCTCCGGCACGCCCTGGATGAACTCGTTCACCACCAGGGTCAGCGTGCCGATCACCGCGGCGAGGCCGCCGACCAGCACCACCGCCGTCGCCAGCGAGCGGGGGAAACGGGCCCGCAGCAGCCAGCCGACGGCCGGCGCGAGCAACGCCGAGAGCAGCAGCGCGACCGCCAGCGGGATGACCACGATCTTGACGGTGCCGACGATCTTCATCAGCGCCCAGGCGACGCCGCCGATCACGATCAGCCGCCAGGACCAGGCGGCGGCGATCCGCAGCCCGTGCGGCACGTCGGCGTCGTCCCGGCTGGACGTGGAGGTGTGCACCGCCGCCGGCGCATCCGCCCCGACCACGGCCGCCGACGGCGGCGCCGCCGGCCCGGGGGACGCCGGCGAGGCCACCCCGGCCGGCTCGGAAGCGTCGACCGGGTCCGTACGACGGGGGCGCACCGATTCCCGGCCCGACTCGTACGCGCGACGGAGCCGTCCGCGTACCCGCTCGAAGCGGCTCAAGCGCACCTCCTGGCTTCAGAACCTGGCCGTGCCCGCCCGATGGGCGGACAGGATACGTCCGACCACGCCACCGTAGGGCAGTTCCGCCACCCAGTGCCCCCCGCCCCCGGCGCGTAACCGCTCACGGCCGCCCGACCGGGACACGGTAGCGTTTCCGGCGTGACCGCCGACAAGAATCTCGACTCCGGCCTGCCGATCCGCCTGCTGCACGACCGCGTGCTGGTGCGGATGGAGGGGAGCGAGGGTGAGCGCCGCTCCACCGCCGGCATCGTGATCCCGGCGACCGCCGCCGTGGGCAAGCGGCTCGCCTGGGCCACCGCTGTCGGGGTGGGGCCGAACGTCCGCGCCATCGTCTCGGGCGACCGGGTCCTGTTCGACCCGGACGACCGCTCGGAGGTCGAGCTGCACGGCCGCGGGTACGTGCTGCTGCGCGAACGCGACGTGCACGCCGTGGCCGCCGAGCGCGTGGAGGACAACTCCACCGGCCTCTACCTCTGAGCCCTCCCCGCCCGCCCCGCCGCGCGCGGCTGCGGGCGCCGGTGTCGTTTGCGGCGCTCCCGGCCGGGAAGCCAGCCGCACCACCGGCCCTGGGGAGGGACGATGCCGGTATTCGTGAAGAAGCTGCTGCTCTGGGGAAGCGTCGCGTTCCTGATCTACTTCATGGCGTTCCGGCCCGAGGGCGCGGCCGAGATGTTCAAGGCGATCGGGGCGGGGCTGATGGCGATGGCGCAGGGCCTCGGCGACTTCCTCACCAGCCTGATGACCTGACGACCCGGACCACCAGGAAGCGACCCGGGGCGCCGCCCCAGCGGTGACCGCCGGCCGGGGACCGGGTCAGTGGTGGCCGGGCGGCCAGGGACCCGCGGGTCGCGCGCCGGGCCAGCCGGGCGGGCCGTAGCCGGGGGCCCCGTAGCCGGCGGGGAAGGCCGGGGGCGGCGGGGCGAGCACCACCGGGATCGGCACCACCGGCTCGTCCGGCGCCTCGACCGTCCGCTGCGAGCCGTCCGGGAACCGCAGGTGGTAGCGGTGCCCGTCCCAGATCCCGGCCGGCGCCTGCGGATCCCTCCCCACGAAGAACGACCGGTACGCGGCGATCGCCTCCAGCAGCTCCCGTTCCTCCCGCGCCGTCCGTTCCCGGTCCGCCGGCCTGCGGTCCAGGCCGCGCAGCGCGCCGTCGCGCAGCAGCGCCAGCCGGGTCGCCGCGAACTGGTAGCCGCGCATGGCCCGCACGCCGGCGTCCCCGGCCACCCGCTTGGCCCACACCCGGGCCGCGTGGCGTCGCCCCAGGCTGCTCAGCGCCGCCACCTCCGGCGGGGTCAGCCAGCCGGCCCGGACGTAGTCCGGCAGGGTGCGCTCGGTGAGCCGCCCCTCCCAGGCCCGCAGCCACAGGGCCAGCCCGACCATGCCGAAAAAGATCGGCACCATCACGCCGATGAAGCCGTACAGCATGATCAGCGCCTCACCGGTGGCCTGGGTGAGCGTGGGCAGCAGGTTCCACAGGCCGTGCAGCATCATCGCCAGCAGCAGGCCGGCGATCGGGGCGAGCACCCGGACGCGCCGGTCGGCGGTGCGGGCGGCGATGCCCAGCCCCACCCCGGTCATCGAGGTGAACAGCGGGTGGGCGAAGCCGAAGAGCAGGATCCGGACGATGAAGATCGCGATGACCTGCTGCGTGCCGGTCGCCGGGCCGTACCGCTCGACGCCGGTGGCGTAGCCGTAGCCGCCCAGGTAGAGGATGTTCTCCACCATGGCGAACCCGATCGCGGAGAGCCCGCAGTAGACCAGGGCGTCGGTGATCCCGGAGATCTCCCGTCGGCGGAAGATCAGCAGCAGGATCGGCCCGAGCGCCTTGGTGAGCTCCTCGATGAACGGCGCGACCAGCACCGCCGTCAGCGCGGTCGGCAGCCCCCAGTCGTCGAACAGCCCGGACGAGAACTCGTTGACGGTCAGCGAGGCGGCCGTCGAGACGAACGCGCCCCAGGCGAAGCAGAAGATCAGGTATTTCAGCGGTTCCGGTTCGTACCGGTCGAGCCAGAGGAAACAGCCCACCAGCACCGGGACCGGAAGGATCGCCGCGACCAGGCCGATCAGCAGCGCCTGCACGCCGAGGCTCTCGCCGAGCGTGAAGACCATGAACACCGCGCAGGCGGCGATCAGCAGGACGACCCCGGCCAGCACCAGGGCCCGCCGCCAGCCCAGCCGGCGCAGCGGCATCCGGGGAGCGGCCGCGCCCGACGGCGGGACGGCGGGCACGGTCGGCGACGGCGGCAGGGGTGCGCCGGGCGGGGTGTCGGCCATGCGGTCAGCGTAGTCACCCCCGGCCGGCTGGACCGGGCGCATCCGCGCGCTATGCTGCCGGCAGGTCACGAGCGCCAGCGTCAAGCCCCGGCTTGCTGGCCGGCAACCCTCGTCGAGGTTCGCGGTGGGGTGCCCCGGGTGATGACCGGGCCCGGCCCGATCCGCGTGCCGGGCAAGCGCGGACCCCGCCCGGTGTGCCCACCCGGGGTCCCCGGACCCGGAGGTCGGCCGATGACCGTCACCCTCGTACCCCCGCCCGCGCCGCACCCGACGCGGACCGCGCCGCCGCCCGCGGCCGCCGGGCCGCTCGACGTGCTCGGCGTGCCGGGCCAGGTCAACCTGGACTACGCGGCCACCGCGCCGTGCGCGCGGGCCGCCGCCGACGCGGTGGCCGAACTGCTCCCCTGGTACGCCAGCGTGCACCGCGGCGCGGGGGCGCTGTCACGGCGCTGCACCCTCGCCTACGAGCGCGCCCGGCAGACCGTCGGCGACTTCTTCGGCGCCCGCGCCGACGACCACGTGCTCTTCACCCGCAACACCACGGACGCGCTGAACCTGCTGGCCCGGGTGCTGCCCGCCGGCACCACGGTGGTGACCTTCGGCGGGGAGCACCACGCGAACCTGCTGCCCTGGCCGCGCGGATCGGTCCGGCTGCCGGTGCCGCGGGAGCCGGCCGAGGCGGTCCGGGCGCTGGACGCCGCCCTCGCCGAGCTGCGTCGGCCGGGCGCGGGGGGCGGCCCCGGCGCCGACCACCGCCTGCCCGTGCTCGTCGCGGTGACCGGGGCGAGCAACGTGACCGGCGAGCGCTGGCCGGTGGCGGAGCTGGCCCGGGTGGCCCGGCGACACGGAGCCCGGATCGCCGTGGACGCCGCGCAGCTCGCGCCGCACGCGCCGGTGGACGTCGCCGCCCTCGACGTCGACTACCTCGCGGTCTCCGGCCACAAGCTGTACGCGCCGTTCGGCGCGGGGGTGCTCGTCGGGCGGGCGGACTGGCTGGACGCCGCGCCGCCGTACCTGGCCGGCGGGGGCGCCACCGGCCACGTCGGCGCGGCCACCCACGACGTACGGTGGGCGACCGGACCGGCCCGGCACGAGGCGGGCACGCCGAATCTGCTCGGCGCGGTCGCCCTCGCGGCGGTCTGCGACGCCCTGGCCGGGGCCGACCGGGCGGCGCTGCACGACGCCGAGCAGGCCCTGCTGGCCCGGCTGCGCCGCGGCCTGGCGGCCCTGCCGCACGTGGTGGAGCTGCGCACCTTCGGGCCGGACGCACCGCGGGTGGGCATCGTGTCGTTCGTGGTGGCCGGCCGGGACTCGGCGGACGTGGCGGCGGACCTGGCCGGCAACCACGACATCGGGGTGCGCGACGGCCTCTTCTGCGCCCACCCGCTGGCCCGGCGACTGCTCGCCGAGGCGGCGGCGCGCAGCGGCCGGCGGGACCTGCCGCCGACCGCCCTGCGCGCGAGCGTCGGCCTGGGCAGCACGGCGGAACACGTGGACCGGCTGCTCGCCGCCCTCGCCGCGGCGGCCTGAACGACCGCCGCCGCACGGCTGACCCGCGGGCCGGCGGGTCAGCCGACCGGCGGGGCGGTGGGCGGCTTCGGGGCGGCGGCCGGCTCGGCCTGGCCGCTCGGGGTCTCCTGGTCGCCGAAGGACTCCCGGACCAGGCGGTTCGCCTCCTCCTGGCTGATTCCGGAGGCCACCAGCAGGTCGCTGGCCGTGGTGCGCACCTGCGCGATCACCACGCTGCCGGAGAAGCCCACCCCGGCGGCGTACGCCCGGCCGGCCTCGCTGACCGCGCGCAGCGCCCGCTCCCGTGCCTTCTCCGGTTCCTCGCCGACGGCGAACTCGTGCTTGAGCAGGCGTACCGACTCGGCGAGGTGGGCCGCCGCATCCGGCATCGGCTCCGGCACGGGCTCCTCGTCCTCGATCAGGGTGACCGCGCGCCGGATCAGCGTGCCGGCGTTGCGCATCGCCCGGTCGATCGGGTCGGCGGCCTCGGCGTAGTGGGTGAGTTCGTCCCGCCGGTGCCACCGGGCCGGCGAGAGGACGGCGGTCTCCTTCGCCCCCTCGATCGCCTCGGTGAAGGTGGACAGTTCCTCCTGGTTGTTGCGCAGCCGGTCCAGGGCTTGTTGGGCCTTGTCCCGGTCCCGTTGGCGGAGGGCGTCGGCGGTGCCGTCGAGCTGGGCGGCGAGCAGGTCGAGCGCCGGCCGGGCGGCCCGGTTGATCACCCGGAGCGGATTGAGCGGCAGCAGGACCGAGGTGACCAGCAACGCGATCCCGCCGCCGACGAACGCGTCGACGAACCGGGGGATCTCCAGGTTCGCGGTCTTCGGGCTCAGCGTGACGATCAGCACGGCCGTGGCCGCCGCCTGGATGACGATGGACACGCTGGCGCCGGCGAAGATGGTCAGCACGATCGACCCGGTCACCACGAGGCCGAGCTGCCACGCCCCGGTGCCGACCAGGTAGATGAGGAAGTCGCCCACGGCGACCCCGATCGCCACCCCTACGATCAGCTCCACCGTGCGGCGGAGCCGCTGCCCGACCGAGGCGGCGAGGGTGCCGACCGCGGAGATCGGCGCGAACACCGGCTCCGGGTTGCCCAGCAGATTGTGCGCCGCCCACCAGGACAGGCCGGCGGCGAGGCCGGCCTGCACGGCCAGGCCCCACGCCATCCGCACCCGGTGCAGCCGGTCGTGCAGGGTCGCCCTGCCGTGGTGCCGCAGCTTCTCCATCGCGTCGGCGATGCGGGCCGCGTCGATGTCCGTTCCGCCGTCGCGGCGGATGGCGCGCCGCACCAGCGAGAGTCGACGGTCCCGGGCCACGGCCATGGCGGGGACTACCCGTACCGGGGCGGGTGAATCCTCCGGGTCGGCGGCGGTGCGGCAGACTCGGCCACATGGCCGACCTTCTCGACCGGTGGCGGGCGGCGGCCCGGGGCGCCGGGGCGACCGACCCGGCGCAGCGGGACCGCGCCGGGGCGGAGCTGCTGGGGCGCTGGCGGGAACCGCACCGGCACCACCACACGGTCGCCCATCTGACCGTCGTCCTCGACGTGGTCGACGCGCACGCGTCGTCCGCCGTGCGGCCGGACCTGGTGCGCCTCGCGGCCTGGTGCCACGACGCGGTCTACGACCCGCGCGCCGAGGGCGACGCCAACGAGCGGGACAGCGCGGCGCTCGCCGACGCCCTGCTCACCCGGTCGGGGCTGCCGGCCGACGCCGTGGCCGAGGTCCGCCGGCTGGTCCTGCTCACCGCCGGGCACGCCGTCGACCCGGGCGACGCCGACGGCGCGCTGCTCTGCGACGCCGACCTCGCCGTCCTGGCCGCGCCGCCCGAGGCGTACGACCACTACGCCGCCGCGATCCGCCGGGAGTACGCGCACGTGCCCGACCCGGCCTTCGCGGCCGGCCGCGCCCGGGTGCTCGCCGGGCTGCTCGCCCTGCCGGCCCTGTTCCGGCTGCCGCCGCTGGCCACCCGCTGGGAAGCCCGGGCCCGCGCCAACCTCACCCGCGAACTGGCCACCCTCCACTGACTCCCGCCCCCCGCCCCGGCTTCCGCGATCTTGCCGGTTCGGCCCTGGCGGAAGCCGTGAGTCACCGCGTGGGGAGGGCCGGAACGGCAAGATCGCCGGAGGGGCGGGCGGCGGGGGTGCGGGGGCGGGCCAGGTGCTTCGGTCGGCGCAGGCCGGCCTGCCGGAGCAGGCGCACGAGTTCCCGGCTCGGCACCACCCGGGCGCCCAGCCAGACCGCTGCGGCGAACCGCTCGGCGGGAATGTCGTAGTGGTCCCGGTCGAAACCCCGGCGGGGCACCCCCAGCGCCTCGGCGAAGGCGTGCACCTCGGCATGGGAGACGTCGCTGATCAGGTGGGACCAGAGCCGCCCCCGCGACGGCCAGGCGGGCCGGTCCAGGTAGAGCATGCCGGCCAAGGTACCCGGTGCGAGGGCCGGTTGTCGGTCGCGCGCGGCCGACCGTAGCCTCGGCGGCATGGCCGGACCCCCTCTCCTCGACGACCTGCGGGCGGCGCTCGACGACGACGCCGTGCTGACCGACCCGGACCTGCTCCGGATGCACGAACGGGACGAGGCGGACCTCTGCGCCGCCGGCACGCCCCTGGTGGTCGTCCGTCCCCGCGACACCGCCCAGGTCTCCGCCGTGCTGCGGGAGGCCGCCCGGCACGGCGTGCCGGTGGTGCCGCAGGGGGCGCGGACCGGGCTGGCCGGCGCGGCCAACGCGGTCGACGGCGCGGTGGTGCTCAGCACGGTCGCGATGGACGCCATCCTGGAGATCGACCCGGTGAGCCGGATCGCCGTGGTGCAGCCCGGCGTGGTCAACGCGACGCTCGCCGCCGCGGTGGCGAAGCAGGGGCTGTGGTACCCGCCCGACCCCGGCTCGTGGGAGTCCTCCACCATCGGCGGCAACGTCGCCACCAACGCGGGCGGCATGTGCTGCGTCAAGTACGGCGTCACCACCGAGTACGTCCTCGGCCTGGAGGTGGTGCTCGCCTCCGGCGAGGTGCTGCGCACCGGCCGGCGCACGGCCAAGGGCGTCGCCGGGTACGACCTCACCCGGCTCTTCGTCGGCTCCGAGGGCACCCTGGGCGTGATCACCGAGGTGACCGTCGCGCTGCGTCCCGCCCCGGCGGAGTCGTTGACCATGGTGGCGGTCTTCCCGTCCACCGCCGCGGCCGGCGCGGCCGTCGCCGAGATCGCCGCCCGGGGCCTCTCCCCCAGCCTGCTGGAGCTGCTGGACCAGACCCACCTGCGGGCGATCGAGGCGTACCGGCCGATGGGTCTGCGGACGGACGCGCAGGCGCTGCTGCTGGCCGCCGCCGACACCGGCTCCCGGGCGGCCGACGACCTGGCCGGGCTGGCCGCGGTCTGCGAGGCGGCCGGCGCCGACGAGGTCTACGCGGCCACCGACGCCGTGGAGGCGGCCGCCCTGTTGCAGGCCCGCCGGCTCGCGCACCCGGCCATGGAGAAGTTCGCCGCGGACGCCTACCCGGGCGGCAACGGCGGCCTGGTCATCGACGACGTGGCGGTGCCCCGGGGCGCGCTGGCGGCGCTGCTGGACGGGGTGGCCCGGATCGCGGCGGAGTGCGACGTGCCGATCGGCGTCGTCGGTCATGCCGGCGACGGCAACATGCACCCGAACATCGTGGTGGACCGGGCCGACCCGGCGAGCCTGGAACGCGGCCGGCGCGCCTTCGACGAGATCATGCGACTCGGCCTGGAGCTGGGCGGCACCTGCACCGGCGAGCACGGCGTGGGCCTGCTCAAGCGGGACTGGCTGGCCCGCGAGATCGGCCCGGTGGGCGTCGCCGTGCATCAGGCGATCAAGGCCGCGCTCGACCCGACCGGCCTGCTCAACCCCGGCAAGGTCCTCTGACCGGCCCCGGCCGGGGGCGCCGACGGGGCGACGCGCGGCGAAAGCCGCAGGGGTGGCGGGCGCCGCGCGGGGCGGCGGGACACCGCAGGCGCGGCGGAGCGGGGCGGCGCGGGGTCAGTCGGCGGTCGGCCGTCGACGGTAGGGGTGGGGGATCGGTCAGCGGGACGACGACGGTAGTTCGACGGGATCGTCGTCCGAGCCACGGTCGGCCGCGAAGCCCCGGACGTCGGGCGCGCCGAGCCGGGCGGCGTCCGCCGTGGCGTCGTCGGGCATCAGCTGGGACTGGCGTTCCGCCTCCACCCTGGCCCGGTAGTGCTCCACCTCGCGGGCCCGGGTGGCCTCGTCCCAACCGAGCACCGCGCCCATCAGTTCGGCGGCGTGCCCGGCCGACTCCAGGCCGCGGTGCGCGGTCTCGAAGGAGATCCGGGTCCGCCGGGTGAGCACGTCCTCCAGGTGCAGCGCCCCCTCCGCCCGGGCCGCGTACGTCACCTCGGCCGCGAGGTATTCCGGGGCACCGGCCAGCGGGGAGGCGAGCAGCGGGTCGGCGTCGACCAGCGCGAGCAGGTCCAGGGTGAGGGTGCCGTAGCGCTCCAGCAGGTGCTCGACCACCCCGACCGGCATCCCGTGCCGGCGGGCCAGGTCCGCCCGGCCCCGCCACATCGCCGGGTAGCCGTCCGCGCCCAGCAGCGGCAGGTCGGCGGTACGCGAGGGGCGTACGGCGCCGAGCCGGTGGGCGGCCCGGTCGACCACGTCCGAGGCCATCACCCGGTACGTCGTGTACTTGCCGCCGGCGACCAGCAGCAGCCCGAGCATCGGCTCGAAGACGGCGTGCTCGCGGGACAGTTTCGAGGTGGAGTCGGCCTCGCCGGCCAGCAGCGGCCGCAGCCCGGCGTAGACGCCCTCGATGTCGGCCGTGGTGAGCGGCCGGTCCAGCACGGTGTTGACCTGCTCCAGCAGGTATTCGATGTCCCGGGCGGAGGCGGCCGGGTGGGACCGGTCGAGCCGCCAGTCGGTGTCGGTGGTGCCGATGATCCAGTGCCCGCCCCACGGGATGACGAAGAGCACGCTGGTCGCCGTACGCAGGATCAGCCCCGCCTCGCCGGTGATCGCCGAGCGGGGCACCACCAGGTGCACGCCCTTGGAGGCCCGGACGCGGATGCCGGGGCGCAGCCCGACGTCGTTCAGCATCCGGGACATGTCGTCGCTCCACACGCCGGTGGCGGCGATGACGGTGCGGGCGCGCACCTCGAACTCGGCGTCCGGGGAGCCGGCCGGCGCCTCCAGGTCGCGGACCCGGACGCCGGTGACCTCGCGGGCCTGCCGGATCAGCCCGACCGCCCGGGCGCTGGGCACCACGGTCGCGCCGAGGCTGGCCGCGGTGCGGGCCAGGGTCACCACCAGCCGGGCGTCGTCGACCTGCCCGTCGTAGTAGCGGATCGCGCCGGCCAGCGCGTCGGGCCGCAGGCTGGGGAAGACCCGGCGGGCACCCTCGCGGGTCAGGTGGCGGTGCAGCGGCATGCCCCGGCCGCCGCCGAAGATCCCGGCGAAGGCGTCGTACGCCGCCACTCCGGCGCCGTAGTAGGAGCGGCGGAACAGCCGGCCGGGCAGGTCGCGCGCGCCGCGCCCGCCGGGCAGCGGGACCAGGATGGGCACCGGCCGCACCAGGTGCGGGGCGAGCCGGGTGGCGAGCAGGCCGCGCTCGGTGAGCGCCTCGTGCACCAGGTGGAACTCCAACTGCTCCAGGTAGCGCAGGCCGCCGTGGATCAGCTTGCTGGAACGGCTGGAGGTGCCGGCGGCGTAGTCGCGCGCCTCCACCAGGGCCACCTTCAGCCCGCGCGAGGCCGCGTCGAGGGCGGCGCCCGCCCCGGTCACCCCACCGCCGATGACCAGCACGTCGAAGCGTTCGGCCCGCAGGCGGCGCAGGTCGGTGGCCCGGCGCTCCGGGGAGAGCTGGCTGGCCTCGGTTCGGGACACGTTGGGGTCGCGCACCCGTCCACGGTAACCGTCACGGCCACACCGGCGGCACACACCGTCCGCGCCGTACTGTCTGAGGAATGGAGATCGGCCCCCCGTTCCCCGCTGGTCAGCCCGCCCCGCTCCCGCCGGCCGCGCCCGCCCGGTCGAGTCCGTGGCCCGTGGTGGCGGCGGTGGTCGCCGGTTGCTGGACGGTCGGGTTCGTGGTGGTCAGCCAGTTCGGCGGGTGGCTGGCCGACCAGATCGTGCTGGCCTCCGGGCTGCACCGCGTGGTGTGGCTCTGGCCGGCGACGGTGCTGTTGACCGTGCTGCTGGTCGGCGCGCCCGCGCTTCCGCTCGCCCTGCTGCCCCGCTCGGCGGCGGTCCGCGCCACCGGCCGGGCCTGGCTGGCCGCGGCACTCGTGCTCGGCGCGCTGGGGCTGCTCCGGGCGCTCCCGCCGGTGCACCACGAGGCGTACCTCGCGGCGCTCGCCGCCACGGCCGCCCCGGCCGCCCTCGTCCTGCGGGCGCTCGCCCGGCGCGCCGCCGCCCCGCACCGGCCCTCCGCCCCGACCGCCACCCTGCTCGGGGTGGCCGGCGGACTGGCGCTGCTGTTGCCGTGGGTCTGGCTGGGGGCGCTCGGCGGGCTGCTGGAGACGGTGCTCGCCGGGCTCGCCGCCGCCGCCCTGGGCGCGCTGGCCGGGGCGCTGCTGGGCGACGCCTTCTGGTCCCGCTTCGCCGTCGGCGAGCCGCCCCGGCCGGCCCGGCTGGTGCTGGTCGGCGGGCTGGTCGCCGGGGTCGCGCTGCTCGTCCTCGCCGCCGGGGTCGGGCAGTCCGGGGCCCAACTGCCCCTGCTGCTGACCCTGCCGCCGGCCGGCTTCGCGCTGGCCGCCCTGCACGCGGCGGCCCGCCGCCCGGCCGCCGCCACCCCGGCCGTGCCGCCGGGCACGGTGCCGGCCGGCCCGCCGGGCACCGCCCCGGCCGGCCCGTCGGACACCGCCGGAGGTGAGCCGGGCGGAAGTGCGCCGGGCGGGCGGGCCGGGGTCCGCGCCGCCACCCGCTGGCTGGTCGGGCTCGCCGTTCTCGGCCCGCTGGCCTTCACCGATCCCGAGGAGATCACCCTCGTCCTGGCCAACACCCGCGACGTGCCGTTCTGGGTGGCGGCCGCCGCCGGCGCCGGGCTCGCCGTCGCGGCCGTGCTCGCCGTGGCGTACGGCGTGCTGCTGGCCCGGCCCCGCAGCCGGCGGCCGAGCCGGCGGGTGGCCGGGGTGACCGCCGCGGCCCTGCTGGTCGCGGTCGGCGCGGTGGCCGTCGGCGCGGGCCAGCCCGGCCTGCACGGCGAGCGGCTGTTCGTGGTGCTGCGCGAACAGGCCGACCTGGACGGGGTGCCGGCGACAGCCGGGCGGGCCGGCCGGGACGCGCGGGCCGGCGAGGTCTACCGGCGGCTGGTCGACACCGCCGAGCGGACCCAGGCCGACCTGCGCCGGGACCTGCGCCGGCTGCGGCTGGACCACACCCCCTACTACCTGGTCAACGCGGTAGAGGTGGACGGCGGGCCGGCGGTGCGGGCCTGGCTGTCCCGCCGGCCGGAGGTGGCCCGGGTGCTGGTCAGCCAGCGGGTGCGGCCGCTGCCCGCGCCGGCCGGCCGCAGTCGGGGCACCGCGCCCGCGCCGGCCGGCCCGGAGTGGAACGTCCGGATGCTCGGCGCGGACCGCGTCTGGTCGCAGCTCGGGGTGGACGGCTCCGGGATCGTGGTGGGCAGCTCCGACTCCGGGGTGGACGGCGGGCACCCGGCGCTGGCCGCCGGCTTCCGGGGCGGCGACGACTCCTGGTACGACCCGTGGGACGGCACCCGCTCCCCGACCGACCAGGGCGGGCACGGCACGCACACCGTGGGCAGCGCGGTGGGCCGAGGGGGGATCGGGGTGGCCCCGGGCGCGCAGTGGGTGGGCTGCGTCAACCTGGACCGCAACCTGGGCAGCCCCGGGTACTACCTGGACTGCCTCCAGTTCATGCTGGCGCCCTTCCCGCCCGGCGGGAACCCGTTCACGGACGGGCGCCCGGCGCGCGCCCCGGAGATCCTCACCAACTCGTGGGGCTGCCCGCCGATCGAGGGCTGCGACCCGCGCGCACTCCGGCCGGCCACCGCCGCCCTGGAGGCCGCCGGCATCCTGGTCGTCGCCGCCGCCGGCAACACCGGCCCGTACTGCGGCTCGATCGACGACCCGCCCGCGCCGTACGCGGACGTGCTGACCGTCGGCGCGGTGGACCAGCGGCGCCGGGTCACCAGCTTCTCGTCCCGCGGGCCGGTGCCGGGGGCGGCGAAGCCGGACCTGGTCGCCCCCGGCGACGAGGTGCTGTCGGCGATGCCCGGCGGCGGGTACGCCCCCATGAGCGGCACCTCGATGGCGACCCCGCAGGTGGCCGGCGTCGTCGCGCTGATGTGGTCGGCCAACCCGGCGCTGGTGGGCGACCTTCCCCGCACCCGGCAGATCCTGCGGGACACGGCGACCCCGGCGACGTACGCCTCCCGGACGGAGACCTGCGGCGGCGACGCGAACATCACCGGCGCCGGCCTGGTCGACGCGTACGCGGCGGTGCGGGCGGCCCGCGGGTGAGCGGCCCTTGCCCTCCCCCGCACCCCGTGCTCTAGGGTCGGCGACCATGGATGCGGAGATCGTCGAGCTGACCGCCGAGCGGGCGCCCGCCGTGGTGGAGCTGTGCCGCCGGGCGCTGGACCTGCCCGAGGACGCCGCCGAGGCGCCGGCCCTCGTGGCCGCGCTCTGGGCCCGAGCGGCCACCGACCGGCCGGTCGTCGCGCTGGGCGCGTACCGGGGGGCGGAGCTGGTCGGGGCGCTGGTCTGCTCCCTGTCGGGGCGGGACGCCGGGCTCGGGCACGTGGACCTCGTGGCGGTGCACCCCGACCACCGGCGCCGTGGCGTCGGGCGGGCGCTGCTGTCGTCCGCCGAGCGGACCCTGGCCGGTCTCGGCGCGGCCGAGGTGCTGCTGGCGGGCAACCCGCCGTACTACGCCTGGCCCGGGATCGACGTGCGCTACACCCCGGCGGTCTGCGCCGCGCTGGCGCTCGGCTACCGGCAGGACCGGACGGCGTGGAACATGACCGCCGACCTGTCGTACGACGACTCCCCCGCGTTGCGCTCCACGGAGGCGGCGGAGGCACGGCTGGCCGGCCGGGGCGTCTCGGTCCGCCGCGCCGAGCCGGCCGACCTGCCGGCGCTGGCGGAGTTCGCCCGCGCCACGTTCGGCGGCGCCTGGGACGCGGAGCTGGCCGGCTCGGTGGGCCGGGAGGGGGCGGGCTGCCACCTGGCCGAGCGCGACGGCGAGGTGCTCGGCTTCGCCGCGTACGGGTCGTCCCGGCCGAGCTGGTTCGGGCCGATGGGCACCGCCCCGGCGGCGGAGGGCTCGGGGATCGGCGGGGTGCTGCTGCGCCGCTGCCTGCGCGACCAGCGGGCGGCGGGCGTGACGGCGGCGCAGATCGGCTGGGTGGGGCCGGTGCCGTTCTACTCGGGCAGCGCGGGCGCCCGGATCGAGCGGGTCTTCTTCCTGTACCGCAGGACGCTCGGGGAGTGACAGAAGGGGGCGAAGGGGATATAGACATCGATAACCCCATTCGCCCCCATCTTTGATCGACGCCCCCTACCGTTTCGGTAGAGGAGGCAGCCATGACCACGGACGACGAACGCCCCGGCCCGTTGCCGTTCGACCGGCTCGACTACGGCGACGCCGAGCAGCAGGCGGAGATGAGCGGCGCCGACGAGCCGACCGACGAGCCGGTGACGCTGGTCGACGAGCCGGTCCAGATCCCGCAGCCGTACGGCCGGGCGCAGAAGAGACGCAACCAACGGCCACTGCCGACCTGACGGCGGAAGGGGCGGACCGCTGACGCGGCCCGCCCCTTCCGGCGTACGTGGAACTGGACTCAGAAGTCCATGTCCCCGCCACCCGGACCAGCCGGGGCGGCCGGGGCCTTCTCCGGCTTGTCCGCCACGACGGCCTCGGTGGTGAGGAAGAGCGCCGCGATCGACGAGGCGTTCTGCAGCGCCGAACGGGTCACCTTGGCCGGGTCGATGATGCCCGCGGCCAGCAGGTCGACGTACTCGCCGTTGGCGGCGTTGAGGCCGTGACCCGGCTCGATGTTGCGGACGTGCTCGACGACCACGCCGCCCTCGAGGCCGGCGTTGACGGCGATCTGCCGCAGCGGGGCGTCCAGCGCGATCTTGACGATCTGCGCGCCGGTCGCCTCGTCGCCGGTCAGGTCCAGCTTGTCGAAGGCGGTCTTGCCGGCCTGCACCAGCGCGACGCCACCACCCGGGACGATGCCCTCCTCGACGGCGGCCTTCGCGTTGCGGACGGCGTCCTCGATGCGGTGCTTGCGCTCCTTCAGCTCGACCTCGGTGGCCGCGCCGACCTTGATCACCGCGACGCCGCCGGCCAGCTTGGCCAGCCGCTCCTGCAGCTTCTCGCGGTCGTAGTCGGAGTCGCTCTTGTCGATCTCGGCCCGGATCTGGTTGACCCGGCCCTGGATCTGCTCGGCGTCGCCGGCACCGTCGACGATGGTGGTCTCGTCCTTGGTCACCACGACCTTGCGGGCGCGGCCCAGCATGTCGAGGCCGACGGCGTCCAGCTTGAGGCCGACCTCCTCGCTGATGACCTGGCCACCGGTGAGGATGGCGATGTCGGCCAGCATGGCCTTGCGGCGGTCACCGAAGCCCGGCGCCTTGACGGCGACCGACTTGAAGGTGCCCCGGACCTTGTTGACGACCAGGGTGGCCAGGGCCTCGCCCTCGATGTCCTCGGCGATGATCAGCAGCGGCTTGCCCGACTGCATGACCTTCTCGAGGATCGGGAGCAGGTCCTTGACCGACGAGATCTTGCTGTTGACGATCAGGAGGTAGGGGTCGTCGAAGACGGCCTCCATGCGCTCCGGGTCGGTCATGAAGTAGGCCGAGATGTAGCCCTTGTCGAAGCGCATACCCTCGGTGAGCTCCAGCTCCAGGCCGAAGGTGTTGCTCTCCTCGACGGTGATGACGCCTTCCTTGCCGACCTTGTCCATCGCCTCGGCGATGATCTCGCCGACGGTGCTGTCACCGGCGGAGATGGAGGCGGTGGAGGCGATCTGCTCCTTGGTCTCGACGTCCTTGGCGAGCTTGGACAGCTCCTCCGAGACGCTGGCCACGGCAGCCTCGATGCCCCGCTTCAGGGCCATCGGGTTGGCACCGGCGGCCACGTTGCGCAGACCCTCGCGGACGAGGGCCTGGGCCAGGACGGTCGCCGTCGTCGTGCCGTCACCGGCCACGTCGTCGGTCTTCTTGGCGACCTCCTTGACCAGCTCGGCGCCGATCTTCTCGTAGGGGTCCTCGAGCTCGATCTCCTTGGCGATGCTCACACCATCGTTGGTGATGGTGGGGGCACCCCACTTCTTCTCGAGCACGACGTTGCGGCCCTTGGGGCCGAGGGTCACCTTCACGGCGTCGGCGAGCTGGTTCATGCCCCGCTCGAGGCCCCGGCGCGCCTCTTCGTCGAACGCGATCATCTTGGCCATACGGCGTTGTCCTCCTGGACACTCACGGGCCACCCGGAGGTTGTGTCCCGGATGGGCCGCCTGGTGTACGCACCTTGGGGACGTCGCCACCTGGCGACGACGACGTCTCCTCGGCCGGGCCGGATAGCCCGCGACGACCGGCCATGTGCCGCACCGGCGTGTGGACGCCCGTGCGGCCGTGGCCCTACCGCCCCGACCATTGGCACTCACGGTATGCGAGTGCCAATGACTTGTTTAGCACTCTCCCCTGCCGAGTGCAAGCACACCCGCCCCGCTCAGCCGAGTTCACCGGCCAGCCGCGCGCTGTCCACCGGCCCCTCGTGGGCGCGCTGCTCGGCGTACGTGGCGACCAGGCCGACCAGCTGGGCGAGGTGGGCGGGCAGGCCCAGCACGCCGCCGAGCACCGCCACCGCGATCGCGCCCACCGCCGTGCCCGGCGACTCCAGCGGGGTGACGCCGAACGGCAGCGAGCCGATGCCCTCCACCAGGCCGGCCGCCCCGCCCCCGACGATCACCGCCGCCGCGACGAGCGCCACCCGGCCGAGCAGCAGGCCCAGCCGGTCGTGGAACATCCGGTACGAGCGGCCGATCGGGTGCTGCCGCTCGAAGAGGTAGACCGGGCCGGCCATGCTCAGCGCGAAGGCGAAGTAGATGCCGGGGATGACGCAGAAGCACACCCCGAGCCCAATGATCACGCTCATCAGCAGGGTCCAACCCCAGAGGCCCGGCGCCCGGCGCAGGCCGTAGCCCAGCGCGGCGCCGACGGTCACCGGCTGGCCGGCCGCCTGCCGGGCGACCACCCAGGTGCCGGCGGCCCAGCCGAGGCTCTGCACCAGGCCGAAGACCAGGGCGCCGCCGATCAGCACGGCCATCATGGTGCCCAGGTCGGCCAGGAAGGTGTCGGGCAGCGCGGCCGGGTCGTCGGCCATCGACTCGTTCCACCGGGCCGACGGGTCGACCAGCAGCGCGAGCACCGACAGCACCACGGCCGGCAGCACCTGGGTGAGCAGCAGGATCGGCAGCAGCGGCTTCCAGCCCCGGCGCACCGCGCCGACGCACCGGTCGAACCAGCCGCTCACGCCTCCGCCCGGCGGGGTGACCAGCGGGTCGGCCGGGTCGAGGCCGTGGCCGGGCGGGTACCACCCGTGGACCGGCTGCCCCGGGTACACGACCGGCGCGCCCGGATACCACGGCTGCCCGCCGTACGGGCCGGAGCCGGCCGGGAACCCGCCGGTGGGCGGGAAGACCCACCCCTGCGGCTGCGGCGCGCTCGCATCGCCGGCCGTGGCGGGGTCCGGATCCCCCGACGGTGGCGTGGCCTGGGGTGGCTGGTCGGACATGAACCCTCCTCAGCGACGGCTGAACCGGCTCACGATCCTCCCTGCCTGGCGCCCGTAACCGCAGTCCGGGGTGCCACGCCACGAACCACGAACCACGACCACGAACCACGACCACGGCCCGCCCCGGCCAGGGTTCCGCCCAACGATGCCGCGGGTCACACCCCGGAACCCGGCCCCACCGGTGCCGCTGCCCGGCCCCTGTCGAGCTGCCCTCACAGATGGGGCACGCCATGCCTCGCAGGCGGCCGAGCCGGATGCGAGGCATGCTCCTACAGAGACGGGGTGGTCCTACAAGCGGGGCAGCTCGACAGCGCCCACCACACGCCACCATCCCGCCCGCCGAACCCAGGTGTCGAAGCGGGTCACCCGACCGGCTCACCCGCCGGAGCGGCCCGCAGGCGCACCGAGGCGACCCACGCAGATCGACGTATGTCGTTGGAGCCGCCGCGCGGGGCGGTCGGCGGCGGAAGGGCCCGGTCCGTGGCGGACGGGGTCAGGCGATGACGCGTACGCGCTCGGCCTGGGGCCCCTTCTGGCCCTGGGCGATCTCGAACTCCACCCGCTGGCCGTCGTCCAGCGCCTTGTAGCCGTCCATCTCGATCGCGGAGAAGTGGACGAAGACGTCCTGCCCGCCGTCGACGGCGATGAAGCCGTAGCCCTTTTCGGCGTTGAACCACTTAACGGTGCCCTGTGCCACGGTCCACTTCCTCACTCTGCACGGCGTTCCACAACCCGGAGACCGGCGGACCGGCACCGGAGGACCACCGAACCGCGGTCGGGGAGGCCGCTGAAATCGGTGACCGAAATCGCACGCTACACGAGGCGTGACGACGGCGCACGACCCCAAATCGGGCATATTCCGATCGAGGGGCATCGTCATCCGTCGCTGTGGTAGGCATTCGGCATGACGAGGACGCCGGACGGGCCGGGGCGGGGGTCGGCGGGCACCCGGCGCGCGGAGATCCGGCGGGTCCGGCCCGAGGACGCCGCCCGGATGCGGGCGCTGCGGCTGGAGATGCTCGCCGACGCGCCGCTGGCCTTCCTGGAGACCCTCGCCAACGCGGCGGCCCGGCCGCACGCCGACTACGCGGCCCGGATCGCGTACGTGTCGGCCGGCGCGGACACCGCGCAGTTCGTCGCGGACCCGGGCGGCCGGCTGGTCGGGCACGCCGGGGGCACGGTGACCCCGGAGGAGCCCGGGCTGACCGTCGTCTACGCCGTCTACGTCACCCCGTCCTGGCGCGGCACCGGCCTGCTCGGCGAGCTGGTCGAGGCGGTGGCCGCCTGGTCCCGGAAGTGCGGCCGGCCCGAGCTGATGCTGGAGGTGGTGGTCGGCAACGACCGGGCCTACCGCGCCTACCGGCGGCTGGGCTTCGTCGACACCGGCGTGCGCGTGCCGCACCCCACCGTGCCGGCGCTCACCGAACTCCAGATGCGCCGCGCCGCCTGACACGGCTGGGTTTCCGGGGCGGGCCGCCCCGGAAACCCAACCGCGACTCAGGCGTGCCGGCGGGACTGCACGATGCGGAACCGGTTGGCCACGTAGGCGCCGTCGGTGAGCGCGGAGTTGGCCGCCGCGTTCGCGCCGCTGCCGTGGAAGTCGGAGAAGGCCGCCGACTGGTTCACGAAGACCCCGCCGGTCAGGTTGCAGGACAGGTGCACCCCGACCTCGATCGCCGCCGCCTCGGCCGCGTCGAGGACCGCCTCGTCGGTGGAGTAGACCGCCGCGGTGAGCGCGCCCTTCTCGCCGACCGTCGACCGCAGGATCTCCAGGCTGTGCGCCGTCGAGTCGGTCGCGATGGCGAACGAGATCGGCCCGAACCACTCCTTCGAGTAGGTCGCCGTGTCGTCGGCCGCCAGCTTGACCAGCGTCGGGGTGCGGACCACCGCGCCGGGGAAGGCCGGGTGCTCGACCGTACGCGACTCCAGCACCGTCTCGCCGACCTTGGTGACCTCGTCGAGGCGCTCCAGCACCCCGTCGTTGACGATCGCGCCGGTGAGCTCCACCCCGCGCGCCGGGTCGGCGGTGAGCTTGCCGATCGCGGCGGCGATCCCGCCGGCCACCTCGTCGAAGCTCTTGTGCCCCTGGTCGGTGGCGATCCCCCCGGCGGGGATGAGGACGTTCTGCGAGGTGGTGCACATCTGGCCGCTGTAGAGGGTCAGCGTGAAGCCGAGGTTGCGGCACATCCCGGCGAAGTCGTCGGTGGAGTCGACCACCACCGTGTTCAGGCCGGCCTTCTCGGTGTAGACCGCCGCCTGCCGGGCGTTGGCCTCCAGCCAGTCGCCGTACTCGGTGGAACCCGTGAAGTCGACGATCTTCACAGCCGGGTGCAGGGCCAGCGTGGAGGCGAGCTTCTCGCCGGGGGCCTCGGGGGCGAGCAGCACCAGGTTCGGGTCGAAGCCGGCCTCGGCGAGCACCTCCCGGGCGTACCGGACGGTGATGGCCAGCGGCAGCACCGCGCGCGGGTGCGGCTTGACGACCACCGGGTTGCCGGTGACCAGCGAGGCGAACAGCCCCGGGTACGAGTTCCAGGTCGGGAAGGTGTTGCAGCCGATCACCAGCGCCACGCCGCGGGGCACCACGTGGAAGGTCTTGGTCATCCGCAGCGGGTCGCCCTTGCCGGCGGCCTTCTCCCAGCCCGCCGTCCCCGGGTGCCGGGTCATCTCCGCGTACGCGTAGGCGACCGCCTCCAGCGCGCGGTCCAGCGCGTGCGCGCCGCCGGCCTGGAAGGCCATCACGAACGCCTGGCCGCTGGTGAACTGCACCGCGTTGGCCAGCTCGAAGATGTGCTTGTGCAGCCGGTCGAGGATCTCCAGGCAGACGCCCACCCGGGTCTGCGGGCCGGCGTCACGCCAGCTCGGCAGGGCGGCGGAGGCGGCGGCGACCAGCTCGTCGGCCCCGGCGTGCGGGTAGCGGACGCCCAGCTCGACGCCGAACGGGCTGGTCTCGGTGGCGACCCGGTCGCCGGCGCCCGGCTGGTCGAGGGGGAAGTCGCCGCCGAGGTACGCCTCGAAGGCGGCCTTGCCGTCGGCGGCGGAGGTCTCGCCGTAGACCCGTGGGCTGGGCGACTCGGGGTAGGCGGACCAGTACCCGCGCTCCGTGATCGCGGTCAGCGCACGGGTCAGGGTGTCGGCGTGCCTGTCGTACAGGGGGTGCGGGGTCTCCGTCATGCCCGCCATCATGCAACAGGAAGCCCCAGGATCAGTAGGGCCGTGTCACAACTCAGATCGTGAGCTGCCAGTCGGTCCAGCCGTCGACCCGGCGGAAGCCGAGCTGCTCGTTGATCGTGATCATGTAGCTGTTCTCGGCCGCGTTGAAGGTGTCGATCGCGCGCACCGCCGGCTCGTGGGCGAGCAGGTGCCGCAGGTTCTCGATCTTGACGAGCAGGCCGAGCCGGTGCCCCCGGTGAGCGGGGTCGACGATGGTGATCTGCTGGAACGCGTGCCAGTCGGCGGAGGGGCCCACGTCGAGCAGGGTCCAGGCGGCCACCCGGCCGGACGCCTCGTGGCGCACCGCCGTGTGGTAGCGCCGCCGCCCCCGCGCCTCCAGCGCCCGCTCGATGCCGCGGACCCGTTCGACGTCGATCCGCTCGGGCTCCCACTCCACGTCGCCGAGGGGCGCGTCGGCCATCAGCCGGCCGTCGAGGTAGGCGATGTCGGCGACGTGCTCGTCGGGGGTGCTCCCCTGCCAGCGGAGGACGCGGTAGCCGTCGGCCCGGGTGCGGGCGTCGGCCAGCGCGGCGTCCAGCCCGTCGTGGTCGAGCCGGGTGGTGTCGAGCCGGCTGCGGATCTCGGCCAGCGCCGGCTGCGCGCCGGTCGACGCGGCGAAGGCGGCGCCGGCCTCGGGCCGGGGCGGGCCGCCGGGCAGCGCGGCGACCGCCATCCCCAGCACCCGCTTGCGGCCCCGCTCGCGCAGCAGCCGTACGGCGTGCTCGTGCAGCGCCCGGCCCACCCCGCGACGCCGGTGGGCCGGGTCCACGATCAGGTCGGCGGTGGCGTTCTCGGTGTTGTCGAGCTGCGGCAGGTCCAGCGCGAGGTAGCCGGCCGGCACGCCGTCGAGCCGGGCCAGCGCCCAGATCGCGGCGTTGCCGGGCATCGGGTGCCGGATCGCGGCCTCGAAGCGCCGCCGGCAGAAGGGCGGGAAGTCCGGCAGGTCGGCGTCGTTGGCCGCCGCCCCGATCCGGTAGGCCGCATCGATCGCGGCCTGATCGGCGGCGTCGATCGGCGCGATCGTGATGCTCATGCCCCGAGGGTGGCCCGGAAACGACGATCGGGCCAGCGATTTAACCGCTGGCCCGATCGGACGTTGGTCGGGAGGGACACTCGCACAACGCCTCCGGCGTTGGGTCGCAAGAACTCAAAGTCTCCGGCGAGACGCCCTCCCGCACGAAGCATCTTGCGCCGCCCGGTTCCTGCCGTCAAGTCCTTGTCGGCGCGTTTTCCGCACTCACAGCGAAAAGCCAGTTACCCGGCGGATCGACCCGATCCCCCGTCCGGGTGAGTCGCCCCTCCCCCGTTCCTCCCGGCCGCCCCACGCGATCTTGCGCTTCGCACCCCTGACCTGCCCGGAACTCCGGATGGACCGGGCGGCGCCCACGGTGGCCGTCGGACACGTCACCGGGGGCCGTCCCGTGACGGCAACGGGGCGGCCGGCGCCCCGTGGGTTGCCGGCCGCCCCGTTCGCCGCGTCAGCCCGCCTTGCTGAACTCGATCGAGATCGACTCGACCGCCTTCTTGCGGGTCATCGACCGCTCCAGGCCCATCGCCTCCAGCGCGTCGTTGACGCTGTCCACGTACGCCGTCAGGCTCGGCGTGGCGGCATAGTAGGTGCCGGTCGTGGTCTGGGTGGACGCGCACGTCGTGTCGGTGATCCCACACGCCATCGTGTAGTGCGTGGCGCTGGTCCACTGGGTGGTGGCGCCCTGCACGTACAGGCGGGTGTTCACCCGGCACGCCGCGAACAGGTACGGGTTGCGGACCGTGGTGGTGAACGTCGCGGTGTCGGTGCCGGGCCAGTAGCTCACGGTCGACTCCGCCACGCAGCCGCCGTCGAAGCTGCTCGACGACTTGCTGACGGTGTACTTGTCCAGCGTCCCGGCCGCCGCCGGCGTGGCGCCGAGGGCCACCACACCGAGGGAAGCGGCCAGCATGGTGAAGGCGGTCACGGCCGCCCGGGTGACGCGGGCCGGTGCTGCGTTCATGGGAACCCCTCTCGTGCCGGCCGGGTGGTCGCGGCCGATCGCAATTCGTCGCCTATGTGACAGGCGGCGGTGGACCCCGGGAGGTTCCGGGTACCGCCACCTGCAGATTCTTCGGCCGGGTCGGGAGGGCTGTCCAAGACGCGACAACGATGGGCCATAGGACGGACCTATGAGTGCTGGTAGATCTTCTGATCGTCGATGCCCGCGGGGGTCGGGCAAGGGGGATCGTCATGGTGGAACTACGTCAACTCCGGTACTTCCTCGCCGTCGCCGAGGAGCGGTCCTTCACCCGCGCCGCCGCGCTGCTGCACGTCAGTCAGCCGACGCTGAGCCAGCAGATCCGCGCCCTGGAGCGGGCGGTGCGCGCGCCGCTGTTCCACCGGGAGCCGGCGGGCGTCCGACTCACCGAGGCCGGATCCGCGCTGCTCGAACCGGCCCGGCGGGCCGTGGTCGAGGTCGCCGACGGCGTACGGGCGGCCCGGGACACCGTCGGCACCGGCGACGGCACGCTACGCGTCGGCTTCAGCGCCGGCGGGGCGGGCGACCTCATCGCGTCGATCCTGCCCGCCTGGCAGCGGGCCGCCCCCGAGGTACGGCTGGTCCTGCGCGAACTGACCGTGGGCGGGCTGTACACCGCCCTGCTGGAGGACCAGATCGACGTGGCGCTCACCCGGCTGCCGCTGGACCCCGAACGGCACGACTGGACGGTGCTGTTCGCCGAGCCCCGCGTCCTCGCGCTGAGCGCCCGGAATCCCCTGGCCGACGCCGGGGCGGCGGTGTCGCTGGCGGACGTGCTCACGCTGGCCATGCCCCGCATCGAGGACGTGCCGACGATCCGCGACTACTGGCTGCTCAACGACTACCGCGACGGCTGCCCGCCGCAGCAGCGCGGGGTGACGGTCACCTCGCCGGCGGAGATGGCGTACCTGATCCTCCAGGACCCGTCGGTGGTGGCCGTGGGCCCCCGCACGGCACGCGGGCTCTCGCCCCTCGCGGAGCTGCGCTTCGTGGAGCTGTCCGAGGTCGCCCCGGTGCCCTTCGTCGCGGCTGCCCGACGGCACGACCGCCGTGCCGCCGTGCTCGCCTTCCGTCAGGTCGCGGCGACGGTCGCACGCCGCCTGCACGGCGTATCCACGCCGGCCGGTGGCAGACCGGACCGGGTGGCCGACGTCGAGGCGAGGCGCGCGACCGGCGCCGGGGCGGGCCGGGCCGGCGGCTGAGCCGCGAGCGGTCACCGGCCTCGGAGCTCAGCCGAGGAGGCCGGCGTCGCGGGCGGCGCGCAGCGAGGGCCTGATCCGGTGGGTGGGGCCGGCCTGGGCGGCGATCGCGTCGAGGGTCTTGAGCCCCTCACCGGTGTTGAAGACGACGGTCTCCGCGGTCGGGTCGAGCCGGCCGGACTCGACCAGCTTGCGCAGCACCGCCACCGTCACCCCGCCGGCGGTCTCGGCGAACACGCCGGTGGTGCGGGCCAGCAGCCGGATGCCGGCGCGGATCTCGTCGTCGTCGACGTACTCCATCCAGCCCCCGGTGCGGCGCACCGCCTCCAACGCGTAGAGGCCGGCGGCCGGGTCGCCGATGTTCAGCGACTTGGCGATGCCCGTCGGCTTGACCGGGGTGATCGTGTCGGTGTCGGCGTGCAGGGCGGCGGCGATCGGGTTGCAGCCGGCCGACTGGGCGCCGAAGACCTTCCAGCCGCCGGCCGGCGCCTCGACCAGCCCGATCTCGACCAGCTCGGCGAACGCCTTGTCGATCTTGGTGAGCAGCTCCCCGGAGGCCATCGGGATGACCACCTGGGCCGGGATCCGCCAGCCGAGCTGCTCGGCCACCTCGTAGCCGAGCGTCTTCGACCCCTCCGCGTAGTAGGGGCGGACGTTGACGTTGACGAACGCGGTGTCCTCGAACTCGTCCGTCTCCACCAGCTCGCCGCAGAGCCGGTTCACGTCGTCGTACGAGCCGTCGACGGCGACCAGCTCGCCGCCGTAGACGGCGGTCGTGACGACCTTGCCCTGCTCCAGGTCGCCGGGGATGAAGACCACCGACGGCGCCCCGGCCCGGGCGGCGTGCGCGGCGACCGAGTTGGCCAGGTTGCCGGTGGAGGCGCAGGCGTAGCGGCTGAAGCCGAGCGCCCGGGCGGCGGTCAGCGCGACCGAGACCACCCGGTCCTTGAACGAGTGGGTCGGGTTGCCGCTGTCGTCCTTGACCCAGAGCGGAGCGGTGATGCCCAGCTCGGCCGCGAGGTGCGGGGCGGCGACCAGCGGGGTGAAGCCCGGGTCGAGGGTCACCCTGGTCGCCGGGTCCTGGCCGGCGGGCAGCAGCGCGGCGTACCGCCAGATGTTCTGCGGGCCGGCCTCGATCTGCTCCCGGGTGACCGCCGCCAGCGCGGCGACGTCGTAGTCGACCTCCAGCGGGCCGAAACACTCGTAGCAGGCGTGCTGGGCGGCGAGCGGGTAGCGGGCCGAACAGGCGCGGCAGACCAGGGCGCGGGCGGGGCTGGCGGTGGTGTCGATGCCGGAGACGGCGAACGCCGACGTCATGTCGAGAGTCCTCTCATCTTTCCCCGCATCGCACTCTGCGGCGGGGACGGAATTGGCACCTGCCCCGCCGGTCGCTCTGCGGTGAGCGCGCGGGGTGGTTGCCGGGGCGTCGTCGGGCCGTATCCCTCAGCCCCTCTGGATGAGGTATGCAGTTGTGCCTGCGAGTTTAAGCACCGACGCCGCCCGGATCGACGACAGATCCCAGGATGTGAGCGATCCCGCAGTCGCCGCCGAGCCGCAGGGGCGGCCGCTCCTCGACGGTACGGATCCACCCTGCCAACTCGCCGCCGTCGCGCAGCGGGAGCAACGCGTCCGGGCTCCCACGAAGCGACGGCGCGCCCCTGGCGCGCTCCCGTTACGGTGCAGGCACATCGACGGAAAGGAACGCGCGAATGCGTCGCAAGCTCGTCCCGGTGGTGGCGCTCTCCATGGCCTGCCTGCTGGCGCTGACCACCGCCTGCTCCACGGGCAACCGGAAGAAGCGGGACCGGTCCGCCGACCGGCCCGCCGGCACCGGCGCGAAGCGGGACGACGTCGACGCCGCCCGGACGACCCCGGCCCCCCGCCACGCCGGCGACCAGCTCACCTGCCCCGAACTGCGCAACACCCGGATCGGCAGCAGCCGGGTCCGCTACCGCGGGTACGCCGCCCCGATCCGCCTCGCCGCCGGCCGCTGGTCCGACCGGGACGGCACGACGGTGGAGTTGCAGCGGCCGTGCGCCATCGGCGACCTCGACGGCGACGGCGCGGGCGACGCGATCGGCGTGGTCATGCTCGACGGCGGTGGCACCGGCCGCTTCTTCACCCTCGCCGCCTGGCGCAACGTCAAGGGCGAGCCGGACTACCAGGCCCAGGTCGACCTCGGCGACCGTACGCCGGTGGAGAGCGTCAGCGTGCGCGACGGCAGGGCGACAGTGGTCTACCTGACCCGGCCCGCGGACGGCCCGATGGCCGAGCTGAGCATCCGGCGTACCGCCGTCTACCAGCTCAGGGGAACGACGCTGGCCGAGCTGAGCCACACCGACGCCCGGGTTTCCGACGCGTCCGACGGCGGGGACACCGCCGACTCCGGCACCGCGCCGGACTCCCCCGACACCCGCAAGCGCAGGCCCCGTTCCCGCTGACGTCCCGCCGGTGGTCGTACCGAGCCCGAGCCCGAGCCGGCCGATCCGCCGGCGCGGGCTCCGGCCGTGACGAGCATCCGGCTCAGCGTGGGACCGGTCGGTGGGCCGGTGGCCTCGGTAGCCGTACGGATCCGGTGGCCCGGCAACCCTGCTGACTCACCTCGCCGAGGCAGCCCCACCCCGAGGTCGGGACGCGCTCGAAGTACTGGACGGGCTGCGAGGGGATGGCCTCGGTGGTGAGCGTGCCGGTGCCGCTCGGGATGCGTTGCTCATGGGAACCGGTCGTGTCGGTGTAGGAGGCGACGATGTGCCACTCGCAGGTGTGGGTGGACACCTCGGGCTGGATACGGAAGGCCATGTTCGACTGACCGTTGCCCAGCTCGACGACGTTGCGGCGGAAGTACAGCTGACCCTCCTGCGGCTCGCCGTCGTCCAGGACGTACGGGCCGTGCGGCTTGTCCGTCGGCCCACCGGTCAGGTCCCACAGCAGGCCCTGCCGGGACTCCGCACCCGCCGGGGGAACGGTGACGACGGCCTTCGCCGTGGGTACGCGGCACGAGTCCTTGACGGCGGTCATGTTGTTGATCGTGAGTCCGGCGGCGCGATCGCTGTTCAGGTTCAGGTCGAACGTCTGGGCAACGCCGCGGTTCTCGTTGCCGTCCTCGAGCGGCGCCACATAGGACGCGTGCTCGACCATCCGGCCGCCGAGCGGCTTCATGAACTCCCACACCTCTGACGCGTCGCCGTTCAGGGCGGTGAGGGTGGCCTGTTCGCCTTCGGTCAGCGACCGGTCGAGCAGCACGGTGAAGGCCTCGGGCAGGTCCCGGTCGTAGTCGAGCGGAGTGACGGTGGACACGAACGCGGGTTGCTCACGGTCCACCGCCTTCTGCGCCTGCCTGTCCGAGCGGGCCCGCTCGGTGGCCGTCGACCGGTCCAGGAGGAAGTTGGCCTGGTAGGCGAACAGCATGCCGACCACGACGATGACGGCGGCGGCGGTCGCGTACACCGCACGCTGCTTCGGCGGAAGCCCGCGAAACCCGGGCAGCCGCTGATCCGCCAGCACGGCCCAGGCTCCCGGCCTGGACGACTGCCCAGCCGACTGCTCCGGTGGCGGTGCGGGCGGGGACGTGGACGACGGCTCGGCCGGCGACACGGGCGGAGACACGGGCGACGGCTCGGCTGGCGGTGCGGGCGCGGACGTGGACGACGGCTCGGCTGGCGGCTCGGGCTGCGGCACGGCGGGCGGAGTGGCCATACCCGATTCTCACTCACAGGCGCCACACCCTTACAGTGCGACAGGACTCCGCCGGGCGGGTGTCCGAGCTCGGGCGGGCCGGCCGGTGCGATGATCAGGCGATGGCAGTCCCCGCGCGCCGATGCGCACCGCGTTCGCCCGGTGGAGTTCCCGGTCCGGCACGCACGGTCGGGGTCGCGATCGTCGGCCTCGCCCTGCTCGGCGCCTGCTCCCCCGCGACCGAACCGTCGTCGGTCGATCCGGCGCCGCCGCCGACGCCAAGGGCCATGCCGACAGGGGCGCCGACGGCGACCGAGTGCCCGGCATCCGGCGTACGGATCACGTCGCCGGGCAGCAGCGCAGCGATGGGTCTGCGCGCGCTCGGCCTGCGACTGGTCAACTGCGGCACGAAGCCCTACCCGCTCGACGGTTACCCGGTGCTGCGCCTGTTCGACGGCGACGGCAATCCGATACCGGTCCGGGTGGTCGAGGGGGCCAAGGAGATCACGTCGGGCTTCGACGACCCGCCCCGGCCGCTGACCCTGCGCCCCGGCGAGCAGGCTGGCGCCGCCGTGCTCTGGCGCAACCTGGTCACCGACCCGACCGTCGTCGCCACCGACGGCGAGCGCCTGGAGATCGCACCCGCCGCCGGCCGGCCCGCGCAGCTCGTCGGCCTGGACGGGCCGATCGATCTCGGCAACACGGGCCGGATCGGAGTCAGCGCCTGGAAGAAGGCGACCGACCCGGCACCGACGCCGACCCGGTCGCTGCCGGACACCTCGGACCCGGGCGGCCCGGAGTCGAGCAGCCCGGTGCCGCCGCTGCTCTGAGCCGCCCGGACGTCAGCTGGTGACGTCCTTGCGGGTGAAGCGCCAGAAGGCGAGGCCCCAGAACAGCGTCGTGTAGCTGATCGCCGAGATGGCGCCGCGTACCACGTCGTCGGTCTGCACCGGCGTCGACAGCAGCCCCAGCCAGGCGGTGGCGTAGTGGGTCGGCAGGAACGCGCGCAGCGCGCCGAGCGCGGTGATCTGGTCGAGGATGCTGGAGAGGATCCACAGCAGCACCGCGCCGCCGACCGCGCCGAGCGCGGCGTCCGTGACCACCGACAGCAGGAACGCCAGGCCGGCCACGACCAGGAGCACGACGGCCAGGTAGCCGAGCACGCCCAGCAGCCGCAGCAGCCCTTCCCCCGGTTCGAGCTGGGCGGCGACGGTGCTGCGCAGCGGCTCCCACCCGTAGCGCAACGTGCCGATCAGCAGGGCCGTGCCGGCGAGCAGCGCCAGCGCCAACGCCGAGTAGACGAGCGCGACCAGCAGCTTCACCGTCAGCAGCCGGGCCCGGGGCACCGGCACCGCGAGCAGGTAGCGCAGGCTGCCCCAGCTCGCCTCGCTGGCCACCGTGTCCCCGAAGAACAGCGCCACCACCACGACCAGCAGGAACGACGCCGAGACGAAGATGGTGAACAGGGTGAAGTTCAGCCCGCCCGAGGTGGCGAACTCGACCAGGCTGCCGAACTCCCCGCGCCCGTTGTCGTCGTCGTCGCCCGTGTCGAACTGGAAGGCGATCAGGATGATCAGCGGCAGCAGCACCATGAACCCGAGCGCGAGCTGCGTACGCCGCCGGGATGCCTGCCGCCGGAACTCGGCGCCGAACGGCAGGGTGGCCGACGGCCGGTAACCCGCCGCCGCGCCCACCGTGGGTGACGTCCCCGCCATCATCGGTCCCCGCTTCCCCGAGAGTTCTCACCGACCAGGGCGAGGAACGCGTCCTCCAGGCGGCGCCGCGGCACCACCCGGTCCACCCCGATGCCGGCCCGGACCAGCTCGGCGACCACCTCGCTGCGGGCGGTCCCGTTGGTGTCCACCACGAGCTGGCCCTCGCCGTCGGGAAGCACCCGCACCCCGTGCAGGCCGTCCAGCACCGCCCGGGCGGCCGCCGGGTCGGTCACCTCGAAGAGCACGCTCGGCGACTCGCCGACGATCTCCTCGACCGGGCCCGAGGCGACGATCCGGCCCTTGTTCACCACCACCGCGTGCGTGCAGGTCTGCTCCACCTCGGCCAGCAGGTGGCTGGAGACCAGCACCGCCCGGCCGTCGGTGGCGTATCGCTGCAACACCCGGCGCATCTCCGCGATCTGCGGCGGGTCGAGCCCGTCGGTCGGCTCGTCCAGCACCAGCAGTTCGGGCAGGCCCAGCATCGCCTGCGCGATGGCGAGGCGCTGCTTCATGCCGTGGCTGTAGTTCTTGATCCTGCGATGCACGGAGTCGCCCAGGCCGGCGATCTCCAGGGCCTCGTCGAAGTGCGCGTCCTCGGCCGGCCGCCCGGTGGCCCGCCAGTACGCCCTCAGGTTCTCCAGGCCGGACAGGTGCGGCAGGAAGCCCGGCCCCTCGACCAGCGCGCCGATCCGGGACAGCACCGGCGAGCCGGGCACCAGCCGGTGCCCGAAGACGTAGATCTCGCCGGCCGTGGGCTGGGTCAGCCCCATCAGCACCCGCAGCGTGGTGGTCTTGCCGGCGCCGTTGGGGCCGAGCAGGCCGACGACCTGGCCGGGATGCACCTCGAAGTCCACGTTGGAGACGGCGACGAAGCCGTCCGCGTACTCCTTGCGGAGCTGCCGCACGGCGAGCGGGACGCCCGCGTACGCCGGGTGGACGGAGCTGTCCTGGCGGCGGTGCCGGCGGCGGGCCACGGTCACGACCGCGACGAGCCCGACCACGATCGCGGCGACCAGCCCGACCAGCACCCACCGCCACACCGTGGCGGCGGTGGGGATCGGCTCGCCGGCGACGGTCGGCAGGGCGACCGCGCCGCCGGCCGCGACGGTGTGGACGGTGGGCTCGACCGGGGTGGCGTACGCCTGGTCGGAGGTCGCCACCACGACGCGCAGCCGGTGTCCCGCCTCGACGCGACGGACGATCGCCGGGAGCGTGACGGTGACCGGCTGCGCCGCCTCGATCTCGCGCGGCAGGCCGGTGAGCCGGACCGGGGCGACCAGGCCGTTGGGCAGGGTGGCCGCGCCGTTGGGGTCGACGTCGTAGAGCTTGACGAAGAGCACCGCCTCGCCGGTCGGCGACGCCGCCCGGATCTCCACGGTCGGCGCGCCCACCACGTCCACCGCCTCGGTCAGCGGCTCCGACTCGAACCGGGCGTGCTGGCCGGGGATGTCCCCGGCGACGCCGCCGAGCAGGGACGACAACTCGCCGGCGAAGGGCACCGAGGAGATGGCGGCGGGGTTGCCGGCCGGCGGATTGGCGACCGGCTGGGCCGGGCCGGCCACCGGGACGTCGCGGCGGGCCGTGCCGGCGACGCCCGGGTAGTCGGCGGTGCGGTAGCCGGTGGCCACCAGGCCCCGGTCGAGGGCGTCGAAGCCGGCGATGCGGGACCAGGTGAAGTCGTCCCCCGGGGCCTCGCCCTCACCCTTGACGTAGTGGTCGAGCCACTGCACGGTCAGGAACCTCACCCGGTCCGAGTCGGTCCGCGGGCCCTCGCCGCCGTCGTGCCCGCCGGTGAACCAGGCCACCCGGACGGGCGTGCCGGCGGCGGCGATGCCGCGCGCGTTGGCGTCCGCCTCGCCGAGCGGGAAGAGGGTGTCGGCCGCGCCCTGCACCAGCAGGGTCGGCGCCTTGATGCGGTCCAGCACGCCGGCCGGGCTGGACCGGCGCAGCAGGTCCACGGCGGCCTGGTCGGCCCGGCCGGTGGTGGCGATCCGCAGGTACGCGGCGCAGATGTCGGCGGCGAACCGGCCGCACGCCGGGTCGGCGGCCCTGGCCGGGGCGGGTCCGGGGCCGGTGCCCGGGCCGGCGCCGGGCCCCGGGCTGGGCGGGCCGGCGGAGGCGGGCGCCCCCTCGGGCTGGGTGGCGCCGGCCCCGGAGAGCCCGGCCGGCCCGGAGCCGACGTTGCCGCCGCCGCCGAAGAAGAGGCCGGCCCAGCCGGACTTGAACACGCCCTCGGTGGGCTGCTTCCCGGTGCTCTCCGGCAGGAAGGAACGGGACAGGTCGTTCCAGGTGATCATCGGGACGATCGCGTCGACGCGCTGGTCCTGTGCCGCGAGCAGGAGCGCCAGGCCGCCGCCGTACGAGCCGCCGACCACGCCGACCTTCGGGTCGCCCGCGGCGTCGGTGCGGATCTCGGGGCGGGCGGCGAGCCAGTCCAGCAGGCGCTGGGCGTCCCGGACCTCGTAGTCCGGGTGGTCCAGGTGGATCTGCCCGCCGCTGCGGCCGAAGCCCCGCGCGGTCCAGGTGAGCACCGCGTAGCCGCGCCCGGCGAACTCCTCGGCGTCGGCGCGTACGGACTCCTTGGTGCCGCCGAACCCGTGCGCCAGCAGCACCGCCGGCACCCTGTCGGCCGCCGAGGCGTCCTCGGGCAGGTAGAGCGTGGTGTCCAGGTCGACGTGCTCGTCCCCCGTCGGCCCGGAGGCGACGTTCACGATCGCCGCCTCGGTGCGCACGGCCGGTTCCCGCGGCACCACCGCCCAGGTCACGGCGGCGGCGAGCAGCACGACGGCCGCCGCCGCGGCGATCGCGCGCCGGCGGGTGGGCAGGGCACGCCGGATCCACGCGGCCGACAACGGCGATCTCATGCGGCACACGGTACGGCCCGAACCCTGAGCGTTGGCTGAGATCCTCCGTACGGCCGTCCGGTTGGTCCGATCGGCGGCCGGACCGGTGCGACCGCCGCAGGTCTCCGACCCTCCCGGCAAGACGAATTCGGATCACGTGAATTCCGATCTTCGGCGAGAAATCCCCTCCGATCCATCCATGCCACTCGCCCGGACGGCACCCAGCGTGGCCGGTGACGGACGAACGGTCACCTGGCGCCTCTTGACGGAAAGCTGACCGTTCGACGACCGGACCGCCCCTCGCTGGTCGGTTAATTTCCGGTCCGGTGCACGGGACTCCGCGGTCGACACCGACCGGGCCACCCGGCGAGGAAGACCTGGGTTGGCCGGCGGTTCGACCCGTTTCACCCGAAGGGGGCGGTCGTGATGAGAGGTGGACTGGACGAGACACTGGCCCGGTTGGCCCGGCGCGAGGAGGCGCTGCGCCGGCGGGCCGCCGACCAGGGCGGTGCGGCGGACGGGGAGGCCGCCGCACCGCCGGCAGCGCCGGACGGGGTGGCCCGGGCCCGCGCCCGGGTCCGCACGCCGCACCCGGAGCAGCTCGCCGAGGGTCGGGGCGAGGCCCGCAACGCCGGGCCCGGCTGGGGCGACGCCCGGCGGGCCGGCGAGCCCCGCGACCCGGTGGCGGAGGTCGCCGACGCCGTCCGCCGGGTGGTGGTGGGCCACCCCGGCATGGCCGTCACCATTCGGGTCGAGCACGACCGGAAGGCGTACCCGCTGCGGATCGCCTGGACCGGCACGGGCGTGACGGTCGGCGCGGAGAAGCCCGCCGTACCGCCGCCGGCGTCGGGGCCGGCGTCGGGCAGGACGCCGCCGGCCTGGACGCCCGGCCGGGAGGGGCTGGGCGCCGACCCGACGGCGCGGCTGACCGAACTGCTCCGCAACGACCCGTCCCTGCTCGACGACGGTTCCGGCGGTTAGACAGCGCGTCGTGCGGGAGCACGGCGCAGGGCTGCCTGCCGCGGAGCGCGACGGGTGCCGGATGACATCGGGAGCTAGGGTCGGGCGGTGGCGGAACCCGACCTGACCCTGACCGCGAGCCTGCGGCCGGCCGCGCTGGACGCCCGACGGGGCATCGTCCGGCTGCACCCGGAGGTGCTCACCGCGCTGGCGCTGCGCCCGGGCGACCCGGTGCGCCTGGCCGGCCGGCGGGTGACCGCCGGGATCGTTGCCGCCGATCCGACCGCGAGCACCGCCCTGCTCCACGCCGACGACCTGATGCTGGGCAACCTCGGCGTCCGCGACGGCGACCAGGTGACGGTGAGCCCCCTCCCGGTCACCGCCGCCCGCCGTGTGGTCCTCGCCGGGCCGGCGCCGGTCGCCGCCGTGGTCTCCCCCGAGATGCTCCGGCTGGCCCTGCTCGGCAAGGTGGTGACGACCGGGGACGACGTGTCGCTGCTGCCGCAGGACGTCCTGCCCGACGCCTCGGTACGCAGCCTGGTGGAGGCCGCCCGGCGCAGCCTCTCCAACAGCGTCGGCTACGCCTGGACCAGCACCCTGCTCACGGTGGTCGCCGCCGAGCCCGGCACCGGCTCCCTGGTCACCATGGACACCGTGGTCGGCTGGGAACACGGCCCGGCGACCCACGGCTCCGCCGGCACGGCGGGCTCGCCGGTCGCCCGGGCCGCCGGCGCGGCGGGCGGGGCCGGTCAGGCGGGCGGGGCCGATCAGGCCGCCGGCGCGGCAGGCCGCGGGCGGACCGCCGGGCCCGGCAGCGCCCCGGGGGGCGGGCCGGCGCACGTCGGCGCGGCCGACCTGGGCACCGGCGGCCCCGCCGCCCGGCGTGAACCGGCGACCGCGGACGTCACGAGCCGGGCCGGCGCGGACGACGGCGCCACGAAGGCGGACGAGGAGGCCGTGCCGTCGGTGGACGAGCTGCCCGGGCTGCGGTCCCAGGCCGAGGAGCTGACCGAGCTGCTCGACCTCGGCTTCCACCACCGCGAGGTGCTCGGCCGGCTGGGCACCACCGTCTCGCTGGGCGTACTGGTCGCCGGGCCGGCCGGCTCCGGCAAGGCGGCGCTGGTGCGCGCCGTGGCCGCCCGGGTCGGCGCCCGGGTCTGCCCGCTCTGGGCGCCCGAGCTGGCCGCGCTGACCAACCAGGCCGCCGCCGACCGGCTGCGCGCGGCGGCGGCCGAGACGCAGGCCGGCGGGCCGGCGGTGCTGCTGGTCACCGACGTGGAGGCGCTCGCCCCGGCCGACGGGCCGGGACCGGTCGCCACCGTGTTCCGCCAGGTGGTCGCCGAGACCGTCCGGGCCGGCGCGGCGGTGGTCTGCACCACCGGCCGGCCCGAGGCCGTCGACCCGGCGCTGCGCGCCCCGGACCTGCTCTCGCTGCGGATCGGCATCCCGCTGCCGGACCCGGCGCTGCGCCGGGACCAGTTGACCGTGCTGACCCGGCAGGTCCCGCTCGCCGAGGACGTGCGGCTCGACGAGGTCGCCGCGCGTACCCCCGGCTTCGTCGCCGCCGACCTGGCCGCGCTGGTGCGCGAGGCCGGGGTGCGCGCCGCGCTGCGGCAGAAGTCGGCCGAGACGCCGACGGTGGCGATGGCCGACTTCACCGCCGCCCTGGAGGTGGTCCGGCCGACCACCATGGCGGCGTCCACCCTGGAGCTGGCCTCGGTGACCCTCGACGACGTGGGCGACCTGACGGAGGTCAAGGAGACGCTGACCGAGTCGGTGCTCTGGCCGCTGACCTACCCGGACACCTTCGCCCGGCTCGGCGTGCAGCCGCCACGCGGGGTGCTCCTCTACGGCCCCCCGGGCTGCGGCAAGACCTACCTGGTCACCGCGCTGGCCGGGTCGGGCCGGGCGAACGTGCTCTCGGTCAAGGGCGCGGAGCTGCTGTCGAAGTGGGTGGGCGAGAGCGAGCGCGCCGTCCGCGAGCTGTTCCGCCGGGCCCGCGAGGCCGCGCCCACGCTGGTCTTCCTCGACGAGGTGGACGCGCTCGCGCCGGTGCGCGGCCAGGCCAGCGACGGCGGTACGACCGACCGCGTGGTCGCCGCGCTGCTCACCGAGCTGGACGGGGTGGAGGCGCTGCGCAACGTGGTGGTGGTCGGCGCGACGAACCGGCCCGACCTGGTGGACCCGGCGCTGCTGCGACCCGGGCGGCTGGAACGACTGGTCTACGTGCCGCCGCCAGACGGGCCGGCGCGGGCGGAGATCCTGCGCGCCGCGTCGCGGAACGTGCCGCTGGCGCCGGAGGTGGACCTGGCGGCGCTGGGCGCGGAGCTGGACGGCTTCTCGGCGGCGGACTGTGCCGCACTGGTACGGGAGGCGGCGCTGGCGGCCATGCGGGAGTCACTGACCGCCTCCACGGTCACCGCCGCGCACGTGGCGACGGCCCGCTCCCGGGTCCGCCCGTCCCTGGACCCGACCCAGGTCGCCTGGCTCGCGGCGTACGCAGAGAAGCGCGCCAGCTGACCGACGAACGGTTCGGTCAGCCGTCTCGGTACGCCATCCGGATACTCGAACGCCCGTCGAGGCCGACTGCAGCCCAGTTCAGCTAGTGGCCCTCGGCGATGCCTGCTTGACGAACGGCCACGGCTGTGGGCCGAAGAAGTCGGTGCACGCCGAGAGCAACTGCCGTTGCGCCTCGGCCAGGCGGGCGTTGGTCGGTCCCCGGTCGACGTTCGGGTCGTTCTTCACGAAAAGTTCATCGGCCTTCAAGCCGGCCTCCAGCAACTGCCGGCCGGCCTCTCGGATGCCCGGATCGGTCGACTCGACGGCACGCATGGCGGGCCTCGTGCCCGCACCGAAACGGAGATCCTGCTCTTCGACCTCTTGGGCCACCAACGTGCACGCGGAAGAGGCGTACCGGTCGGATGGCTCGGTGGGACTGGCCGGAGCGGAAGAAGGCGTGCCGGTGGGCGCGCAGCCAGAAACCACCAGCAGAGAAATGGCGGCGAGGGTACGGATCACCGCAGGAGGATAGCGATCATCCGCCGTGGTCGCGGGGCGGCGGTCACAAACGCGGCGCTGTGTCAGTCGTCGGGCAGCAGGGGGCCGAGCGGGCCCAGGTCGAGGTTGAGGTCCTCGGGGGCCAGGCCGAAGTACTCGCGCAGGCCCGTCATCTGCTCCTCCAGCGCCATCAGCGTCGTGCCGATCCGCTCGACCTGCTCCTCGGTGAGGTCGCCGAGGTCGACGCGGCGCAGCGCCTGCCGCTCCATGAGCTGCCGCAGCAGCTCGATCACGGTGAGCACGAGGCTGGCCAGCCCCCGCTCGACCGAGTCCCGGTCGACCGCGAGCCGGCGGTCCAGCGGGGTCACCCGGGGCGGCTGCCACCGGGTGTCGCCGAGCGCGGCGGCCAGTTCGGCGGCCTCGTCCCGGCGGGTCCCGGCACCTGAGGCGGTGATGCCGCCGCCCCGGGTGTTCCCCGCGCCGCGCGGGGCGTTCGGGCCGCCGTCCGGGGCCGTCATGCCGGTGCCCCCGGCGACCCGGCCGTTCCCTCCACAGCGGCGTCCCGCAGCTCGGGCGGGGCGAGCGCGCCGACGGAGGCGACCAGGGCGCGCAGGGAGATCCGGACCAGGTCGACGTCGGCGATGGCGATGGTGATGTCGCCGCTGATCACCACGCCGGTGGCGAGGACCCGGTCCAGCAGGTCCACCAGCGCCACCGGCCGGTAGGCCAGCGGGTCGTCGGCGCTGCTCGGCGCGAGCGAGGTGGTCACCACGCCGGCCCCCGGGCGGTCTGCGCGCCGGCGCGGCGGGCGGTCAGCACGCCGGCTCCCGCACGGTGAGCGCCGGCTCGGGCGGTCGCTCGTCGGCGAAGGAGTACGGCGGCCACGGGCCGGTCAGCTCCAACCGGATCTCCGGGTGCCGCCCGGCGAGCGTGTCGACCAGCCGGCTGAAAGCGGCGAGCGTCTCCTGCCCGACGAGGTACGCCCCGTTGAGCACCATGGCGGTGGGCGCGCCGGAGAGCCGGCGGTCCTGCGGCGGGTGCCGCCGGGCGGCCACCGCGTGCCCGGCGAGGGCCGCGTGCACGGCGGCGGCGGCGTCGGCGGCGATCCGCTGCCCCTCCTCCCGGGCGGTGAGCTGGGCCCGGCGCCGCCGCAGGTACGCCGCCCCGGCCCCGCCCGACCCCCCGGGCTCCTCCGCCGCCCGGGGCGTGGCGCCGGGCACGACGTAGCCCTTGACGCCCCACTCGTCCCGGCCGGCGAGCCGGTCGAGCAGGGCGGTCAGCTCGGTCCGGCGGGCGGCGAGCTGGCCCGCCACCCGGGCGTCGTCGTGGTGCACGGTGGCCAGCCGGGCGGGCACCACCGCGCCGGCCCGGGACAGCGCGGCCACCACCGCGTGGTGCGCCCGGGCGGCGCGCTCCAGCCAGGCCAGGTCCTCCAGGTTGCGGCGCAGCGCCTCCTCGCCGTACTCGGTCAGCGGCGCGGTGCTGACCACGGCGACCAGCCCGGCGGCCGGCACCACGCGTACCGGCGCGCCGTCCATCCCGGCGGTCACGGCGAGCAGGGCCGGGTCCACCTCCCGCGTCACGCCGTGCAGCCACACCCCGGCGTCCAGGTGCGCCGTCGGGCCGGCGGACGCGAGGTCAGCCGTCGATCTCATCCCACTCCTCCCTCCGGGCGGCCCGCCGGGCGACCCGGGGGCGGCGCTCCGCCTCCACCTGCTCCGGGTCCCGCGGGCCGGGCTCGACCGGCGGCCTCGCCCGCGAGCTGAGCCACGGGTCGTGTTCCCACCAGTCGATGCCGATCTGCCGTGCCGTGTCGACGGAGGCGATGACCAGTCGGAGCTTGAGGGTCAGCAGCTCGATGTCGAGCAGGCTGACCCGGATGTCGCCGGCGATCACGATGCCCCGGTCGAGCACCCGTTCCAGGATGTCGCCGAGGTTGGCCGGCTCGTGCCCGGCCGGCAGGACCTGGCCGGAGTTCTGCACCACCGGTGGCGGTTGCATGGTCATCTCAGCCCACCTCGCCCTTCCCGCGCTGGTAGCGCCGCACCCGCCGGTAGCCGAGCAGGCCGCCCTCCAGGTCCAGCTCCACCTCGTAGAGGCCGAGCAGGTCGGTGGAGGCGGGGATCCGGCGGTCCTCGATCACCTCCACCCCGACCAGCCAGCCGTCCCGCACCGACTTCAGCGAGGTGGTCCCCACCGGGTCCCGGCCGGTCAGCTCGACGATCTGCCGCATCCCCTCGCGGGCGGCCTCGGCGGCCGAGATCGGTTCGAGGTACTCCTCCTCGTCGTCGTACCGGTCGTCGTCGTACCGGTCGTCCGGCTCGTTCCTACGCGCCCGGCCGCCGCCGCGGATCCGGTCCGCCATGTCGCTCACCTCCCTCGCCGCCGTCGCGCGGCACCCGCCGCGCCCGTTCCGCACCGGCCGCCCGGCGGGGCCCGCCGGCCCCCCGCCGGGCGACGGCCCGGGGCGGAGCGGGCCGGCGGGCGCCGCCGGTCAGCCGCTCCAGCACCTGCTGCTGCCCCCGGTCCCGCTCCGCGGCGCTGATCTCCCCGGCGGCTTCCGCCGCGTCCAGCGCCTCCAGCTCGCGCCGGACGTCGACCGGGTTGCGCTGCCGCGACTCCGCCTCCCGGGCGATCACCTTGACCACGGCGGTCACCCCCCGCACCGGCGCGTACGGCAGGGTCAGCAGTGTCCAGAGAATGTCCACCGGTCACTCCACCAACTGGTGGGCGCTGACGAAGTCGTACGGGGCGAGCGGGCCGAGCAGGCGCGTGCGGAGCAGCTCCCGGCGCTGCTCGGCGTACTCCTCGACGGCCGCGACGAACTCGTCCTCCCGGTCCCGCTCGACCAGGAAGGCGGCGTTCGCCGCGTCCAACTCGTTGCTCGGCGGTCGCGGCGCGCTCGCCACGACGAGCGGGCCGAGAGCGTCGACGAGCTGCCGGTTCTCCGCCTCGCGGCGCAGCTCCACCGCCTGGCTGATGATCTCGCCGAGCCGGATCCGCTGCGGCCGGGTGGCCGCCTCCGGTTGCCCGCGCACCTGGTCGGCCAGCTCGGCCGCGGCCGGGTTGTCCGCCAGGATCTCCGCGATCAGCTCCGGCTCGTGGTAGCGGCCGTGCACGACGTACTGGATCCGCCCCTCGAACTCGTCGAGCGCCGCGGCGAACCGTTCGTGGTGCGCCTCCAGCAGGTCGGCCACCGCGTCGGGGCCGGTGACGACCGTGCCGAAACGCACCGGCAGCACCGGGGCCACGGCCGCCGTGCCGTCCACGAGTTCCTGGTACGCGGTCAGGTCCGCCGGCCGGCCGATCGGCTCGGTCAGGGCTCACCTCGCTGACCAGCGCGGCCAGCTCGCCGTGCCGGATCGCGGCCACCTCCCCGGGCGGGTCGCCGATCCCGGGGGCGTCCGGGGTCGGCTCCACGTCGGAGGGCACGATGCCGTAGATGAACAGTCCGGTCTCCTCGGCCATCTCAACGCTCCTCGTCCCGGCGCCGCCGGGGTCGGTCGAGGTCGAGGTCGCGTTCGCGGTCCCGGTCCCGGTCGTCGGAGCCGAGTTCGCCGACGGCGTCCCGGACCGCACCGCCGATCGCGCCGACGGTCCTGCCGATCCCGGACGCCGCCTTGCGGGCGCCGACCGCCCCGGAAGCACCCTCGACCAGGTCGGGCAGCCCCTTCTGGCCCTTCGGCGTGATGTCGAACCGGTCGACCGCCTCGGCGAAGCGCAGGTACGTCTCCACACTGGCGATGACGATCCGGGCGTTGATCTCCAGCAACTGGATGCCGACCACGGCGACCGACACCTGCGCGTCGATCACCACGCCCTTGTCCAGCACCGTCTCGACGACGTCGGCCAGGCTGGAACCCGCTCCGCCGCGCTCCAGCGCGCCGCCGGCCTGATCCTCACTCGTTGCGATCGTCACTCCCGCTCCTCCCGTCGACGGCGGACCACGGGCCGGCGGGGCGCCTCCGGGGCGCGTCGCGGCCGGGGCTCCTCGCGGGGCCGGGCCTCCTCGGGCGGCTGCGGGCGGCGGGCCCGCTCCGGGGCGCGGCGACGCGGCGGCGGCTGCTCCGCCTCGGGCTCCTCCTCGTACTCGTCGTAGTCGCCCTCGTCGTACTCGTCCTCGTACTCCTCCTCGGCCGGGCGGCGCCGCAGCGGCGGCCGACGACGGCCACGCTCGACGGGCCGGCGCTCCGCGCGCGGCTCCTCCGCGGCCTCCTCGGCCTCCTCCTCCGGCTCCGGTTCGGGCTCGCGCCGGCCTCGCTCGCGCTCCGGTCGCCGCCGCCCGCGTTCCTCCCGCTCGGGCTGCTCCCGCCGGTCGCGTTCCTCCTGCTCCTCGCGCAGGGCGGTCTCGTGGTCCGTGACCACCTGCCCGTCCTCGATCTCGCCCCGCCAGCCCTGCACCGAGTCCGGGTCGAGGACGGTCTGCGTCATCACGTGCCGGACGAAGTGCTTCAGCTCCAGCCGGACGCGGCGGCCCTGCGCGCGCCACAGGTTGCCGGTGTGCTCGAAGAGCCCCTGCGGGTGGTACTCCAGCACGACCAGGATCCGGGTCAGGTCGGGCGACAGCTCGTGGAAGCTGACCGTGCCGTCGACCGAGCCCTTCTCGCCCTTCGAGCGCCAGTGGATCAGCTTGTCGGGGATCTGCCGGACGATGGTCGACTCCCAGGTGCGGTGTGACCAGAAGACCTGCGCCTTCCAGGTCAGCTTCTCGTCCGCCTCGGTGTCGACGTTCTCGACCTTCTTCATGAAGCTCGGGAAGTCGCCGAACTGGGTCCACTGGTCGTACGCGACCCGTACGGGCACACCGACCTCGATCGTCTCCACGATGTTGGTGACCTTGAGTTTCTTCCCGCCGCCCTTGCCGCCCTTGCCGCTCCGGCCGAGAGCCGACATCACCTTCTCCTTACCGCCGGCCAGCCCGGCATGGACCAACGCCTTCACCGGCGACCCGCCCTCGGCGAGCTTCTGCGCACCCGTCGCGGCGGCGATCAGGCCAGGACCGCCGCCCTGCTTCGCGTACTCGCTGAGGCGTCCGGTCGCGCCGGTGATCCGCTCCGTCACCACCTGCACGGCACGTTCGCCGATGGCGCTCGCCAGGTTCCGCGCCTCGCCGGCGAGCTGGCCCCGGACCTTGTCGCCGAGGCCGCCGGGATTTGTCGTGCCCGCCATGGTCACCGCCCCCGCTGGTCGGCGTCGGTGTCCCGGTCCGGCCGGTCGTCGTCGGGCGCGGCGGCGCCGCCCTTGCGGCGCAGCGCGTCGGCCGAGCCACGCAGCTTGCCGCTGAGCGCGTCGATGCCGCTGCCGGCCGCGGCGGTCGCGGCCGCCTTGGAGGCGGCGGCGAGCGGGCCGCCGAGGCGGCCGAAGTTGGTCAGCTGGGGGTACGACTGCAGCAGGTTTCCGCCCGCCTTCAGCAGCCCGCCCGGCTCCCGGCTGGCGCGGCCGGCCGCGACCGCGGCGGCCAGGGTGAGGGCGGTACGCAACTTGCGCCGGCGGCCGAGCAGATAGCCGAAGCCCACCGCGAGCCCGATTCGTGCTCCGCTGTTCATCAGTTCTCCTTCGCTCCCCGGAGCGGCAGACACCTGACGGCAGCGGTCGAAAATGGCCGCCGGGGATCAGCACGTGCCGGACCGCAATCAGGTGTCCCGTTCAATCGGACCCGGCGGGCAGTACCCGATGGCCTATCGGCGAAACATTTCCGCCTTTTCACGGAACCATTTCCGGAGCCCACGGCACGGCCCTCGCCAACCGCGCAAATCGGGCAGCCGGACCGCTACGAGCAGCGAGAACCTCAGAAAGGAAAGACCTGACGAATGGTCGTCACAAAGCGGGCGGCGTCGAATCGAGGCATATCTCGGCGTGCACTTTGCCGTCACTCTCGCGCAATTTCGCCCCGCACTTGGAGAGCACCGACAACGCCCCGTGATTGTCGACGGTGGTCTCCGCGACCACGAGCCGCATTCCGGCCGCCGCCGCCTCGTTCAGCAGCTCACGCAGAGCGGCCGGCCCGATGCCCTGGCCCCGGGCGGACCGGCCGAGCCACATCCCGGTCTCGACGGCGCCCGGCTCGTCGCGGCAGCTCATCCGGATCATGCCGACCACCTCGCCGCCGGCGAAAATCGCGTACATCTGGGTCCCGGTGGGGCCGCTCAGGCCGGCGAAGCTCGCCCGGTGGAACTCGCGGAACGCCTCCCGGCGGGCGTGCGACCAGCCCGCCGGTGCCTCCACCGGCGGCATCACGTCGCCGGGCTCCGCCTCGGCAGCCGCTACGGAGAGCAACGGCTCCAGGTTCCGCTCGTCCACCGGCTCCAACCGGACCGTTCCCGCCACGTGCCGCAGTCTGCCGGCCCCACCGGCCCAAGTCCACCCCATCGAACTCCGACTGGCGGTCCGGCGGAAGGTACCGGCCGGTCGGACCGCATCGTGTTCCGCCTCACGCTCCGCTGTCGGCGGGCGCCCACGGGCGCCCCGGCCGCCCGTCCGCGCGGGTCACGGGGCGTCGGTGTCGAACTCGCAGAGCACCACGGAGGCGTCGTCGGCCGGCTTGTGCCGGCGCAGCCGGTCCGGGTGGTCGCGCTCCGCCGCGCGTACCCGGTCCACCAGCGCGCCCGGGCCGTCGGCGCTCACCACGTCCAGCAGTCCCGCCCAGTCGAGGAGACCGAACTGCTCCACCACGGCCGACGCGCCGTCGCTGAGCAGCGCCGCCCGGCGTACGGCACCCGGCCCGCGCAGCGGCAGCGTCCCGGTCACCGCGTGGAACGCCGCGTCCGGGTCGGCGGCTGCCACCCAGTAGCCGTGGGTCCGGTTCATCCGCTCCCGCTGCACGGCGACCGCCTGCCGGAGCCGGGTGGCCCGGTCGGCCGGGCCGGCCGGCACCGCCGCCGCCGTGGCCCGCACCTCCGCCATCGCGGCGTCCAGCCGGTCGTCGGTGACCACGCTCACCCGGCCGCCGGCCTCCAGCACCAGCGGGCTGTCGCAGAGCACCAGGTAGTCGAGGTGGTCGCCGCCGTCGCGCAGCAGGCAGACCGTGCTCGACGGGGTGCCCGGATGGCCCAGGTCGCACTCGTCGCCGTGGTCGGACCGGACGGCCAGGATCGCCGCCGCCAGGTTGCTCATCAGCGTCGCCGTCGGGCGGATCGCCTCGGCCAGCCCGAGCCGGGCCGCGAGGTGCCGGACGTACCAGGCCGGCCCGTGCACGCAGCCGGTGTCGAAGCCCTCCGGCACGGTGGCGCCGTCCAGCACGCCGACCAGCGGCCCGAACCGGAAGACCAGGTCCTCGTTGACCGGCCGGCCGGGTGGCGGCGCGGACGCGGAGCTTACCCGCATCGTCCGCGCCGCCCCGACCACCCGGGTCGCCTCAGCGGCGACGGAGGTCGTCGGCGGCCGCATGTGCCTGCCCCTGCACCTGGTGGGCGGCCGACCGACCCTGCTCCCGTACGGCCGACACGCCCCCGACGGCCGTGGAGCCCACCGACTGCGCCGCCCGCTGCGCCGGCCCGCGCATGTTGTCGCGCAGGTTGTCGCGCATCTGGTGGCCGACCTGGCTCGCCTGCTGGCGCAGCTGCCCGGAGTGCTCCGTCACCTTGCCCCTGGCCTGCCCGGCCAACTGCCGTTCGGGCCGGCTGGGCGGAATCAGCGACGAGACCAGCAGTCCGGCGCCGAAGGCGATCAGGCCGGCGGCGAGGGGGTTGCCCTGCGCCTGCTGGCGGGACTGCTGCCCCAGCGAACGGGCGTCGTCCCGCACCGATATGGCCGCGTGCGACATCTGCTCGCGGGACTGCTCCCCGAACGCCCGCGCCGACTCGGTCGCGTGCGACATGCGCTGACCGGCGCCGTGTCCGTCCGACTGCACGCCCATCACCTTCTCCCTGGCCCGGGTGAGCGCGCCACGGGCCTGCCCGACGCGATCACCGGCGACCCGTCGCGGGTTGACCTTGTCGGCCAGCGCGTCGACGTCGCTGCTCAGTTCGTTCCGGGTGTTCTCGATCTCCCACCGGATCCGGTCCGGATCGTTGGACATGATCTGCTCCCTCCCGGCTGGTTCACCGGCCTCGCACCGCGTTCGGCATCTCCCGTGCGGTCTGTCTCGTCCTGGGCAGCACCGCGCGGAGCTGCGCCATCTTCGTCCGCGCGTTGGCGAGCAGGCCGCCGGCGACCGCGGCCCAGATGACGGCCACGATGAGCGCGGCCCACCCCTGGTCCATCAGGTTCGACAGTCCCCACCACAGCGCGTACGACACGAACAGCACCGTCAGGAAGCCGGCCAGTGCGGCGCCGCCGAACATCCCGGCGGCCTTGCCCGCCCGGGTCGCCTCCTCGCGCAGCTCGGCCTTGGCCAGTTCGATCTCCTTGCGGACCAGCGTGGAGACGTCCCGGGTCACGTCGCCGAGCAGGTCGCCGACCGACGCCTGGGTCCGCTCCTTCTCCGGGGCGCTCACGGCGCCACCCCGCCCGGGATGTCCGGCCCCGGCCGGCCGGGTGGCGAGGCGTTACGCACCCGGGCCATCCCGGTGTACGCCTCCTCGCGCGGGTACGCCTCGGTACGCGGGTACGCCTCCTCGGCCGTGTACGGCGCCTCGACCGCCCGCTCGTACGGCTGCGGCCCGCCGGTCCCGGGCTCGGCGCCCGGCATCGGCGTCGACGGCTGGCCGGCGCCCCGCGCCCCGTCGCCGGAGGCGGTGAGGTTCCGGGTGAGCCGCCCGACGAGCACCCCGGCCACGGCCGCGCCGGCCAGGAAGGTCCCCGGGTGCCGGCGCGCGTACGACCGCACCTCGTCGACCACCGCCCCGGGCTCGCGTTCGTCGAGCCAGCCGGCCGCCTGCTGGGCGGCGTCCGCCGCGCGGCGGACCATCTGGGCGGCCATCCCGGAGTCCTCGCTCCGCTCCGCCATCGAGCCGAGTTCACGCCCGATGCCGCGCAGCCCGTCGGCGGCCCGCCGCTGCTGCGTCTGGGCCTGGTCGCGCAACTGCGTACCGGCCTCACCGGTCAGGTTCCGCGCCTGCCGCCGGGCCTCTGAGACGACCTGTCCGCCCTGTTCCGCGGCGGCGTGCGCGACCTGCCCGCCGGCTTGGGCCGCGTGGTGTCCGACCCGGGATGCCTGCTGCCGGGCCTGCTGCCCGGTGCCGGTCGCACCGTCCGGTGGCCGGCTCGGGTTGATTCCCGTCATCGCCCGCTCCCTCCGTCGGCCCCGGGCCGCAGGGTCACGACCCGGAACGTGAACCAGCCGCGGGACGCGGCGGGTTCGTCAGCCGCCTACCCGCGTGGCTCGTCGGCATTCCGTCCCGCCGGTCCGGGCAGGAGGGGAAACCGGACCGGACGCCCGACCCGGACGGAACCGGCCAGGCGGCGGGACAGGGGTCAGCGGCGGCGGTTGCGGGCCCGGGAGGAGCGCAGCCGGCGCAGCCGGCCGACCAGCACCGGCTCGGCGGCCAGCGCGGCCGGGTTGTCCAGCAGCGCGTTCAGCAACTGGTAGTAGCGGGTGGCGGAGAGGCCGAAGGTGTCCCGGATGGCCTGTTCCTTGGCGCCGGCGTGCCGCCACCACTGCTGCTCGAAGGCGAGGATGCCCCGCTCCCGCTCCGTGAGCCCGCCGGCCGGCCGGTCGTCCGCCGGGGCCTCGGTCTCGCCGGGCGGCGTCCCGGCGGCACCCGCGCCCGGCCCGGCCGCCGTGCGGGGCTGCGGCACGGCCGGAACTCCGGGGTCGGAGCCCGACCGGGGCTGGGGGACGAGGGTGCCCGCGTCGCGCGCCTCGCCGGTCGCGTCCGCCCGGTCCGCCGTGGACGGCTCGGTGGCGGCCGGGGCGGCGTCGGCGGGCTGCATGGCGCTCCTCATGGGGCAGGCCGGCGGCACACCACGACGCCGACCGGGGGGACCCCAGCCTAACCAGGGCCGACCCGGTTCGCATCGGACGACAGTGCCGCAACGTGACCGGGCCGGTTCGCCCCGTGTCCGCCGGCCACCGCACGTTCCCCGTCACCGCGATCGGACTGCTCACCGTCGACCGTTCACCGCCAGCGGCGGCGGGCCGATCGTCACCAGGTCGATCGATGGCCCGTCGGGAGGCGCGGCGGGGGTCGCCGGACGCCCGCCTTGTCACGGCCCGCGCGGGGCGGTGCGACCGGGGGCCGGGGAGAGCCGCCGGTCGCACCGCCGGGATCAGGAGATGTCCCTCCGGCGCATCGCCCAGAGCGCCGCGCCGAGGATCACCGTCAACCCGACCGCCAGGAGAACCGAGGAGTGCTGCCAGGTGATGTCCAGGGTCTCCGGCTTGCACTCGCCGAAGTAGGTGGCCTGGCAGGCGTTCCAGTCCTCCAGCGTCACCTTCTTCTGCATCCACGCCGCCGCGTAGGTGGGCAGCAGCCACGCCTCGGCGAACTGCACCCCGGCCATCTGCAGCAGGATGCCGAGGCCGAACTGCCCGACGACCATCAGGCCGATCGCCCCGCCCAGCGCCATGGCGGTGTGCCGTCCCAGCGAGGCGAGCGCGAAGCCGATCGTCGCGGTGATCAGGGCGAGCACCACCCCACGCAGCCCGGTGAGGGCGAAGGACTGCCAGACACCGGAGGTCATCTTCTCCGTGCTGCCGCGGAAGGTGGCGACCAGCCAGAAGCTGCCGAACCAGAGCGCCGTGGTCGGCACCGCCAGGGCGAGCAGCCCGGTGAGCAGCGCCGCCAGCTTGGTCAGCAGTACGGTCAGCCGCTTCGGCCGCCACAGCAGCAGGTTCATCATGCCGCCGGTGTTCCACTCCGCCCCGACGAAGGAGGCGCCGACCACGAACCCGACCAGCGCCAGGATCGCCGCGAGCGGCAGCAGCGTGAAGCCGAAGTTCTCCCGGAAGTCGAAGGTGGAGGGCAGGAACCACCGCGACTCGACCGCCTCCCGGGGCGGCGGCTGGATCATCGCGCAGTCATCCGGGAAGCCGCCGGCCTGACTCGTCCCGGCGGCCTTCGCCTGCTCGCACTCGGCGCGGTACTGCTCGTTGCGGACCACGTCCTGCTGCCACTGCTGCTCGGCGGCGCGCTCGGCCTTCGCCAGCGCCGCGGCGTCGATCTTCTCGTTGGTGAGGAAGACCCCGACCACCACGGCCACGAGCACCAGCAGGCCCAGCAGGCTCATCCAGCGGGTGAAGCGCCGCTTGGCCAGCCGGCGCAGCTCCGTACGGTAGAGGCTCACGCGCCCCACCCTCCTCCGGCGGCGCCGGGTTGCCCCGCCCCGCCGACCTTCGTGGACTGGTCGACCTGCCGGTGCTGGCCGGGTACCGGCGCGGTGGCGGTCAGGTCGAGGAAGACGCTCTCCAGGTCGGCGGCGACCGGTGCGAGCTCGCTGACGTAGAGGCCCTGCTCGGCGAGAAGCCGGGTCACGGTGGCCGGCTTGTCGACGCCGGCGAGCATCAGGTGGTCGGGCTGACCGTCGACCCGGATCCCGGCGCGGGCCAGCGCCTCGGCGGCGATCGGCAGGTCGGTGACCGCCTCCAGCCGCACCCGGACGGCGCCGGACGAGTGCTGGGCGAGCACCTCCTCGACCGGGCCGAAGGCCACCCGCCGGCCCAGCGAGATGATGGTGACCGAGTCGCAGATCAGCTGGATCTCGCCGAGGATGTGGCTGGACAGCACCACGGTCATCCCCGACTCGGCGAGGGTGCGCATCAGCGTGCGCATCTCCCGGATGCCGCCCGGGTCCAGCCCGTTGGCCGGCTCGTCGAGGATCAACAGCTTCGGGTTCTTCAGCAGGGCCGAGGCGACGGCGAGCCGCTGCTTCATGCCCAGCGAGTACGTCTTGACCCGCTCGCCGGCGCGGTCACGCAGCCCGACCAGCTCCAGCACCTCGTCGATCCGTTGCGGCGGCACGTCGCCCGCGCCGGCCAGCAGGGACAGCGTGTCCCGCGCGGAGAAGTGCGGGAAGAACTGCGGGCTCTCCACGATCGCGCCGACCCGGCCCGCGACGGCGGGCAGCGCCTCGGGCACCTCGTGGCCGAGGATGGCCATCCGGCCGCCGTCGGGCCGGATCAGGCCGAGCAGCGTACGCAGCGTGGTGGTCTTGCCCGACCCGTTGGGACCGAGGAAGCCGTGCACCTGCCCCACCTCGACCCGCATGTCGAAGCCGTCGAGCGCGTTGCGGGTGCCGCGCCGACGACTCTTGTACGTCTTGCGGAGACCTTCGATCTCCAGGACAGCTGGCAAGCTGCACCTCCCCCGATGGGCGTATGACACGCGACACCATACGCGGTATGCAGCGGTGCGCAATACCCGGTATGCATCGCCACGCCGATCGGGTGAAGAGGAGGGGCCTTTCCGTGCACAGGGGTCAGGAAGGCACCCCTTCCCGACCCCCTCAGGCGCAGATGACGGTGACGCCGGCGGCGCGGAACGCCGCGACCACGTCCGGGTTGGCGCCGGAGTCGGTGACCAGCGTCTCCACCCGGTCCACCGGGCAGATCCGGGCGAAGGCGTGACCGCCCAGCTTGGACGAGTCCGCGATGATCACCACCCGCTTGGCCCGGGCCACCATCAGGTTGTTCATCGCCGCCTCACCCTCGTGGTGGGCGGCGGCGCCGAGCTGGGGGTCGATCGCGTCCACGCCGAGCAGGGCGACGTCGAGGGTGACCTCGCGCAGCAGCGCCCCGCCCAGCGGGCCGACCAGCTCGAACGACTTGGGGCGGACCACGCCGCCGGCCACCACGACCTTCATCCGGGAGCGGACGAGCAGCTCGTTCGCGATGTTCAGCGCGTTGGTGACCACGGTGAGCTGGGCGCCGTCGGCGCTGGTGTTCAGGTCGGGCCGCACGGCGAGGGCCCGCGCGACCTCGGTGCTGGTGGTGCCGCCGTTGAGGCCCACCACGGTGCCCGGCGAGACCAGCGCCGCCGCGGCCGCGCCGATCCGCTGCTTCTCGGCCGAGTGCTTGGCGGTCTTGTAGCGCAGCGGCAGGTCGTACGAGACGCCGTTGGCGACCGCGCCACCCCGGGTCCGGGTGATCATCTGCTGCTGGGCGAGCTGATCGAAGTCACGCCGGATGGTGGCCTGGGAGACGTCCAGCCGCTCCGCGGCCTCCTCGACGCTGACCCGGCCGCTGTCGGTCAGCATTTCGAGCAGGGCGTTCCATCTGGCGTACCGGTCCACCCCAGGCCTCCAGTTACTGCGCGGTCGGTGATTGATTGCGTGCACAGTAGTGCGCGAAACTACGAGGGCGCAAAACCATGTCCTGCGCGATGACGGGGCTGGTTGCCACGGCCAGCCGAGTTCGCGCAGAATAACGCGCGAAAGACGGCTTTAACGAGCCGTATTGCGCACCGCTCCCCTGCGTAGGAGTTCTCATGTCGTACGTCGACGCGGAGATCGCGAGCCAGCCCGACTGCTGGCGGGAGGCGGCGCGGGTCGCCGCCACCGCGGCCGACCACCTCCCCCGCCAGGGCGAGCGGGTCGCCGTCGTGGGCTGCGGCACCTCGTGGTTCATGGCGATGGCGTACGCCGCCCGCCGCGAGCAGGCCGGCCAGGGCGAGACCGACGCCTTCCAGGCCTCCGAGTTCCCCACCGGGCGGCGCTACGACCGGCTCGTCGCGATCACCCGCTCCGGCACCACCACCGAGGTCACCGAGCTGCTCGCCGCGCTGCGCGGGCGGGTGCCGACGACCGTCCTGGTCGGCGACCCCGCCTCCCCCGCCGCCTCGTTGGCCGACGCGGCGGTGCCGATGCCGTTCGCCGACGAGCGCTCCGTGGTGCAGACCCGCTTCGCGACCACCGCGCTGGCCCTGCTCCGCGCCCACCTCGGCGACAACATCACCGCGCTCGCCGCCGACGCGGAGGTGGCGGTGCGCGCCCCGCTGCCGATCGAGCCGACCCGGATCGAGCAGGCCACCTTCCTCGGTCGGGGGTGGACGGTCGGGCTGGCCCAGGAGGCGGCGCTGAAGTGCCGCGAGGCGGCCACCTTCTGGGCCGAGGCGTACCCGGCCATGGACTACCGGCACGGCCCGATCTCGATCGCCGCTCCCGGCCGGCTGGTCTGGGCGTTCGGCGAGCTGCCCGACGGGCTGCCCGAGGACGTGGCGGCGACCGGCGCCGCGTTCGTGCACAGCCGCACCCACGGCTGCCGCACGGTGCTCGGCAGCTGGTCCGCCGGCCGTACGCCGGTCGACCCGATGGCCGACCTGATCCTGGCGCAGCGCTTCGCCGTCGCGCTCGCCACCAGCCGGGGCCTCGACCCCGACGCGCCCCGGCACCTGAGCCGGTCCGTGGTTCTCGCATGAGCGCAGGCGACGTCGTCGTCGCGCTGGACGTCGGCGGCACCGGGATGAAGTGCGCCCTGGTCCGGCCGGACGGCGCCGTGCTGCACGCCGAGCGGCACCCCACCGATGCCGGGCGCGGCCCGGACGCCGTGGTCGACACCATCCTGGCGGTCGCCGAGGGGCTGGCCGGCAAGGCCCGCGCCGACGGGCTCACCCCGGTCGCGCTCGGCGTCGCCGTGCCCGGCGTGATCGACGAGGCGCGCGGGGTCGCGGTCTGGTCCGCGAACGTGGGCTTCCGGGACGTACCGCTGCGGGACCTGGCACGCGCTCGACTCGGACTGCCGACGGCGCTCGGCCACGACGTGCGCGCCGGTGGCCTGGCCGAGGCGCGGCTCGGCGCCGGCCGCGACTCCGCGCACGTCCTCTTCGTCGCGATCGGCACCGGGATCGCCGCGGCGCACGTGGTCGACGGCACGGCCGTCACCGGCGCGCACGGCGCCGCCGGGGAGATCGGCCACGTCCAGGTACGCGCCGGCGGGCCGACCTGCGGCTGCGGCCGTCCCGGCTGCCTGGAGGCGGTGGCGTCGGCGGCCGCGATCGGCCGGCGCTACACGGCCCTGGCCGGCGTCCCGGCGACCGCCGCCGACGTGGCCGAGCGGGCGGCGGCCGGCGAGCCGCTGGCGGCGGACGTCTGGCGGGAGGCCGTCGAGGCGCTCGCCGACGGCCTCGCCACCGGCCAGGCTCTCTTCGACGTGGAGACCGTCGTGCTCGGCGGCGGCCTGGCGCAGGCCGGCGCGCTGCTGCTCGAACCGCTGCGGGCCGCGCTGCACGAGCGGATGACGTTCCACCGGGAGCCGCGCCTGGTCGCGGCGGCCCTCGGCGACGAGGCCGGCTGCCTCGGCGCCGCCCTGCTCGCCCTCGACAGTCTGGAGAAGTGATGGCCACGCGGGTGAACGGCAAGGTGGTGACCCCGACCGGCGTGATCCGGCAGGGCTGTGTGGAGCTGGACGGGGGCCGGATCACGGCGGTGGCCGAGTACCCGTCCGTGCGCGACGGGCACTGGATCGTGCCTGGCTTCGTCGACATGCACACGCACGGCGGCGGCGGGCACACCTTCACCACCGGCGACGCCGAGCAGGCCCGGCAGGCCGCCGACTTCCACCTGCGGCACGGCACGACGACCCTGCTGGCCAGCCTGGTCAGCTCGCCGTTCGAGCTGATGCGCGCGGCCACCGCGGCCTTCGCGCCGCTGGTCGCCGAGGGGGTGCTGGCCGGCATCCACTTCGAGGGGCCGTACCTCTCCTCGGCCCGCTGCGGCGCGCAGAACCCCGAGTTCCTCCGCGACCCGTCCACCGACGAGCTGGCCGAGCTGATCGAGCTGGGCGACGGCGCCGTCCGGATGGTCACCCTCGCCCCCGAGCGGGACGGCGCGCTGGAGGCGGTCAAGCTGCTCGTCGCGCACCGGGTGGTCGCCGCGGTCGGCCACACCGACGCCACGTACGACGAGACCCGCGCCGCCGTCGCGGCGGGCGCGAGCGTCGGCACCCACCTGTTCAACGGGATGCGGCCGGTGCACCACCGCGAGCCCGGCCCGGTGGTGGCCCTGCTCGACGCCCCGAACGTGGTCTGCGAGCTGGTCGCCGACGGCGTCCACCTGCACGACGGGATGCTGACCTTCGCCACCTCGACGGCGGGCCCGGAGCGGGCCGCCCTGATCACCGACGCCATGGCCGCCGCCGGCATGCCCGACGGCGACTACGAGCTGGGCGGCCAGGCCGTCACGGTGGCGGGCGGGGTGGCCCGGCTGGCCCGCGACGGCGCGATCGCCGGCAGCACCCTGACCATGGACGAGGCGCTGCGGCACGCGGTGGCGGCCGGCATCCCGATCGCGGACGCCGTGCGGATGGCGGCCACCACGCCGGCCCGCGCGATCGGACTCGGCGACCGGCTGGGTGCGCTCCAGGTCGGGCTCCGGGCCGACCTGGTGGTGCTCGACGACGGCCTGAACGTGGTCCGGGTGATGCGCGGCGGCTCCTGGGTGGAGTGACCGCCCGGCGGGGGCCGCTCGGTGCCCGGACGGCTCGGTGCCCGGACGGTCAGCCGGCGGTGGGGACCTCGACGCCGAGCACGGCCTGCTCGTCGGGGCGGTGCACGAGCACGTCGGAGAGGTACGAGTGCACGGCCGGGGCCATGCCGACGTCCCGGCCGGCCTGCTCCGAGAGCAGCCACTTGTGCTCGATGATCTGGGCGAAGAGCTCCTGCGGCTCCAGCTTGCGGCGCAGGTGCGCCGGGACCGCCCGGACCACCGGCTCGAAGACCTCGGTCAGCCAGCGGTGCGCGGCCTGCTGCTCGTCGGTGAGGTCGCTCTCGGCCCGGTAGGCGTCCAGGTCGTTGAGCAGCCGCCGGGCCTGGTTCTCCTCGGCGTCCAGGCCGGTCAGGCGGAGCAGCCGCCGGGTGTGGTACCCGGCGTCGACCACCTTCGGCCGGACCAGGTAGCGCCCGTTGTCGATGGTCGACATGGCCACCTCGGCGACGTCGAAGCCCAGCTCGTTGAGGCGGCGGATCCGCCCCTCGATGTCGTGCCGGGCCTCCCGCTCGACCTGCTGCTCGTAGGTGATCTCGTGCCACAGCCGCTCGTAGCGCTGCACGACCTCCTCGCAGACCACCTCGGGGTCGATCGATTCGTGCAGCAGCCCGGCGGCCTGGAGGTCGAGCGCCTCGCCGAAGATGTTGACCCGGGCGATCTCCAGGTCCTCGCCGCGCTGGCCGTTGGAGAGCGAGTGGTGCAGCGCCCCGGTCTCCGCGTCCACCAGGTAGGCGGCGAACGCGCCGGCGTCCCGGCGGAACAGGGTGTTCGACAGCGAGCAGTCGCCCCAGAAGAAGCCGGTGAGGTGCATCCGCACGATCAGGGCCGCCAGCGCGTCGAGCAGCCGCCCCATCGTCTCCGGGCGCAGCGTGTGCGAGAAGAGCGCCCGGTAGGGCAGCGAGAACTGCAGGTGCCGGGTGATCAGCACCGGGTCGAGCGGCTCGCCGTCGTCGGTCTGCCGGTCGGCGACGATCGCCACCGCCTCCACCGACGGGAAGTCGATCCGCTCCAGGGCGCGCAGCAGGTCGTACTCGCGCTCCGCGACGCGCTCGCCGGTCTCCTTGACGGCGTAGACGTAGCCGCCGAGCCGGACGAACCGGACGATGTGCCGGGAGATGCCCTGGGGCAGCGCCACCAGGTGCTGCGCAGGCCACTGCTCCAGCGGGGTCGACCAGGGAAGGTCGAGCAGCGCCGGGTCGACGAGGGCCGAGGTGATCCGCACGGCCCCAAGTCTGACGGTCGTCCGGGCCGAGCGCCTCCCTTCGTGGTTCGGCACACAGCCGCCCCCGGCCGCGCCGGCCGGCCGTCGCGCCGGGCCGGTAGCGTGGTCCGGGTGCGGGAGACCACGACGGTACGGCCCAGAGCACGGCTGAGGCCGGTCCGGCCGGCCGGCTGGTGGTTCGACGCGCTCCTGCTCGCCGCCCTGGTCGGGCTGACCGTGGCGCTCACCGCCGAACGGTTCTTCGGGATCGACCGCGCGGTCGCCGACTGGTCGGAGGCGCACCGGCCCACCGCCGCCCGCGTGACGGCGGTGGTCCTCAACTACCTCGGTCAGGGCACCCCGTTGACGCTGATCGCCCTCGGTCTCGGGGTGCTCCTCGCGGTCCGGCTGAGATCGTTGCGCCCGGTGCTGCCGCCGGTGCTCGCCTTCGTCCTCAGCTATCTCACGATCGGCCCGCTCAAGGTGTGGACCGCCCGGCCCGCCCCCAGCGCGAGCGTCAAGGATCCATTCCTTCCGCCCGAGCAGACCCTCCCGCTGTTCCAGGACGAACTGCCGCTGCGGTTCGCCCAGTCCTACCCCTCCGGCCACGTCGCGAACGCAATCCTCTGGTACGGCGTCATCGCGCTGCTGCTCGCCCCGCTGCTGCGCACCTACGGCCGGGCGGTGCCGCCCCGGCTGGTCACCGTGGTCCGGGTGGTGCCGCCGGTCGTGGTGCTGTGCACCACCACCTACCTGGGCTGGCACTGGCTGACCGACTCGGTGGCCGGGCTGCTGCTCGGGCTCGTCCTCGACCGGGTGCTGCACCGGGTGCCCTGGGACGACCTGCCGTTGCCCGGAGCGCCGCGCGACTGGGACCGGCCGTTCATCTCGACCCCCTAGGGTGCCCGCTGTGGATCAACTGGCGCGCCGGCTGGGCGTACCCGATGCGGTGGTCATCGGGCTGGGGTCGATGCTCGGCGCGGGCGTCTTCGTGGTCTTCGCGCCCGCCGCGGCGGCGGCCGGCGGGACGGGCCTGCTGGCGGCGCTGGTGCTGGCCGGCTTCGTCGCCTTCTGCAACGCGACCAGCTCGGCCCGGCTCGCGGCCCGCCACCCCGAGTCCGGCGGCACCTACGTGTACGGCCGGGAACGGCTCGGCCCGTTCGCGGGCTTCCTGGCCGGCTGGGGCTTCGTGGTCGGCAAGACGGCGAGCTGCGCGGCGATGGCGCTGACCATCGGGGCGTACCTCTGGCCGGGGCAGGCCCGGCTCGTCGCCGTCGGCGCGGTGCTGGCGGTGACCGCCGTGAACCTGCGCGGCATCGGCAAGACCGCGACCGCGACGAAGGTGCTGGTCGGCGTGGTGCTGGCGGTGTTGGCCCTGGTCGCGGTGGCCGGGGCGGTCGGCGGCGACGTCTCGCTGGCCCGGCTCGGCGACCTCGACACTTCCGGGCGGGGCGTGCTCACCGCCGCCGGGCTGCTCTTCTTCGCCTTCGCCGGGTACGCGCGGGTCGCCACCCTCGGCGAGGAGGTACGCGACCCGGAGCGGACCATCCCCCGGGCGGTGCCGCTGGCGCTGGGCGTGGTGCTGGCGATCTACCTGGTGCTGGCGGTGGTCGCCGTCGGCGTGCTCGGGGCCGATCGGCTGGCCGCGTCCGCCGCGCCCCTGGCCGACGTGGTGACGGCCGCCGGGCTGCCCGGCCTCGCCTGGCTGGTCCGGGCCGGGGCGACCGTGGCGGTGACCGGGGTGCTGCTCTCCCTCCTCGCCGGGGTCGGGCGCACCGCGCTGGCGATGGCCCGCCGCCGCGACCTGCCCGGGGCCCTCGCCGCCGTCCACCCGGTGCACCGGGTGCCGCACCGCGCCGAACTGGCCGTCGCCGCCGTGGTGGTGCTGGTCGTGGCGCTCGGCGACATCCGGGGCGCCATCGGCTTCTCCAGTTGCACCGTGCTGGTCTACTACGCGATCACCAACGCGGCCGCGCTGACCCTGGGCCGCGACCCGGGGCGGCGGCTCCCGGTGCGGGCGCTCGCCGTGCTGGGGCTGGCCGGCTGCCTGCTGCTCGCCGTCAACCTGCCGCTGTCCAGCGTCCTCGCCGGCTTCGCCGTGCTCGCCGTCGGCGCCGCCTGGTACGCCCTGCGCCCCCGCCGGGCCTGACCCGCCGAGCCCCGGAACGCCGGACCGTCGGAACGGACGGTCACTCCTCCGGCTGCCGGGGCGCCGGCGCGGCGGGATCCTCCGGCGGGGGTGGCGCCGCCTCGCGGAGCAGGGCGTTCAGGCCGGCCCGGCGGGCCACCACCGTCAGCCGGTCCCCCGCGACGATCACCAGGCGCGGGTCGGGCGCCCAGTCGAGGCGCTGACCGGCCCGGGCGTGCGCGAGCAGGCGTACGCTCTCGGCCCGCCCGACCGCGGCGAGCGGCCGCCCGTCCAGCGACGATCCGGCGGCGACGGAGACCTCGGTGACCAGCAGCGCGTGCCGGCCGACGGGGATGGTGGCGATCACCGCGCGGTCCAGCAGCGCGGCGGCGAACGACGGCGCGGCGAGGTACGACACGCTGCGCGAGACGCCGATGCCGAACGCCTGCTGGACGCGCTCGGCGAAGTGGCCGTCGAAGAGGCGCAGCACCACCTGGAGTTCGGGGTTGACCGCCCGGCCGTTCAGCGCCGCCTGGAGGTTCGTCTCGTCGTCGGTGGAGACCACCACCAGCGCCTGGCAGGTGCCCACGGACGCCGCCTGGAGGGTCTCCTCCAGCGCGGCGTCGCCCACGATCAGCGGCACGCCGAGCCGGCGGGCCAGCGCCGCACCGCGCGGAAGGGGCACCTTGTCGATCGCCACCACCTCGACGCCGAAGTCGCAGAGCTGGGCCATCACCCGGGTGCCGACGTTGCCCAGCCCGACCACGACCACGTGCCGGGACCGCTCCGGCTGGATCCGGCCGGAGTGCAACGCCAGCCGGGCGTTGACGATCCCGTCCACCACCACGGCGGTGATCAGCGGGATCAGCGCCAGCCCAGCGAGGTTGAGCACCACCTGCATGACCTGCTGGGCGACCGGCTTGTTCGGATCCGGGTCCTGCCCGCTCAGGGCCGTCACGAGCGTGAGGTAGAGCGAGTCGCCCCAGTTGGCGTGCGTGGCGCTGCCGTTGAGCCAGCCGAGCACCCCGATCACCGCCAGCAGCGTGATCACCGCGATGCCGATCTTGCGGGTGGCGAAGCTGCGTACCGCGCGGAGCAGCACGGTCAGCGGGCGGCGACGCCGCCGGGCCCGCACCAGCCGGCGCGCGGCCAGCTCGGTGCCGGGCGGCGCCCCGGTCGCCTCGGCGAGCACCACGTCCGCGGCGGACTCCTCGGCGGGCAGCACCCGGACCTGCTGCGGGTCGTGGGTGTCGGCCACCCCGCAGACCACGTCGCCCGGGCGTACGTCGTCGCGGCGGGCCACGTAGAGGGTGCGCCCGCCGTGCCGGAAGTGGGTCGGGGCGACCTCGCCGAGCGCGGCGGCCACGAAGGCGGGGGCGGCCATCGACGCGTCGGAGAGCACCGCGGAGTCGGGGAAGATCTGCCGCACCCCGTTGGCGAGCCCGGTGTTGAACATTCGCACCACCAGCCGCAGCCGGGGCTCGACCTCCTGGGCGCAGAGCGCGGCGTGCATGTTGCCGACGTCGTCCTGGTGCAGCAGGGCCAGCCCGTCGGCGCCGGCCAGCCCGGCCCGCTGGAAGGTGACCTCGTCCAGCCGGTCGGCCCGCACCACCTCGACGCCCTGGAGGTCCCGCCCGTCCGGCTCGTCGGAGCGCGGTCGTTCCGGCACCACCAGGGTGATCCGGACGCGGCCCGTCGCCTGCAACTCGGTCGCGAGCAGCGCGCGCACCACCCAGTAGGCGAGGGCGTCCCGCCCGCAGACCACGTAGTGCGCCCGCGCGTCCCCGTTGACCCGGAGCCGACGCCCCGCCCGCCGCGCACGATCCAGCAGGGGCTCCGCCATGCGCCGCATCGTAGTCAGCCGGTCGCGCCCCGCGCAGCCCCGCGATCATGAATGCTGGCCGTCGGGCATGTCCCGCCGCGTCGGGCAGATTCCGCAGCCCCGCGGCGGGTAGACCAGCGGCATGCAGACGTTCCTGCCGTACCCGGACTTCCTGGCCAGCGCCCGGACGCTGGACCAGAGGCGGCTGGGCAAGCAGCGGGTGGAGACCATCCAGGTGCTGCGCGGGCTGACCCGGCCCACGTACGGCTGGCGCAACCACCCGGCGGTGAAGATGTGGGCCGGGTACGAGGAGGCCCTCACCCGGTACGGGCTGGACGTGTGCGCGGTCTGGTGCGAGCCCGGCCGGGCCGACACCTGCGCGACCACGATGACCACCGACCTCGCCGCCGCCTGCGGGCTGACCCGCGTCCGTACCCAGGCGGAGCTGGCCGAGGCCGGCGAGCTGCCGCCCTGGCTGGGCCGCGACGACCTGCACCTGAGCCACCGCTCGTCGCTGCTGCGCAAGGACCCCGGGCACTACGGCCCGATCTTCGGCGACGACGTCCCGCCCGACCTGGAGTACGTCTGGCCGGCCTCCGACCGCGAACGGCGCTGCCTCCCGCCGCAGTGAGGCGCTGCCTCCCGCCACGGGCGAAGGGAAGGGCACCTCGTCAGACGCCCGCGGAGCAGGAAAGGGACCGTTCCCCCCGCCCGAACGGGGCAGACTGGAGGGTCCCCCGGGGCGGGAGGGTGCACATGGCGCTGTCGCAAGTGGTCGGTCGGCTCCTCGGCGTACGCCGGCACGAGGTGGACCCGGGCGGCGGTGGCGCCCCCCGCGTGCCGCGCCCGGTCGAGGTGGTGGTGGTCGGCGGCGGGGTCGCCGGCATGTCGGCGGCGGTGGTGCTGGCCGAACGCGGCGTGGCGGTGACCGTGCTGGAGGCCGCGCCGACCCTCGGCGGCCGGCTCGGGGCCTGGCGGGAGACGCTGGCCGACGGCACGCGACAGACCAACGAGCACGGCTTCCACGCGTTCTTCCGGCAGTACTACAACTGGCGGTCGATCCTGCGCCGCGCCGACCCGGGGCTCGGCTTCCTCCGGCCGGTCCCCGGCTACCCGGTCCTGAGCGCCCGCTGGCCGGCCGAGGAGTTCGGCCGGTTGCCGCCCGCTCCTCCGGCGAACCTGCTGGCCCTGCTGCTGCGCAGCCCGAGCCTGCGCCTGGGCGACCTGCGCGGCATGGACCGGGACGCGGCGCTGCCGCTGCTCACCTACGACCCGGTGCGCACCTACGCCGAGTTCGACGACACCACGGCCGACGAGCTGCTCACCTCGCTGCGGCTGCCGGACCGGGCCCGCGCGATGCTCTTCGAGGTCTTCTCCCACTCGTTCTTCAACCACGAGGCGGAGATGTCGGCGGCGGAGATGATCGCGCAGTTCCACTTCTACCTGCTGGGCAATCCCGAGGGGCTGGCGTTCGACTGCCCCGACGAGGACTACGCGACGGCGATCTGGGAGCCGCTGGCCCGGCACGTGGAGAGGCACGGCGGCCGGGTGCGCACCGGGACCCCCGCCACCGCGCTGACCCGCGACGGCCCCGGGTGGCGGGTGGCCACCGCCGACGGCGCGTCGTACGCCGCCCGGCACGTGGTGCTCGCCGTCGACCCGCCCGCCCTGGCCGCGCTGGTCGCCGCCTCGCCCGGCCTGGTCGACCACGCGCCCACGCTGGTGGAGCGGATGCCCGCGTTCGGCCGGCCCGGTCCGCCGTACGCGGTGGCGCGCTACTGGTGCGACGGGGACGTGGCCGCCGGGCGGGCGGTGTTCAGCGGGGTGTCCCGGCAGCCGACCCTGGACTCGGTGACCCTCTACCACCGGCTCGAGGACGAGCCCCGCCGCTGGGCGGCCCGCACCGGCGGCTCGGTGCTGGAGCTGCACGCGTACGCCTGCGAGCCGGGCGTGCCCGCGACGGAGCTGGCCGAGCGGATGCGGTCCGAGCTGACCGCGCTCTGGCCGGAGGCGGCCGGGCTGCGGGTCCGGGAGGTGCGCGCCCGGGTGGCGGCGCAGGCGCCGGCGTTCACCCCGGGCAGCCACGCGTGGCGGCCGGGGGTGCGCACCGACGCCGACGGGCTCTACCTGGCCGGCGACGGCATCCGGACCGACTTCCCGAGCGCGCTGATGGAACGCGCGGCGGCGACGGGGATCGTGGCGGCCAACCACGTCCTGCGGGCCGAGGGCGGCGCGGCCGAGCCGGTCCGCTCGATCCGGCCCCGGGGCCTGCTCGCCCGGAGACGGTGACGACCACGGCGACGGCCACGGGTGACGGGTGGCGGGTACCGGGTGGCGGGCACGCGGGCGGCGGGCGGCGGGCGGCGGGCGGCGGGCGGCGAGGGTGACGAAAACGGGCAAACAGGTCGCTCGCCTCGCCTAGGCTGATCGTCTGGGGTGAGCCGGGAGGTCAGCGGGAATGCCGCCGCGCGGGGACGACGGCCCGCTCGTCGCCGACGTACCGCGGGACGACGCGTACCCGCTGATCCGGGACGAGCGGGCCTGCATCGTGACCGCCCTGCGGCTCGGGTGGTGGATGGCGGACGCGTACCACCACGCCCAGACCGCCGAGCTGCTCGACGCCGGAGACGACCGCCCGGCGGGCGCGCCGGCGAAGCTGTCCAACCTGACCGAGATGTCGGGGCGGCGACGCATGCAGATGTACCTGGACGGGGTGGAGGTGGCGCTCGGCCAGATCGCCGAGCTGACCCGGCGCGACGCCCCCGCCCCGTCCACGGCCGGGGCGAGGGACCGGATGACGGGCGGGGCCGGGGAGGACCTGCTGCTCGCCCTCGACGACCTGAACGTGGACGTGCTGCGCTGGACGATGGCCACCAACCACCGGGTCGGGCTGGCGTACCGGCTGGGACGCTCACTCGCCGACACGGTGCGGCACGGCGACGCCGACCAGGTGGCAGGGCGCTTCGGCGGCCGGCAGATCCAGCTCAGCCGCTGGCTGGACGAGCTGGCCACCGTGCTGCCGCCGTACTCGGCCGCGGTGGTCCGCCGGTCACTGTCGGCGTGGGCGTCGGCGGTCACCCGGGCGGGCGTCGGCGACCCGACCGAGGCGGGGCTGCCGGACCTGGCCCGCGAGCTGCGCAACCAGGGCGACCTGTGGCGGGGCGTGCTCACCGGCGGCCTGCACCCGAGGGACCTGCTGGACGAGGAGGACTACGCGGTCGTCGCCCGGAACCTGATCATCCGGGACCGGCGGCTGGTGCTGCAGGCCGCCCGGGGGATCTTCTGGCCGGTGCTCGTACCGCTGCTCGTGGTGCTGTTCGCCGTGGTGGGGGTGAGCGCGCTCGCGGCGGCCGGCTCGCCGGCGACCCGGGCCGCCGTGGCCCTGCTCGGGCTGGGCGCGGGGACGGCCGCGATCTGGCGCACGGTCTCCGGGCCGGCGCTCACGGTCGCCGGGGAGGTCAACCGGCCGCTGCTGGAGAGCGAGCTGACGGTACGGATGGCGCTGCGGATCGACCGGCCGCTGGCCGCCGCGCGGGCCGCCGGCCGGGCCCGCCGGCAGCGCCGCCCCGACGAGACGGCCGCTCGATCGAAATCCGTTGCCCGTCTCTCGCCCGCCGACCTACCGTGATCCCGCAAGGTCAACCACCGCCGCGGGAGCCGTCCATGTCGATGTCGCACGTCACCTGTGTGCCGTCGTGGCTGCCCGGCCCGGCGCGCCAGGCGTCGTCGGCGAGCGGCGGCGGTTGCCGAGCCGAAGGCCCCGAGGGCGGCCGGCCCGACTGACGCGTGCCCGCACGCCGTCGAGCCGCCCGTCCGCACCCCGGACCGGGCGGCTCTTTCGCTGTCCGGCCCGTCCAGATCGTCACCGCCACGAAGGGAGACACCGGTGGACGCCGTCCTCGTCGTCAACGCCGACCTCGGCCCGCTGCACCGGGTCACCGTCCAGCACGCGATCCGGATGCTCTGTCGTCGGGTCGCCGAGATCCACGAGGCCGAACCGGACCGGGTGATCGGGGTCTTCCCGGTCCCCCGGGTGGTCCGCCTCGTCCGCTACGTGGTGACCCGCTGGCGGTTCAGCGCCGGGCCGGCGTGGTCGCGGGCCGGGGTGCTGCGCCGGGACGGGCGGTGCTGCGCGTACTGCGGCGGGTCGGCCGGCACCATCGACCACATCCTGCCCCGCTCGCGCGGCGGCCGGAACACGTGGCGGAACACGACCGCCGCCTGCTACGACTGCAACCAGCGCAAGGGCGACCGGACGCCGGCCGAGGCGGGCATGCCGCTGCGGCGCGAGCCGGCGACCCCGAGCTGGGCGGCGCTGGCCGGGCGGTGACGGACCGGCCGGCGGGAACGGGGGGCCGCGTCGGGGGTACGACCCCTGGCGCGGCGCCCGCCGGCCCCTCCCGGGGGGGCGCGGCCCCGCCGCCCCGGCTACCGGAACTCCCTGACCCGGGACTCTCTGGCCCAGGACTCCCTGGCCCCGAATCCCCTGACCCCGGATCCCCTGGCCCGGGACTCCCTGGCCCCGGGCTCCCTGACCCCGGACTCCCTGACCCCGGACTCCCTGACCCGGGACTCCTTGACGCGGGGCACCGGGCGGCCGTTGGCGCAGCGCACGGTGATCACACTGCGGCGGTCGGCGGCGACCAGCTCGACCCGCACCTCCCGCGCCGGGCCCGGCGCGTACTCCTCGGGGTGGTGGCCGGCGGCCGGGATCACGTCGACCACCTCGACCAGCTTTCCGTCGCAGCGGACCCTCACCACCCCGCCGCGCGAGTTCACGTCCACCCCGGACGGCCGGCCAGGCGTGGGGGACGGCTCGACGCCGCCGGTCGGCGCCGGGGCGGTCGGGCTGGCTCCGGTGGGTGCGACCGGTCCGGGACTGGACCGCCCGGCGGTCGCCGACCCGGCTGGCGGCCCCGCGTCGGGGGCGCCCGTCCGCTTCGGCGCGTCGGCGGTGACCGGCAGGGCGACCCCGGTGGAGCCCCGCGTGCCGGTGCCGATGCCGGTGCGGGGCTCGTCGGGCGGGCCGGACCACTGAACGGAGGGGTCGCCGAGCGCCCCGGCCACCACCACACCGACCACCACCGCGCCCACCGCCACCAGCACCCACGAGCCCCGCCTCGACCGCCAGCCCCGGCGCCCCGGGCCGATGCCGCCCCCGGCGACGGGCGCGGTCCCGGCTGGCGCCGCCTCGGCGGGGTCACGCCCGCCGCCAAGCCCCGCCGCCGGCGCTGCTACCGGCCCCGCCGGCACGCCCCGGTGCCCCGCCGGCACCTCCGCGCGTCCCACCCGCACGTCCGCGTGCCCCGTCGGCACGTCGGGGCGGCCCGCCGGCACCTCCGCGTGCCCCGCCTCCGAAAGCGGCATCCGGGCGAGCGCCCCGGCGAGGACGCGCGCCGCCTCGACGGCCGAGGGCCGGTCGCCCGGGTCCTTGGCCAGGCACCGCCGGTACAGCCGGCCGACCTCCGGGGGCACGCCGTCGACCTCCGGCAGCGGGCCCGGCTCGGCGTACGCGTGGGCGCGCAGCATCCCGGTCTGCGTCTCGCTGTGCCACGGCAGCCGGCCGGCGAGCGCCTGGTGCACGAGCAGGCCGAGCGCGTAGACGTCGGAGGCGGGCAGCACCTCGCCGGCGGCGAGCCGCTCGGGGGCCAGGTAGGCCGGGGTGCCGAGCAGCCGTCCCTCGAAGTCGATCTCGGGCGTGCCGGCGACGGCGGCGATCCCGAAGTCGACCACCTTCGCCCCCGTCGGGGTCAGCACGACGTTCTCGGGCTTGACGTCGCGGTGCACCAGCCCCTCGGCGTGGGCGGCGCCGAGAGCGGCGGCGACCTCCGCGCAGACCCGCAGGGCGTCCCGGGGCGGCAGCGGCCCGGCGGCGAGCCGCTGCGCGAGCGTACGGCCGGAGAGCAGTTCCATGACCACGAAGGGCGCGTACCGGTCGAAGAGGAGGGACTCGCCGTAGTCGTGGACGGCGGTGACGTTCGGGTGCGAGAGCCTGGCCGCCGCCTTCGCCTCGGCCTGGATCCGCCGTCGGGCCGACGGGTCCGCCGCCACGAGCACCTTCACCGCGACGTCGCGTTCCAGCACCTCGTCGTGCGCCCGGTAGACCTCGGACATGCCGCCCCTGCCGAGACGCCCGCCCAGCCGGTAGCGGCCCGCGAGCAACTGATCACGCTGCACAGCGGACAGCCTGCCCCACCGCACCGCCCGGCACCACCCATGTGCGGACCGTGTCCGGCGCGCGGCCCGGTCGGGCGGGGTCGGCGGCGGTCAGTGCCGGGCCGGCGGCGTCCAGCCGAAGCGGGGCGGGCGGCGCTCGTGGACGGCCGCGACGCCCTCGCGGGCCTCGCCACTGGCCCGCACCTGCCCGTGCCACCAGGCGACCCGGTCCTCGTCCGCCCGGCCGTCGATGATCTCCTTGGCGGCCGCCACGGTGAGCTGCGACCGGGCGACCACGGCGGCGGTGACCTCGTCCACCCGGGCGGCGAGCCGGTCGACCGGCAGCACCTCGTCGACCAGCCCGATCCGCAGCGCGCGCTCGGCGTCGATCAGCTCGGCGGTGAAGAGCAGGTGCTTGGCCGCGGCCGGGCCGACCAGCCGGGCCAGCCGGCGGGTGGTGGGCGCCGGGTACACCAGGCCCAGCCGCGCCGGTGGCACGCCGAACCGCGCGTCGGTGGCGGCGATCCGCAGGTCGCAGGCGACCGCGAGCTGGCAGCCGCCGCCCACGCAGGCGCCCCGGACGGCGGCGACGGTCGGCTTGGCGAAGGCGGCCAGCCGTTCCTCGGCGGCCACCACCGTGTCGAGGTCGCCGTCGTCGAGCAGGTCGTCCAGCTCGGCCAGGTCCGCGCCCGCGCAGAAGGTGCCCTCGGCGCCGGTGAGCACCAGGACCCGGACGCCCGCGTCGGCCTCCAACTCGTCGAGCAGCCCCGGCAGCCGCCGCCACATCCCGGCCGTCATCGCGTTGCGCCGCGCCGGGTTGTGGATCACCACCGTCGCCACCGCCCCGGTCACCTCGACGAGGAGTTCCGCGTCCGCCACCGTCACCACCCCTTCGCCCCGGCCGTGCCGCCGGCTCGCCGCGACGCCGGCCGCCCTGGTCGGCGGCGCCGGTGCGGCGACCATAACGGCGGGAGCCCGGCGACCGTCCGCGCGGGGTGGCAGGTCCGCCGGCGCGGTGGCGAACCGCCGCACGGCCGCCGCCGTCAGCCGTGGCCCGTCGGCCCGCTCGGCCGGGGAGAAGCCGGCCAGCAGTCGGGCGTACGCCGGCGGCAGACCGGCCGGGTCGGTGTCGTGCGGCAGGTGGTCGCCGACCTCCTCGGCGGCGTGCACCGGGATCCCGGGCAGCGCCGCCGCGACCAGTCCGGCGGTCTCGGCGGCGCGCCGCAGCGGGCGTGGTGGATCGCGTCGAGCGGCACGCCGCGCAGCTGCTCACCGAGCAACGTCGCCTGTCGCCAGTCAGCCCCGGGGGAACATCTGGCCGATGCGGATCTTGTTGCCGAACGGGTCGCGGATGCCGAAGTCGATCCCGTACGAGCGTTCCATCGGCTCGTCGGTGATGTCGACCCCCTTGGCGACCAGGTCCTCGTACGTCTTGTGGGCGTCGTCGGTGGTCATGAAGAGGGTCCCGCCCAGCGCACCCTTGGTGAGCAGCTCGCGGACCTGCTCGGCGGTGGCCGGGTCGAGGGCCGGCGGGCCGGGCTTCTCCAGCAGGATCTCGCGCTCCGGGTCGCCGGGGATGTTGACCGTCAGCCAACGCATGAAGCCGAGGTCGGCGTCGGTGTTGACCTCCATGCCGAGCTTGCCGACATAGAAGTCGAGGGCCTCGTCCTGGTCGAGGACGTAGATCTGGGAGCGGCTGATCGCGTTCATCGTCATGCCGGGAACGCTACGGGGTGGCCCTGACCTGCTGCTTATCCAAAACTGCTGGGTCGGGTCCACGCCTTGGTGAAGCAGCTCGGCACGACCGCGGCGACCGGGGCCCTGCGCCTGCGGTACTCCGACGGCGGTTCCCCGACGATCTGGCGGAACGTGCGGCTGAACGTGCCCAGGCTGGAGAAGCCGACCGCGTAGCAGATGTCGGTGACGTCCCGGTCGGAGTGCAGGAGCAGGTACATCGCCCGCTCCACCCGCCGCCGCTGGAGGTACCGGTGCGGGGTCTCGCCGAAGGTGGCCCGGAAGGTGCGGATGAAGTGCGCCTCGGAGACGTACGCGATGCGGGCCAGCGCCGGGATGTCCAGCGGCTGGTCGTACGCGCGGTCCATGGCGTCCCGGGCGCGCAGCATGGCCCGGTTCGACTCCTCCGCCGCCCTGCTCACCGGCCCAGCATAGGCGCTGGTCACCGGGTGGCCCGACCGTGCCGGCCCGGCGGACGGCGCCCGCGGCGGGCGCGGAATCGACGGACGTGGAGCTGGTTCGGGGGCCGTCGCGGAGGGAGCCACGGCACGGAGACAAGCCCGCCGCCCGAACGCGCCCGCACGACGGGACGGCGGGAGCGACGGTGTCGGCGTACGATCCGCTCTCCCACCGGACGACGAGGGCGGCCATGACGACCAGGGACGGGCGCGACGAGCGCACCCGACGGATCACCCTCACGGCGGCGACGGCCGTCATCGCACTGGCGCTCGTCGGCGGTCTCCTCCTCCGGCACCGCGCCACCGGCGAGGCAGCAGCCGGGCCCACGGCCGAGGCGGCGGCGTCGCCCGACGGGTCGTCCCGGGTGCCGTGGTCGGCGGCGGTGGTCGGCCGCGACGACACCACGGTCACCGTCCACGTCGGCCCCGGCGACGCCCGGTGCAGGGAGCTCGTGCAGCCGCGGGCGACGATCACCGCGTGGGACGACGCCCAGGTGGTCGTCGCGGTCGAGGCCCGGATCGTGCCCGCCGCCGACTGCACCACCAGCGGCGCCCGGGTTCCCCTCGTCGTGTCCCTGGCGGAGCCGCTCGGCGACCGGGTGCTCCGCGACGCGGCCGGCCCGCTGCCGCCGCCGACCTACTTCGAGCGCCATGTGCCGGACCTGCCCTCGGACAAGCGGTGGAGCCCCTTCTCGACGCGCTGCGACGAGGGCTGGTGTCAGGGCTACAACGGCCCCGGCGGTGCGACGCTGCTCGTGGCCGCGCACCGCACCGCCGACGTGGCACGCCCTGCGCCTGTCGCGACCGTCCGCGTCGGCCCGCATCGGGGCGTCGTCACCGGCGCCCAGGGACGCCCGTGGACGGTGTGGTGGGAGGCCGGGGACGCGACCTACTCCCTACGACTGGCCCCCGCCGAAGGTGCCTCCTTCACCCTCGCCGAGTTCGAGCGGGAACTCGCCAGGCTGAGGTGGAGCTGACGACCGTCGCCGCAAGGCGCCCGGCGACGCGGGGTGGGCGACCGGTCGGGGTCGCACCTCCGCGGCGGGCACGACTCGCGCCCGCGCGCCGGGCGCGGGACGGCCGATGGAAATTGGAGCCCCCGGCCGGGATCGAACCGGCGACATCTCGCTTACAAGGCGAGTGCTCTGGCCAGCTGAGCTACAGGGGCGCGTGGTGTCGACGTCAGCATAGCGACTGACGTCCGGATTTCCCGCTCGGCAGGCCCTGCGAGCACCGGAAACGTCCACGCGTCGGCCCGACACCCGAAAGACCGGGGGCGATTGATGTCCGCCCGTGCCCGAGTGCCCGGTATGTGTATGCCATCCGTCCCATCCGATGCTCGCCGCCTTGGCAGGTCGGGGAAAGCCGTTTACCGTGCAGTGACACGGATGACACCTCGATCATCGACGCGTCGCCCGTGGGCCGGTGCACGCACGTGCCGGCCGCTCCTTCCACTCGGATCGTCCGGCACGTTCCTGCCGGTGAAAGGAAGCACCTGACCATGGCTACGGTCACCTACGCCAAGGCGTCCCGGATCTACCCGGGCACCGAGCGTCCCGCCGTCAACCAGCTCGACCTGGAGATCGGCGACGGCGAGTTCCTCGTCCTGGTCGGCCCCTCCGGTTGCGGCAAGTCCACCAGCCTGCGCATGCTCGCCGGCTTGGAGGACGTCGACCAGGGTTCGATCCACATCGACGACCGGGACGTCACCCACCTGCCGCCGAAGGCCCGCGACATCGCGATGGTCTTCCAGAACTACGCCCTCTACCCGCACATGACGGTGTACGAGAACATGGCGTTCGCGCTGAAGCTGCGCAAGACCTCCAAGGCCGAGATCGACCGGCGGGTCAAGGAGGCGGCGGCACTGCTCCAGCTCGAGGAGTTCCTGGGCCGCAAGCCGAAGGCCCTCTCCGGCGGTCAGCGCCAGCGGGTGGCCATGGGTCGGGCGATCGTCCGCGAGCCGCAGGTCTTCCTCATGGACGAGCCGCTGTCGAACCTCGACGCGAAGCTGCGTGTGCAGACCCGTACCCAGATCGCGTCGCTGCAGGCCAAGCTGGGTGTCACCACCGTCTACGTCACCCACGACCAGGTCGAGGCCATGACCATGGGCCACCGGGTGGCGGTCATGCTCGACGGCGTCCTGCAGCAGGTGGACACCCCGCGGGCGCTCTACGACACCCCGGCCAACGTCTTCGTCGCCGGCTTCATGGGCTCCCCCGCCATGAACATCAAGACCGTGCCGCTGAGCGAGCGGGGCGCCTCGTTCGCCGACCTGACCATCCCGCTCACCCGTGAGCAGGTCGAGGCGGCCCGCGCCGACGGCGGCGAGAGCAAGGTGACCGTCGGCTTCCGGCCGGAGGACTGCGACCTGGTCAGCCCGACCGAGGGCGGCATGCCGGTCGTCGTCGAGCTGGTCGAGGACCTCGGCTCGGACGCCAACGTCTACGGCCACGCCGCGCTGGAGGGCAACAACGAGCGCTTCGTGGTCCGTACCGACCGGCGCACCATGCCGAACATGGGCGACACCGTGTTCGTCAAGCCGCGCGAGGGCCGCAGCCACGTGTTCAACGCGGCCACCGGCAACCGCATCTGACGTACGGCGTCGAGCTGACGTGAGCGAAAACGGGCGGCCCGCCATCGGCGGGCCACCCGTTTCGTGTCTGCGGGCTCAGCCCTCGGCAGCCCGGCGGCGGGCCACCTCGGCGAGGGTGACCGCGGCGGCGACGCTGGCGTTGAGCGACTCGACGTCGGAGACCATCGGGATGCTCACCGTGAGGTCGCAGGTCTCGCCGACCAGCCGGGACAGCCCCCGGCCCTCGGAGCCGACCACGACCACCAGTGGGCCGACCGCGGCCTCCAGGTCGTAGAGGTCGGTCTCGCCGTCGGCGTCCAGGCCGACCACCACGAAGCCGGCGTCCTGGCAGGCCTTCAGCGACCGGGTCAGGTTGGTGACCTGGGCGACGGGCACCCGCGCTGCCGCGCCGGCGCTGGTCCGCCAGGCGGTCGCGGTGATCCCGGCCGCCCGCCGCTCCGGTACGAAGACACCCTGCGCGCCGAAGGCGGCGGCGGACCGGATCACCGCGCCGAGGTTGCGCGGGTCGGTCACGCCGTCCAGCGCCACCAGCAGCGGGGCGGTCTGCTCCAGCGCCGCCGCGACGAGGTCCTCGAAGGGCTCGTACGCGAACGGCGGCACCTGAAGCCCGACGCCCTGGTGCAGCACCCCGCCGGTCATCCGGTCCAGCTCGGCGCGGCTGATCTCCAGGATGGCGATGCCCCGGTCGGCGGCCGTCCGGACGATCTCGTTGACCCGGTCGTCCATGTCGATGCCCTGCGCGGTGTAGAGCGCGGTCGCCGGCACCTGGGCACGCAGCGACTCCAGCACCGGGTTCCGCCCGACCAGCAGCTCCGGGGCGTCCTTGGCCGGGTTGGACTTGCGGCCCGGGGCCACCCGGGGGCCGCCACGGCCGGCGGGACGAGCGCCCCGGCCGACGGGGCCGCGCCCGCCGCCACCCGGCGTGCCACGACCGCCACCCTTGCCCCAGGTGGTGTCCTTGGTGCCCGGCTGGCCGACCTTGGGGGCGCGCCCCTCCTCGGCCGCCGCCCGGCGCTCCTTGTCCTGCTTCCAGGCGGTGCGCTGGGGCAGCTTCTCGGTGCCCGAGTAGGCCTTGTGCCAGGGCCGCTCGTCGGCGGGCAGGGTTTTGCCCCGCCCGGCGAGGGCGTCCTTGTTCTTGCCGCCGGAGCCCTTCGGGGCTCCCGCCTTCGGCGTCAGTCGCCGGCCACGGCGCTGCGAGTTGCCGGCCATCAGTCCTGCTCTCCAATAGTCCAACGGGGGCCCTGGGGGGTGTCCTCGACCACCACGCCGGCCTGCTTGAGCTGGTCGCGTACCGCGTCGGCGGCGGCCCAGTCCTTGCGACCGCGGGCCTGCGCGCGCTGCTCCAGGGCCAGCGCGATCAGGGAGTCCACCACGCCACGCAGGTCGTCCGCGCGGCCGCCACCGGTCCACGCCGGGTCGAGGGGGTCGACCCCGAGGATATCCAGCATGGCGCGGGCGGCGGCCAGCGTCGTGCGGACGGTCACATCGTCGCCGCCGGTCAGCGCGGTGTTGCCGTCGCGGACCACCTCGTGCAGGACGGCGAGCGCGGCGGAGGTGTTCAGGTCGTCGTCCATCGCCGCGGCGAAGGCACCCGGCAGCTCGCCGAGCTGGCCGGCGCCGACGCGCTCGGCGGCCCGCTGCACGAAGCCCTCGATCCGGCGGTACGCGACGGCCGCCTCGCGCAGCGCGTCCTCCGAGTAGTCGATGCGGGAGCGGTAGTGCGCGGCGGCGTAGTAGTAGCGCAGCTCCACCGGGCGCACCCCGAGCGAGTCGACGTACGCCAGGTCGAGGGCGTTGCCGAGCGACTTGCCCATCTTGGCGCCGGCGATGCTGAGCAGCCCGTGGTGCACCCAGTAGCGGGCGAACGGCAGCCCGGCCGCCTGCGACTGGGCGATCTCGTTCTCGTGGTGCGGGAAGGTGAGGTCCAGCCCGCCGCCGTGGATGTCGAACTCGGCGCCGAGGTAGCGCCAGCACATCGCCGAGCACTCGATGTGCCAGCCCGGCCGGCCCCGCCCCCACGGCGACGGCCAGTAGGCGTCCGCCGGCTCGTCGGGCTTGGCGCCCTTCCAGAGCGCGAAGTCGCGCGGGTCCCGCTTGCCCCGTTCGGGGGCGTCCCCAGCCGACTGCATGTCGGCGGGTGACTGGTTGGACAGCGACCCGTACGCCGGCCAGGAGCAGACGTCGAAGTAGACGTCGCCGGAGCCGTCGGTGGCCGGGTAGGCGTGCCCGTCGGCGATCAGCTTGGCGATCAGCTCGTGCATCTCCGGGATGTGCCCGGTGGCCCGCGGCTCGTAGGTCGGGGGCAGCACGTTGAGCGCCCGGTAGGACTCGGTGAGGATCAGCTCGTTGGCGTACGCGATCGACCAGAACGGCCGCCCCCGCTCCACCGCCTTGACCAGGATCTTGTCGTCGATGTCGGTCAGGTTGCGGATGAAGGTGACCTCGTAGCCGGCGGCGAGCAGCCAGCGGCGCAGCACGTCGTAGTTGACACCGGAGCGAAGGTGGCCGATGTGCGGCGGGGCCTGGAGGGTGAGACCACACAGGTAGACCCCCACCTTGCCGGCTTCCCGCGGGACGAAGTCCCGCACCGATCGGGTGGCGGTGTCATACAGGCGTAGCGTCACCGTACAAGGGTAGCCGTCCACGCTTTCCCGGGTTGTCCGGAGCCGGGTCGTACGCTGCTGGGCGTGGACACGACGGCGCGGGGCGGGGAGACGGCGCAGACGCTGGACCGGGGGCTGCGGCTGCTGCACCTGGTCGCCGACGCGCCGGGCGGGCTGACCGTCACCGAGGCGGCGAACCGGCTGGGCATCGGCCGGGCGGCGGTCTACCGGCTGGTGGGCGCGCTGACCGCGCACGGGATGCTGCGCCGCGACGGCGAGGGCCGGCTGCGCCTCGGCGTCGGGGTGCTGCACCTGGCCCGGCGGGCCCAGCCGCTGCTGGCCGAGGGGGCGCTGCCCGCGCTGCGCCGCCTCGCGGAGCAGGCCGGCGCGACCGCCCACCTGACCGTGGTCGAGGGCGGGGAGGGGGTCGCGCTCGCCGTGGTGGAGCCGACCTGGACGGCGTTCCACGTCGCGTACCGGACGGGGGCGCGGCACCCGCTGGAGCGCGGGGCGGCCGGGCGGGCCATCCTCGCCGGCCGCACGGGCGCCGCCGGCCCGGTGAGCACCGCCGGGGAGCTCCAGTCCGGGGCGTACGGGGTGGCCGCCCCGGTGCTCGGCGTGCCGGGGCTGGAGGCGAGCGTCGGGGTGGTGGCGCTGGCGCCGCTGGACACCGAGGCGGTCGGCGCCCAGGTCCTCGCCGCCGCCACCGCCATCGCCACCGCCCTGTCCTGACCGGCAGCACCCTCCCGGCCCGGCCCGGCGCGTCCGTGCCGGCGACGACGGTTCGGCGTACGCATCGCGGCGGCCGGGTCGTTACCGGGCGAGCCGGGGCCGGCGGGTACGCGCCGGACCAGCGGCGGGCGACGTTCCCCGTTCCGACAGGCCCTTACCACATCCGACGGCCACGCGGGCGGTTGTCCACAGGGGACGTTCCGTGGCGCGGCGGCGGTCGTCCACAGGGGTGCCGGAGCGGGGCGGGCGGCGCGCAGGCTGGCGCGTATGCCACCCGCACCCCATCGACCCAGGGCCCTGGCCTGGCAGGTCTTCCGCGGCTCGGACGCGGTCCGCCAGGGGCTGCTCACCGAGCACCAGTTGCGCAGTTCGGCCTGGCTGCGCCTGCGGCACGACGTCTACGCCGACGCCCGCCTGCCCCGGGACCACGCCCTGGCCTGCCGGGCCGCCATGCTGCGGCTCCCGCCGGACGCGGTCGTCGCCGGCCCCTCGGCGGCCTGCCTGCACGGCGTCGGGCACGCCGCGGCCTTCACCGACGACGTGCACGTGCTCGTCCCGAGGACGACGCGACTCGGCCCGCAGCGCGGCCTGCGCGTGCACTCCGTGGGCCCGGTCGCGTCGCCGCCGCCCGCACCGGAGGCGGCCCTCAGGACCGCCGGCCCACCCCCGAGGACGGATCCCACCGCGGCGGCGTGGGAGACGGCGGTCTGGTTGGAGCCGTTCCGCGCGGTCGGCATCGTCGACGCGCTGCTCGCCGAGGGGCTCACCAGCCGCGCCGCGCTCGCCGACCTCGCCCGCCGCCACGCCGCCCGGCCCGGCGGTCGGCGGGCGCGCTGGGTGTTCGGCCTGGCGGATCCGGGCGCCCGGTCGCCGGCCGAGTCTGAGCTGCGGGTGCGGCTGGTGCTCGCCGGGCTGCCGCGCCCCGTCGCCCGGCACCCGGTCCGGCTCGCGTCCGGGCTCGGCTGGCATCTCGACCTGGCGTGGCCGGCGCTCCGCGTCGCCGTCGAGTTCGACGAGTCGCGGCAGGCCGGGGCCGATCGTGGGCACCTGGACCGGCTCGCCCGGCTCGTCGGCGCGGGCTGGCTCGTGGTGCACCTGACGGGTCGGCGGCTGCGCCACGACTTCCCGGGCGTCCTGCGCGAGGTGCGCGCCGCGCTCGCCGCCCGGGGCTGGCGGCCCTGACCGGACGTGTCATCCCCGGAGATCGGCCGACCGGGCGGGCAGTTCCGCCACCGTGGACGCTTCGGCGTCCGGCTTCCCCGGCAGGCCGTTCTCGTGCGCGTACAGCTCGAAGGCGGGCTCGCCCGCGAGCCCGCACTCAGGAGAGGGAGGGCTCCGTGGGGCGTGGCTCCGGGCGCCCCTCCGGCCGGGGCGCGCGTAGCTCGTCGACACGCACCAGCGCGACGCCGGCGACGATCAGGGCGCCGCCGAAGAGCTGCACGACGGTCGGCAGTTCGCCCAGCACAAGCCAGGCGATGAGGACGGCGAACATCACCTCGGTCAGCCCGACGAACGACGACAGGCGGGCCCCCAGGATGCGGGTCCCGGCGATCCCGGCGAGGTACGCGACCACGGCGGCGACCAGCGACAGGCCGACGATCGGGAGCAGCCAGCTGGTGCGCTGCCCCGCGAAGGTGACCTCGCCGAAGGTGGCCCGCAGCGGCAGTGCCCCGACCGCCCCGAGCAGCAACAGGACGGCCGCGCCGACGGCCATGCCGCCGCTGGCCATGGCCACCGAGGGCAGGCCCGCGTCGACCCGGCCCGCGAGCACGAAGTAGCCGGCGAGGCCGACGGCCGCCCCCAGCCCCCACAGCACACCCACCGGGTCGAGCCCGGTGGCGCCGGTCAGGTCGAGGACGAAGAACAGGCCGGCGATCGCCGCCACCGAGCCGGCCACGGTCAGCCGGCGGGGGCGGTGCCCGTGGACCAGCCACATCCAGCCCACGACCAGGATGATGCCGAGGTACTCCAGCAGCAGCGCGACGCCGACCGGCAGGTAGCGGACCGCGTTGAAGAAGCAGACCTGCGCGGTGGCGACCCCGAGCAGCCCGAACACGCCGATCGCGGCGAGGTTGCGCCGCAGCACGTCCCACTTCCCGCGCAGGGACAGCGCCGCGGGGACCGCCACGACCAGCGCGGCGATGCCGACCCGGGCCGCCACGGCGGCCTCGGCGGACCACCCCGCGTCGATCAGGGAGCGGGCGAACGTGCCCGACGTGGCGAACGTGACGGCGGAGAGCAGGGCGAGGCCGAGACCGAGCCCGGCGGCGGGTGGTTGGCGCATCGGTCCGCTCCCAGCTGTCATGAGTAAACTGCCACTATGCTCATGACGCTAGGCCGGCGCCCCGAGAGGAGTCAAGTTGCCTTTCGCCCATGACACGGTCTGCTCCCTGACCGCCGCCGCCGCACTCGTCAACACCGACCGCCCCGACGGCGAGGGGCTGCCCGACATCGCCGCCCTGGACGCCTTCTACGTCGCCCACGGCTACACCGGGCGGCACGAGCACACCGAGGCCGAACTGCGGTCGGTACGCGACCTGCGCCCCCGGCTGCGCCGCATCTGGTACGCCGACACCGACGAGGTCGTCGCCATCCTCAACGGGCTGCTCCGCGAGAACCACGCGTTGCCGCAGCTCATCACGCACGACGACGAGCCGTACCACTTCCACGCCGTGCCGCGCGACGCGCCGCTGGCGACCCGGATCGCCGTGGAGGCGGCGATGGCGATGGCGGACCTGGTGCGCTACGGCGAGCTGAGCCGGCTGCGGATCTGCGACCACCCCGACTGCGCGAACGTGCTGGTCGACCTGTCGAAGAACCGTTCCCGCCGGTTCTGCGACGCGGGCTGCGGCAACCGCGCCGCCGTCGCCGCCTACCGGGCCCGCCAGGGCCGCCCCGGCCCTGAAGCGGACCTGAAGCGGTCCTGAAGCGGCCCGGAGGCGGACATGACGCGGCCCTGAAGCGGACGTGAGCGGGCCCTGCAGCGGCCGGGTCGAGCATCGCGGTTCGCCGGCGAAGCGACACCCGGCGCGCCTCGGCGCACGCTGTCGAGCTGCCCCGTCTGTGCGACCGCAGGCGGGACGGAACGACCGGCCCTGTGGACGGGGCAGCTCGACAGTGCCCGGCCTACTGACGCGGCCCCGGAACCGACCGGGGCGGAACCGACCGGTGGCGGCGAGGCTCAGGGGTGGGTCATCCGGAGCAGGTCGAGCGCCTCGTCGAGCTGGGTCTCGCTCAGCTTGCCCGAGTCGACGTGCCCCCGGGAGATGACCACCTCCCGGATCGAGACCTGCCTGGCCAGCGCCTCCTTGGCGATCGAGGCGGCCTCGTCGTACCCGAGGTGGCGGTTGAGCGGGGTGACGATCGAGGGCGAGCCCGCCGCGTACGCCAGACAGACCTCGGCGTCCGCGACCAGGCCGACCACCAGGCGGTCGGCGAAGAGGCGGCTCGACGCGGCGAGCAGCCGGACCGACTCCAGCAGGTTGCGACCCATGACCGGGAGCATGACGTTCAGCTCGAAGTCGCCCTGCGAACCGGCGAAGCCGACGGCGGCGTCGTTGCCGATCACCTGGGCGCAGACCTGCCGCATCGCCTCGGCAACCACCGGGTTGACCTTGCCCGGCATGATCGACGAGCCGGGCTGGAGGTCGGGGATGCGCAGCTCGCGCAGGCCGGCCCGGGGCCCCGAGCCCATCCAGCGGATGTCGTTGGCGATCTTGTAGAGGCCGACGGCGAGCGTGCGCAACTGCCCCGAGGTCTCCACCAGAGCGTCCCGGGCGCCCTGCGCCTCGAAGTGGTTACGCGCCTCGGTCAGCGGCAGGCCGGTCGCGCCCCGCAGCCGCTCGATGACCTTCGCGGCGAAGCCGAGCGGGGTGTTGATGCCGGTGCCCACCGCCGTACCGCCGAGCGGCAGCTCGGCCAGCCGGGGCAGCGCCCCCTCCAGCCGCTCGATGCCGTAGCGCACCTGGGCGGCGTACCCGCCGAACTCCTGGCCCAGGGTCACCGGGGTGGCGTCCATCAGGTGGGTACGCCCGGCCTTGACCACGGTCTCGAACTCCGCCGCCTTGCCCTCCAGCGCCTCCGCGAGGTGGGCCAGCGCGGGCAGCAGGTCCCGCGCGACGGCCTCGGTGGCGGCCAGGTGGATCGACGACGGGAACACGTCGTTGCTGGACTGCGAGGCGTTCACGTCGTCGTTCGGGTGCACGTCCCGGCCCAGTTCCCGGCTGGCCAGGGTGGCGATGACCTCGTTGGTGTTCATGTTCGACGACGTGCCGGAGCCGGTCTGGAACACGTCGATCGGGAACTGGTCGTCGTAGCCGCCGTCGGCCACGTGCGCCGCCGCGGCGGCGATCGCCGCGGCCACGTCCGCGTCGATCACGCCCAGCTCGCCGTTGACCTGGGCCGCCGCCCCCTTGATCTGGGCCAGCGCCCGGATCTGGGCCGGCTCGATGCCCCGGCCCGAGATCGGGAAATTCTGCACCGCGCGCTGCGTCTGCGCCCGCCACAGCGCCTCGGCGGGCACCTCCACCTCGCCCATCGAGTCGCGTTCGATCCGGTAGCCCGTCGCCTCTGGAGTCGTCACGCGTACCATCCTGCCGCGCTCGCCGTCGACCCGCAGATGATCGCGCTGACCGTTCCGTCACATCTCGCCGGACTGCCCGCCGCCGCGCTCACGGCAGGCCGGAGGCCGCGCAGGTCGGGCGCGCGCACCGCCAGGACCCGCGGGCGATCCGCTGAGTGCACCAGCCGGCCGGCAGTGACGGCGAAGGCGGCCGACCGAAAACAGCGCGCCCGAAGAATTCAAAGAACTTAAAATCGTCGAACTTCTGATATCCCGGAGGTTCGATTTTGCACGCCCCACAGAATTCCATCAGCTTGGCCGGCCGGCGTACGCGCCGAATCCTCCCGACCGCAGGGTTCGCCGCCCTCCTCCTCACGACCAGCGCCCTGGTCATGACCGCCGAGCCGGCAACCGCCGGGCCGAGCCGGTTCATCCTGCCGACCAGCGGCAGTTGGACCGACGCCCGTCAGCCGTCGACCGCTGTTCCCGAGGCCGACGGCACCGTGCCGGTCGGCACCTGGGAGTCCGACGACGACAAACACACCTCGCGGGCCTACTTCACCTACAACCTCTCTCCGTTCCAGGGCAAGCACATCATCCGCGCACTCGGGGTCACCGAGGAGACGGCGGTCAACGACTGCGCGAAGCCACGCGAAATCGAGCTGTGGCGGACCGACGTACCGACCAGCGCACCAACCTGGGAGACGTCACCCGCGGTTCGGGAGAAGATCGCCGACATCGCGCCGACCGCTCCTTGCCAGGGACAACTGGAAGTGCCGCTCACCGAGGCGGTACGGCAGGCGGTCGAGGCCGGACAGACCTCGATCACCTTCATGGCGCGGATCGCCGGAGACCACGAGGAGAAGCTGCCCTACGGTCGCTGGATCAGGGAGCTCGGCATCTCCATCGAGGCGAACACGCCGCCGGACGTACCAGCCGACCTGGGAGTCAACGGGCTCCCCTGCGCCGACGAGCTGCACATCGGCACGACCACGCCGTACCTGGCGGCGAAGGTCACCGACCCGGACGCGGTACCGCCGAACGCCGAGCCGGTGACCGCCACCTTCGCCTGGTGGCCGGTGAACGACCCGACCAGGCGGACCGAGTGGACGTCCCCGGCCAAGGCCGCCGGGTCGCTCTTCCGGTACGACGTCACGGCCGGCCAGATGGTCGACGGGGCGTACGCCTTCGCCGTCCGCGCCACGGACGGGGTCGGCGACACCTCCGCCTGGTCACCGGAGTGCCGGTTCACCGTCGACACGCGGCAGCCCGCAGCCCCGGCGGTCAGCTCCACCGACTATCCCGACGATCTCGGCTGGTACGGCGGCCCGGGCATCCCGGGCCAGTTCACCTTCACCGCCAACGGTGACACCGACACCGTCGGCTTCCGGTACGGCCTGACCGGCGCGACCACCTACCTGGCCGTCGACCAGGCAGGTGGCACGGCCACGGTGACCATCACGCCGGACCGGGCCGGGCCGACGACGCTCAGCGTCGAGTCGGTCGACCGGGCAGGCAACCGGTCGGTGGTGACGGGCTACGAGTTCCGGGTCCGTGACACCCGCCCGACGATCAGCGACGCCAACCCCGCCGCCGGATACGGCCAGCCGCGCACCCTGACCTTCGCCCCCGGGATGGAGGACGTGGTCGAGTACACCTACCGGCTCAACGACGGTCCCGAGCAGGCCATCGCCGCGACGGCCGACGGCACGGCCACGGTCACGATCACGCCGACCAAGCCCGGCTACAACGACGTGTACGTCCGCAGCCGGACGACCGGCGACCTGCCGTCGGGCGAGGGCACCTACCGCTTCCACCTCGCGACCAAGCCGACGGTCAGCTCCGTCGAGTACCCGATCAACAAGATCCAGGGTGCGGTCGCCGGCACGCCGGGGACGTTCGTCTTCCAGCCCGGCATGCCCGGGGTGACGGAGTTCGTCTACTCGTTCGACGGGCTCCCCGCCCAGACGGTCGCGGCGGGCGCCGACGGGTCGGCTTCGGTGAGCTACACCCCGACGACCGCCGGGCTGCACCGAATCACCGTGTACACCCGGACCGGCGACGGGATCGTGTCGGAGACCTTCAGCGGCACCTTCTACGCCAGCCGGGCGAGCTGACGTACGGAAACGACGAGGGGCGCCGGGCAACTGCCCGCGCCCCTCGCGCGTACGTCGGGGTCAGCGACGGCCGACCGTCAGCACCGGCTTGGTGACCTCGGCGAAGAAGTCGTTGCCCTTGTCGTCGACCACGATGAAGGCCGGGAAGTCCTCCACCTCGATCTTCCAGACCGCTTCCATGCCCAGCTCCGGGTATTCCAGGACCTCGACGTGCTTGATGCAGTCCTGGGCGAGCCGGGCGGCGGGACCGCCGATCGAGCCGAGGTAGAAGCCGCCGTGCTGCTGGCAGGAGCGGGTGACCTGGGCGGACCGGTTGCCCTTGGCGAGCATCACCTGCGAGCCGCCGGCGGCCTGGAACTTCTCCACGTACGCGTCCATCCGGCCGGCCGTGGTCGGGCCGAACGAGCCGGACGCGTAGCCCTCCGGGGTCTTGGCCGGGCCGGCGTAGTAGACCGCGTGGTCGCGCAGGTACTGCGGCATGGGCTCGCCGGCGTCCAGCCGTTCGGCGATCTTGGCGTGCGCGATGTCGCGGGCCACGACCAGCGGGCCGGTCAGAGACAGCCGGGTCTTCACCGGGTACTTGGACAGCTCGGCGCGGATCTCGTCCATCGGCCGGTTCAGGTCGACCCGGATCACCTCGGCGGAGTCGAGCTGCGCCTCGGTGACGTCGGGCAGGTAGCGCGCCGGGTCGGTTTCGAGGCGCTCCAGCCACACGCCCGACGGGGTGATCTTGGCGACCGCCTGCCGGTCCGCGGAGCAGGAGACGGCGATCGCCACCGGGCAGGAGGCGCCGTGCCGGGGCAGCCGGACCACCCGCACGTCGTGGCAGAAGTAGCGCCCGCCGAACTGCGCCCCGATGCCGAAGTTGCGGGTCAGCTCCAGCACCTCGGCCTCCAGCTCCAGGTCGCGGAAGCCGTGCGCGGTCATCGAGCCGGAGGTGGGCAGCGCGTCGAGGTACTTGGCGCTGGCGTACTTGGCGGTCTTCAGCGCGTACTCGGCGGAGGTGCCGCCGATGACGATGGCCAGGTGGTAGGGCGGGCAGGCCGAGGTGCCGATCAGCCGCAGCTTCTCCTCCAGGAACTGCATCATCCGCGTCGGGTTCAGCAGCGCCTTGGTCTCCTGGTAGAGGTACGACTTGTTGGCCGAGCCGCCGCCCTTGGCCATGAAGAGGAACTTGTACGCGTCGGGGTGGCCGTCCGGGTCCTCGGCGTAGATCTCCACCTGCGCCGGCAGGTTGCTGCCGGTGTTGCGCTCCTCCCACATGGTGAGCGGGGCGAGCTGCGAGTAGCGCAGGTTGAGCCGGGTGTAGGCCTGGTAGACGCCGCGCGAGACGGCCTCGGCGTCGCTGCCGTCGGTGAGCACGTGCCGGCCGCGCTTGCCCATCACGATCGCGGTGCCGGTGTCCTGGCACATGGGCAGGACGCCGCCGGCCGCGATGTTGGCGTTGCGCAGCAGGTCGAGCGCGACGAACCGGTCGTTCGGCGAGGCCGCCGGGTCGTCGATGATCGACCGCAGCTGGGCCAGGTGCGCGGGGCGCAGGAAGTGCGCGATGTCGTGCATCGCCTCCGCGGTGAGGGCGGTGAGCGCCGTCGGCTCCACGGTGAGGAACCGGCGGCCTCCCGGGCCGTTGACGACGTCGACGCCCTCGTCGGTGACCAGGCGGTATTCCGTCTGGTCCGGACCGGTCGGCAGCAAGGGAGCGTACGAGAACGCGGCGGCACTGCTCATGAGCGGAAAGCCTAGGGCAGAAGGGTCGATCAGTTGCACCCGCCGGGTCGGTCCTGGGACGCCGCTCTCACCCGGGGCAGAGTTCCCGCTTCGGGCCGCAGCTGTCCGCCGGCCCGGGAACCCCCGCCGTGCTGCCCGGGACGCCGCCGGGACCGGGGACGCCGCCGTCGCCGGGACCCGCCGGGGCGCCGGCCGCGCCGCCGAAGCGGACGTACCCGATCTCCCGTCCCTCGCCGATGACCATGCCGTTCGGGCCGACCGCGAGGGCGTTCGCCGCGGTCCGCAGGCTCGCCAGCTCCCGCCCGGTACGCGGGTCGAGCGCCACCAGCCGGGACGGCTTCTCGTCGGCGAGCACCGCCGCGTACGGAGTGAGCGCGGCGCCCGCCTTCGCCCCGGCGGGACGGGTCCACCGGACCCGTCCGGTGCCCAGCTCGTGGCTGACCACCGCCCGCTTGTCGGCGGGGCGGACCAGGGCGTGGCGGTCGTCGACGGCGAGCAGCCGCTCCCCGGCGGCGGCCACCAGCAGCAGCCGCCCGTCGTACCCGTCGAGGACCGCCTCGCGGGCGTCCGGGGCGACGCCGATCAGCACGTTCCGCGCCCCCTGTGGGTCCTCCCGCTGCACGCAGCCGGCGTTGTCGGCGGTGCGCAGGTTGACCCCGGCCCGCTGCCAGGTCTCCCGGCCCGTCGTCGGGTCCCGGCCGGAGATGGCGAAGTAGCAGGTGCCGTCCTGGGATCGGGCGGTGATCCGCAGGAGCCGGCCGCCGACCACCGACAGCCGCTCGTCCCGGCCGGGCTCGACGTTCTGGAGCACCCGCCCGGTGGCGGTGTCGAGCACGTGCACCCGGCCGTCGATGGGGAAACCGAGCAGCGGCGGCACCGCCTCCGGCCCCGCCACCTCCTCGTCGATCCGGACGGCGTCGAGCCGGCGGGTGCCGAGCAGCCCCGGGTTGTCGCCGAGCAGCCCGCTGCGCACGCCGGGCACGAAGGCCGTCCACACCGGGGCGGTGCCGCGCGGCTCCCAGGCGCTGATCGTGCAGTCGGTGGCGTCGACGCAGCGGGCGTCGAGCAGCAGGTTGCGGTACGTCCAGACGGCCACCGCGTCGCCGTCGCGCCGCCGCGTGGCGCCGGTGGTCGGGTCGAGCACCTCGTACCCCTTGACCAGGAGCTTGCCCACGACGACGACCGCGTCCCGGTCGCCGCCGGCCACCGCGGACCAGTCGGCCTTGCGCTCCCACAACTGGTCGCCGGTGGCGAGGCTGCGCGCTTCCACCCGGGTGCGCTGCTCGACCACCACGGTGTCGCCCGCGATGGTCACGCTGCGCGGGGTGCCGCCGACCCGCTGCTGCCAGACCACGTCCGGCTCGGAGATCGGCTCGCTGCGGTCGACCCAGTCCCACACGCCGGGGAACGGGTTCCACACTCCGGTCGCGGCGAGCACGACGACCACGATCAGCGCGAGCAGCAGCCCGCCACGCCATCCGAGGCCGCCCGCCTTCGCCACACGCACACCGTAGCGACGACCGCCGTGCTCTTGCCGTCCCGTGCCGCCGTGTCGCCGCCCTTTCTCGGCGCGGGTGCGGTAGGGAAGGACCGGCTGCCGTCGCTCCTGGGCACAGGAGGGGCGCCTTCCTCACCCCCGGGCGGCGGAGCGGACCAGGGGGAGGGTGCGGTACGGGATCTGCTCGGCCAGCGCGATGATCGTCGAGGCGCGGCGGATGCCCTCGTACGAGACGATCTGGTCGATCACCCGCTGGAGGTCGGTGTTCGAGCGGGCCACGATCCGGCAGAGCAGGTCGCTGGAGCCGGTGATGGTGTGCGCCTCCAGCACCTCCGGGATCGCGGCCAGGTGCGCGGCCACCCGGTCGTGCCCGTGCCGCTGGCTGATCTCCAGCGTGACGAAGCTGGTCACCCCGAACCCGATCGCCGCCGGGGAGATCTCCGGACCGAACCCGCCGACGACCCCCCGCTCGACCAGCTTGTCGAGCCGGGCCTGCACGGTGCCGCGGGCGACCCCGAGGCGCCGGGAGCACTCCAGGACCCCGATCCGCGGCTCCTCGGCGAGCAGTTCGATCAACCGCGCGTCGAGGGCGTCGAGCTGTACAGCCTGACCAGCGTTCATGGCTGAATACCCTACTGAATGCGCAACCTGACCAGCTCCCACGCCGACAGTTGCCCAGTGCGCCGGGTCACCGCGATCCTCGCCACAGAACCAGCAGAACGACCCGCACCGACCACGGCGACGGCCACGAGGCCGACCGGTACTTGAGGGAGACCGCGATGACCCAGGCGATCGACCGACCCCACGGGACCGACGACGTCGACATCGACGTGCTCGTCGGCGCCGTCGACCACGACATCAGCCGCGACCCGTTCCCCGTCAAGGGCCTCGACCACGTGCACTTCCTGGTGGGCAACGCCAAGCAGGCGGCGCACTACTACTCCACCGCGTTCGGGATGACGTGTGTGGCGTACCGGGGGCCGGAGCAGGGCTACCGCGACCACGCCCAGTACGTGCTGACCAGCGGCTCGGCCCGGTTCGTGCTGACCGGCGCGGTCCGCCCGGACGCCGAGGGCGCCGAGCACGTCGCGAAGCACAGCGACGGCGTCTCCGACATCGCGCTGGAGGTCCCGGACGTCGACGCCGCGTACGCGCACGCCACCGCGCAGGGCGCGACCGGCCTCGTCGAGCCGCACGACGTCAGCGACGAGCACGGCACCGTCCGGCTGGCCGCCATCGCCGCGTACGGCGACACCCGGCACACGCTGGTCGACCGGTCCCGCTACACCGGCCCGTTCCTGCCCGGTTTCGTGGCCCGCAAGCCGATCGTGGACCGGCAGCCGATGATCGACGCCGGCGTCCAGCCGAAGCGCTTCTTCCAGGCCGTCGACCACGTGGTCGGCAACGTCGAGCTCGGCCGGATGGACGAGTGGGTCGAGTTCTACAAGCGCGTCATGGGCTTCTCGAACATGGCCGAGTTCGTCGGCGACGACATCGCCACCGACTACTCGGCGCTGATGAGCAAGGTCGTCGCCAGCGGCACCCGCAAGGTGAAGTTCCCGCTCAACGAGCCGGCGATCGCCCGCAAGAAGTCGCAGATCGACGAGTACCTGGAGTTCTACCAGGGCCCGGGTGCCCAGCACATCGCCGTGGCCACCAACGACATCCTGGCCAGCGTCGACGCGATGCGCGCCGCCGGCGTCGAGTTCCTGGACACCCCGGACTCCTACTACGACGACCCGGAGCTGCGCGCCCGGATCGGCCAGGTGCGGGTGCCGATCGAGGAACTGAAGGCCCGCAAGATCCTGGTGGACCGGGACGAGGACGGCTACCTGCTGCAGATCTTCACCAAGCCGGTGCAGGACCGCCCGACCGTCTTCTTCGAGCTGATCGAGCGGCACGGCTCGCTCGGCTTCGGCAAGGGCAACTTCAAGGCGCTCTTCGAGGCCATCGAGCGCGAGCAGGAGAAGCGCGGCAACCTGTAACACTGTCGAGCGTGACGCAGCCTCCGTCGTACCCGACGCCGCCGGCCGGTGGGCCCACGCCCGCCGCCGGCGGCTTCGCGCCGCCCTCCGGCCCGACCAGCCAGGCGTACGCGGTGCCGCCGCAGTACGCCCCACCCGGGCACGTCCCGCCGGGCTGGGCCCCGCCACCCGGCTGGTCCCCGCACCCCGCGCCGCCGCCGCTCGGCCCCGGCGGCCAGCCGCTCGCCAGCTTCGGCGACCGGTTCCTGGCCGCGCTGATCGACATCGGGCTGAGCACGCTGGTGGCGATGGTCCTCTTCCTGCCGGCGTTCCTGCTGCTCTGGTGGAACATGATGGCCGAGCTGACCCGGACGAACCCGGACGGCACCCTCGTCGAGCCGGACCCCGGGTCCTTCATGACCGACTTCATGCTGCCGATACTCCTGCTCGAACTGGGCCTGATGGTGCTGATGCTCGGGCTCTACTGGCTCTACCACGTGGAGTACATGAAGCGCACGGGGCAGACCTTCGGCAAGCGGGTGATGAAGCTGCGGGTCGTGCCGCTCGACCCGGCCGCCACGCTGGACCGGCGGATGGCCGGCAAGCGGTACGCCGTGCAGCACGTCGCCGCGATGTTCCTCCCCGGCCTCAGCTACCTCGACGGGCTCTGGCAACTGTGGGACAAGCCCTGGCAGCAGTGCCTCCACGACAAGTTCGCCGGCACCGTCGTCGTTAAGGTGTCTGCGTGAGCGAGCGCAGCGAGGCCAGGCCGTGAGCGTCGAACCGGGCTGGTACGTCGACCCGGCCGATCCGGACACCCGACGCTGGTGGGACGGCGAGGGCTGGATCGGCGCGCCGATCCCCGTCGACGCCACCCCGCCCGAGGGACCACCGCCGCCCGAGCCGCCGCCCGCGCCCGCCCCGACGCCGCCCGCGGCACCGGTCTCCGCGCCGGGCGCGCCCGCGGGCCGGCGACCCCACCCCGGGCAGCCGTACCCCGGGCAGCCCTATCCCTGGCAGCCGCCGCGAGGCCACGGTCACCCGCAGGGGCCGCCGCCCGGCTGGTCGCCGGGGACCTGGCCGGGACGGCCGCCGGAGCCCCGCCCGCACGGGCTCCCGCTGGCCGGGTTCGGCGCCCGGCTGATCGCCCGGATGATCGACTTCGCCATCGTGTTCGCCCTGAACGCCGTGGTGAACGGCTGGTTCGTGTGGCGGCTGGTCGAGGAGGTCACCCCGTACTGGCGGGAGGTGTTCCGGCGGGCGCTGGCCGGGGACACCTCCACCGAGGGGCTGCCGCAGCCCAGCGAGCAGGCCGGCGGCCTCCAGGTCGTCATCCTGCTGATCGCCACCGCGCTCTGGCTCGCGTACGAGGTGCCGACGACGGCCGCCGGCGGGCAGACCTTCGGCAAGCGGGTGGTGGGCATCAAGGTGCTCCCGGTGGCCGCCGACGAGCCGCTCGGCTTCGGCCGGGCGCTGCGCCGGTGGAACACCCTCGGCCTGCCCACCCTGCTGTGGTACTGCTGCGGCCTCGGCCTGCTGCTCCAGCTCGTCGACGCGATCTCCCCACTCTTCGACCACCCGCTGCGCCAGGCCCTGCACGACAAGCGGGCGCAGACCGTGGTGGTCCAGCTCCCCCGCACCCGCCGGACCACCCCGGACGACCGAACCGACCCCTCGGGAGACACCCCATGACCGACACCGGACGCCACCAGCCGGCGCTGCGGCTGACCCGCGCCGACCTGGACGCGCTGCCCAACTACGTGCCCGGCCGCAGCCCGGCCGACCTGGCCCGCGAGCTCGGGCTCCCCGAGGCGATCAAGCTGGCCAGCAACGAGGTCCCGTACGGGCCGCTGCCCGGCGTGGTGGAGGCCGTCGCCGAGGCCGTCGCCGGGGTGCACCGCTACCCGGACATGGGCGTGGTCGCGCTGCGCGGGGCGCTGGCCGAGCGGTACGGCGTGGACGCCGACCGGATCGCCACCGGCTGCGGCTCGGTGGCGCTGGCCGAGCACCTCGTCCGGGCCACCTGCCTGCCCGGGGACGAGCTGCTCTACTCGTGGCGCTCCTTCGAGGCGTACCCGATCATCGCGGCGACCAGCGGCGCGACCAGCGTGCGGGTGCCCAACGACGCCGGGCACGGGCACGACCTGGCCGCGATGGCGGCGGCGGTGACCGACCGCACCCGGATGATCCTGGTCTGCAACCCGAACAACCCGACCGGGACGTCCGTCCGCCGGGCCGAGCTGGACCGGTTCCTCGACGCGGTCGGCGAGGACGTGCTCGTGGTCATCGACGAGGCGTACCGGGAGTTCGTCACCGACCCCGAGGTGCCGGACGGTCTCACCTACCTCGACCGGCCGAACGTGGTCGTGCTGCGGACGCTCTCCAAGGCCTGGGGCCTGGCCGGCCTGCGGATCGGCTTCCTGGTCGCCCAGCCGGCGGTGGCGGCGGCCGTGCGCAAGGTCGTCACGCCGTTCTCCACCAGCATGGCCGCGCAGGCGGGCGCGCTCGCCGCGCTCGGCCAGGCCGACGAGGTCCAGCGGCGGTGCGACCTCGTCGTGGCGGAGCGCGACCGGGTGACCGAGGCGCTGCGCAAGCTCGTCCCGGACGTGCCGGGCAGCCAGGCGAACTTCGTATGGCTGCCGCTGGGCGACCGGGCGGTGGACTTCGGCAAGGCGTGCGAGGCCCGGGGCGTGATCGTCCGGCCGTTCCCCGGCGACGGGGTCCGGGTCACCATCGGCACCCCGGCCGAGAACGACGCCTTCCTCGCCGCCGCCGAGGCGGCGCTGGCCTGAGCCGGGTCGCCCCGATCCGGCCGGCCGACGGGCGTCCCGCGGCCGGCCGGGTCGGGCGCCCGGCGGTGACCGGGCCGGTCCGCCATCCCCCCGCGGACCGACCCGGACGTCTCAGGCGGCCGGAACCGGCGGCCGGAACCGGGCCCGCCGGCGGTACGCGTAGACCGCGAAGAGCGCCACCACCAGCGCCGAGGTGACCAACAGGGCGGCCAGGAGACGCACAGGTGGGACTATAGGTAACTTATGTCCGTTTTGTCGAATAGCCGGGCGGGTGTCGTCTTCACGTCGCGGCGAGGATCACCGGTTCCGAGGTGAGGTAGTAGCGCTGGTCGTCCCCCGTCGGGTCGACCGGCTCGCGGAGCCGCTCCACGGCCACGAAGCCGCCCGCCGCGTACGCCGCGCCGGGCGCCCAGCCGATCCCGTCCGAGCCCGCGTTCAACGCGAACCAGGACCGCTGTGTCCCCGTCACCGGATCCAGCGTCACCAGGTCGTTCGTCTCGGTCAGCAGGTGCACCCGGCCGGGCTGGACGGCGATCAGCCGCGCCGCCGGCAGGTCGGGACGGCGCCACAGCTCCGCGCCGGTACGGGCCGAACGGGCGACCGGCACCCCGTCGACCACCGCCACCGCCGTCCCGTCGACGAGTTCGGCGTCCGGCCGGTCCAGGGCGGGGGCGGGGACCGGCTCCCCGTCACCGACCAGCCACCCCCGGCCCGCGTCCTCCCCAGGCGCGGAGGTCCGCAGGGCGGCGCACCCGACCCGACCGGTCCCGCAGCCCACCGGCGTCGCCACCAGCTCGTCGCCGGCCCCGGGCGGCCGCCAACGGACGCCGACCACGCCGGTCGCGGCGTCGCGGAACTCCACCACGGCCGGACCCGCGCACGCGTCCACGGTGATCAGCTGCCCCGACGCCGTCGTGCCGACCGCCTCCCGACAGCCGGGGTCCGCGTCGGCCCGCCAGAGCTCACGGCCGTCGGCCAAGTCGATGCCGCGGGCGCCCACGCCCGTCGCCACCACCACCTGCCGGCCGTCGGCGGCACGGGCGACGAAGACACCGCGGGGATCCCAGACCGTGGCCGCGCCGGTGCGCCGAACCGTCCGCTCCCCGACCGGCGCCGGCCCCGCCGCCTCCCAGGCCACCCGGCCGGTACGCGCGTCCAACGCCACGAGCCGCCCGTCCGACCAACGGCTGACCACCGTCGTCCCGCTCGCCACCACCCCGTCCAGCTCCGCCGGCCAACGCCGGTACGACCAGAACGGGGTGGTCCGGTGCCGGCCGTCGACCGGCCGGTCGGCGTAGATCTGGCGGTGGGCGGCGTAGACCCTCAGCCGGTCGTCCACGATCAGCGGGGCGACCGGGAGCCGGCCGACCACGCCGACGGCCGCGGCGGCGGCCGCGGCGGCGGCCGGCGGGTACGCGCCCCGGGCGGGCGTGCTGACCTCGGCGGGGGCGAGCACCCGGTGGACCGTCGCCGCGACGGCGGCGGTGGCGAGCAGCGCCGCGACCGCCACCACGATCCGTCGCCGGCCCTTCGGGAACCCCATGCGCACCTCCGCCCGGCACCCTACCCAGCGGTGCCGGTCAGGGCCCTGTCAGGTCGCTGCGCGCCCTGTCAGGCCGCCTCGGCGGTGCCGGTGGCCGCCGCCGCGGCCAGGTCGGCGAGATCCTGCCGCAGGGCGCGCTCGACCGCCCGGGCGGCCAGCCCGCCGAGCAGCAGCGCGACCACCCGGCCGTACGGGGCGGTCGGCACCGCCTCCTGCTCGACGGTGACGGCGGTGCAGCCGCGGCGGCGCCGCTCGACCGGGCGCAGCGTCCAGGTGATCCGGTAGTCCACCCCGGCGCCCCGCGAGCCGAGCACCAACCGCCGGGGCGGCTCGGCCTCGATGACGACGAACTCCTCGACCAGCGCCGTGCCGTCGGGCTGGGAACGGGTCTCCCGCCAGGCGGTGCCCGGGCCGAACGCGCCGGGGGTGAGCACCTCCACCGGGCCGGTGAAGCGCCGGGTGCGGGTGGTCAGGTCGGTCAGCAGTCGCCAGAGGTCGGCGTCGTGCGCCTCCACGAACTCCGTGACCGCCACCGTCGACATGCCACCTCCCGTGGCGTCGACGGTACGCCGAGTGAGCGCGGATCGGGGCCCCCGGGAACGGAATTTCCCCGTCGGAGGCCCCGATCCCGGGCCGGGGCCCTGTCAGCGGCCGAACTGACCGGTCCGGATCGCGCCCACGAAGGCCGTCCACCCCGGCGGGCTGACCGCCAGCGTGGGGCCGGCCTGGTCCTTGGAGTCGCGTACGCCCACCACACCGAGGACGTCGACCAGGTTGTCCGCCACCTCCACGCAGAGGCCCTGGTCGTTCGAGCGGCTGCTGGTACGCCAGACCGCGCCCGGGAGATCGTTCATCGTCGTCACCTTGTTCCTGTCGTCGGGACGCCCGCCGGCGACCGGGACCGGGGCCGGAAAGGGAGCGTCCGGCCCGGCCCGGCGCGGCATGGCGACGGAATCCGCGACGCTCAACGGCGGAAAGACGGACCCCGGTCGCACCATCTGTGCGACCGGGGTCCGTCGTGCGCGGAGGTGTCGGGGACGGGCTGGCGGAGGTGACGCCGGCCGTTCGCGCGGCTCCGCCCGGCCCGTCGGCGGAAGGTCAGCGCGCGGCGACGACCGTCCCGGTCACCTCGCCCAGGGCGATGGTGGTGCCGTCCGGGCCGGGCGCGGTGGCCGTGATGCTCACCGTGTCGCCGTCCTCCAGGAAGGTGCGGGTCTCGCCCCCGGCGAACTTCACCGGCTCGGCCCCACCCCACGTCAGCTCCAGGAACGAGCCGACCTGCCCCCGCTCCGGCCCGGAGACGGTGCCCGAGGCGTAGAGGTCGCCGGTGCGCAGCGAGGCGCCGTTGACGGTCAGGTGGGCCAACTGCTGCGCCGGCGTCCAGTACATGGTGGCGAACGGCGGCTCGCTGACGCGCTCACCGTTCCACTCCACCGAGAGGCGCAGGTCCAGCCCGAGGTGCGGCACGTCGCGCAGGTAGTCGGCGACCGGCGGGTCCTGGTCGGGCGCGGGGACGAAGGCGTCGCCGAGCGCGTCCAGCGGGGTCACCCAGGCGGACACCGAGGTGGCGAAGGACTTGCCCAGGAACGGGCCGAGCGGCTGGTACTCCCAGGCCTGGATGTCCCGGGCCGACCAGTCGTTGACCAGCACCACGCCGAACACGTGGTCGGCGAAGTCGTCGGCGGGGACCCGCGTGCCCAGCCGGCTGGGCACGCCGACCACGAAGCCGACCTCGGCCTCGATGTCGAGGCGTACGGACGGGCCGGTGACCGGGCCCTGCGCGGTGGCCCGCTGCCCGCTGGGCCGCACGACCGGGGTGCCGGAGACGACCACCGTGCCGGCCCGGCCGTGGTAGCCGATCGGCAGGTGCTTCCAGTTCGGCAGCAGGGGCGGTTGACCGGGGCGGAAGATCTGCCCCACGTTGCCCGCGTGGTGCTCGGAGGAGTAGAAGTCGACATAGTCGGCCACGTCGAACGGCAACACCATCCGCACCTCGTCCAACGGCACCAGCAGCGGCTCCACCGCCGGCCGGTGGGCGGCGTCGGTGAGCAGCTCGGTCACCCGCTGCCGGACGGCCGTCCACTGTGGGCGACCGAGGGCCATGAAGTCGTTGAGGGTGGGCCGGCCCAGCGTGCCGGCCGCCAGCACCAGGCCGGCCGCCTCCGCGCCGGCCAGGTCGAGCACGAAGTCGGCGATCCGTACGCCGACGCGTGGCTCGCGCTCCCCCTGACGGAACACCCCGTACGGCAGGTTGGCCACCCCGTACGACGATCCGTCGGCACCCGTCACCCAGGTCATGCCTCGAAGCCCCCGTTCACCAGCCCCAGCCGGATCAGATCGGTCAGTGGTTCCAGGATGCTGCACGAGCCGAAGCCGACCCACAGCGGGCGCGCGGCGGCCAGCGCGCCCTCGACGCGTTGCACCAGCGGGCGCGGGTCGGTCGCGGTGAGCAGCTCGGCGACCCGCTCCACCCCGGCGCCCTCGGCGGCGGCCAGCGTCGCGGCCAGCACGTTGGCGAAGCCGTGGTGGGTGAAGCCGGTCTCCGGGTCGAGGTGCCGGACCGCCTCGTGCAGCCCGGCGGTCAGCTTGAACGGCAGGCCCCGGTCCCGGCAGGCGCAGATCACCGCGGCCAGCTCGGCCGGGGTCGGGAAGAGTTCGGCGGCCAGCCCGCCGGTGCGGAACTTCGCCGCGACCGGCAGCCCGTCGGCGCGGGCCGCGGCGAGCGCGTCCAGCGCCCCCATCAGCCCGAACGTCAGCGGCAGCTCGGCGTAGACGGCGAGCCCGCCGGCGGCGGGACCGTCGGCCCGGTTCGCCCGCCGGGCCAGCCCGACCAGCTCGGTCAGGCCCGGCAGCGGGTCCTCGCCGCGCTTCGCGACCGCCGCCTCGGCCTGCCGGACGCGGATGCGCGGGTCGACCCCGGCCCGCGCCTCGTCGAGCCGGGCGACCGGCACGTCGCCGATGACGCCGACCTCGATCTCCTCCCCCTCGTCGAGCAGCGCGGCCAGCTCGGGCAGCCGCGAGGCGGGGACCAGGAGCGGGCCGACCAGGTCGGCGTACCAGGAGGAGCGGTGCCGCCGGTGCGCGGCGACGGCGTCGGGCAGCGGCGCGCTGCCGGGCGGGAAGACGGCGGCGTCGTCGACGAGGCCGTCGAGAAGCGCGGGCACCTGCGTTGACACGAGACAAGAATGTACGGGACGCTACAAGGAACGGACAACAGCGTCCGATTATCGGACGCTGTTGGATCGGTGAACGGGACGAACCGGGAGGCGAGATGCCGTACTACCGCAGCGTCGGCGAGGTGCCACGCAAGCGCCACACCCAGTTCCGTCAGCCCGACGGCAGCCTCTACGCCGAGGAGCTGATGGGCCAGGAGGGCTTCTCCTCCGACTCGTCCCTGCTCTACCACCGGCACGCGCCGACCGCGATCGTGGCGGCCGAGGAGTTCGCCCCGCCGGCGTTCACCCGGGTGCCCAACCTGCCGCTCAAGCCCCGCCACCTGCGCACCCACAAGCTCGACGGGGCCGGCGCGGACCCGGTGCTCGGCCGGCAGTACCTGCTCGCCAACGACGACGTGCGGATCGCGTACGTGCTGGCGGACCGGCCGTCGCCACTGTTCCGGGACGCGACCGGCGACCACTGCCTGTACGTCGAGTCGGGCACCCTGCGGGTCGAGTCGACGTTCGGCGTGCTCGACGCGGTGGCCGGCGACTACGTGGTCATCCCCACCTCGACCATCCACCGGCTGGTGCCCACCGGCGACGAGCCGGTCCGGCTGCTCGCCGTCGAGGCGGCCGGCCACATCGGCCCGCCCAAGCGCTACCTCTCCGTCCGGGGCCAGTTCCTGGAGCACTCGCCGTACTGCGAGCGGGACGTACGCGGGCCGAACGCGCCGCTGCTGGTGGACGAGACCGACGTGGAGGTGCTGGTCCGGCACCGCCGCGGCTGGACCCGCTACGTCTACGCCCACCACCCATTCGACGTGGTCGGCTGGGACGGCCACATGTACCCGTGGGCCTTCTCCATCCACGACTTCGAGCCGATCACCGGCCGGATCCACCAGCCGCCGCCCGTACACCAGACGTTCCAGGGCCCGAACTTCGTGATCTGCTCGTTCGTGCCGCGCAAGGTGGACTACCACCCGGACGCCATCCCGGTGCCGTACAACCACCACAACGTCGACTCCGACGAGATGCTCTTCTACACCGGCGGCAACTACGAGGCCCGGCGCGGCTCCGGCATCGAGCAGGGCTCGATCTCGCTGCACCCGTCCGGCTTCACCCACGGCCCCCAGCCGGGCGCCGCCGAGCGCTCGATCGGCGCAGACTTCTTCGACGAGCTGGCCGTCATGGTCGACACCTTCCGCCCGCTCGACCTGTGCGACGCCGCCGGGTCCTGCGAGGACGGCAGCTACGCCTGGACCTGGGCGCGCCGCCCCTAGACCGTCGTACGCGACAGGACGGCGAGCTCGGCGGCGGTGGCCGTGGCGATGGCGAGGACCAGCGGCCACGGGGTGCCGACCAGGGCGTAGAGCAGGATCAGCGTGGGCGCGGCGGCCGCCGCGTAGACGGCCAGGGCCAGCGTGCGGTCGGAGCGGAGCAGGCTGGGCAGGATGGTCCGGGTCAGGCCGGGCAGCCTGGCGGCGAAGCGCCAGACCACGAGGGCCCCGCCGAGCGCCGCGAACGCCGCCGCGAACCGGGACAGCCCGGCGCTGCCCGGTGCCATGCACGCGATCAGCACGGCGGTGATCATCGTCCAGCCCGCGCCGTAGACCACGAGCTGACGCAGGCCGGCCGAGATGGTGCGGCCGGAGTCGACCCGGCCGGGGCTCATCGCGGCGGCCTCGGCGAGGTGTTCGAGCGCCTCGCTCCAGCGCCGCTGCTCCAGCCGGAGCACCCCGATGTCGTGCCGGGCCTCCGCGAGCTGCGGGTCCAGCCGCAGCGCCTCGCGGTAGGCCCGCTCGGCCAGGTCGAACAGCTGCATGTTGGCCGCCACCAGCCCGAGCACCAGATGCGCCTGCGGGTCCTCGGGGGCCAGCTCCACCCCGCGCCAGGCCGCGTTCAGCGCCGGCTGCCCGTTGCGCGAGCCGGCCAGGATCGCCGCGGCGCTGCGCTGGGCGTACGCGTCGTCGGGACCCAGCGCCAGGATCCGGTCGGCGGTACGGGCCGACTCCGCGTACTCCTCCAGGTCGCCGAGGGCCAGTCCCCGGGCGACCAGCGCCGGGACGCTGTCCGGGGCGGCGGCGACTGCGGCGTCGGCGGCGGTCAGCGCCTCCTTGGGCCGGTCGGCCGCGAGGTGGACCCGGGACAGCATGGTCAGGGCCTCGGCGTTCGCCGGGTCCAGGGCGACCGCGTAGGAGACCTCGGCGGCGGCCTCGTCGTAGCGGCCCAGCTCGGCGAGGAGTTGGGCGCGCTGGAGGTAGCCGTCGGCGGCGGACCGGTCGGAGGTGGCGTCGCTGGACATCGCGGCGAGCCTAGGCGGCCGGGGCATCGTACACCAGGGCCACCGCGATGCCGGTGAGGCCCTCGCCGCGCCCGGGGAAGCCGAGGCCGTCGGTGGTGGCCGCGGAGACGGTGACCGGCGCTCCCACCGCCTCGGAGAGCACCCGCTGGGCCTCCTCGCGGCGCGGACCGATCTTGGGCCGGTTGCCGATCACCTGCACCGACACGTTGCCGATCGCGAAGCCGGCGGCCCGCACCCGGCGGGCGCTCTCGGCCAGCAGCGCGACGCCCGACGCGCCGGCCCACTCGGGCTGGCCCACCCCGAAGTTGGCGCCCAGGTCGCCGAGGCCGGCCGCGGAGAGCAGCGCGTTGCAGGCGGCGTGCGCGGCCACGTCCGCGTCCGAGTGCCCGGCCAGGCCGTCCTGGTCGGGCCAGAGCAGACCGGCCACCCAGCACGGTCGCCCCGCCTCGAAGGCGTGCACGTCGGTGCCGATGGCCACCCGGGGAACGATCATGCGACGAGGGTACGCGTCAGGCGCCGGCGGCCAGCAGGTGCTCGGCCAGCACCAGGTCGAACGGGCGGGTGACCTTCAGCGCGTACTCCGAGCCGGGGACGCAGAGCACCGGGACGCCCTGCTTCTCGACCAGGCCGGCGTCGTCGGTGAGCGGGTCGCCGGCGGCGGCGTGCGCGGCGGCCAGCACCGCCCGGCGGAAGCCCTGCGGGGTCTGCACGGCCCGCAGGGCGGAACGGTCGACGGTGCCGAGGACGACCTCGCCGGCGCCGACCTCCTTGATCGTGTCGACCACGGGGAGCACGGGGATCACCGCGTCGTGCCCGGCGCGGACGGCCGCCGCGACGGACTCCACCAGGTCGGGCGGGGTCAGCGCCCGGGCGGCGTCGTGCACGAGGACGATCTCCGGGCCGGCCGGCACGGCCGCGAGGGCGGCGGCCACGGAGGCCTGCCGCTCGGCCCCGCCGGGCACCACGGTCACCGGGGCGACCGGGCCGAGCAGGTCGCGGACGGCCGTCACCTCGGCGGCCGGAGCGGCCACGACGATGGTGTGCACCGAGGGCGCGGCGGCGAGCCGGCGGACGGCGTGCACCAGCAGCGGCTCCCCCGCCAGCGGGCGCAGGGCTTTGGGCCGGCCGGGCCCGAGGCGTACGCCGGCACCGGCCGCAGGCACGAGGACCGCGACGTCACCGCACGGATTGAGCTGCGCGGTCACGTCGCGGTCCTCGGTGGTTTCTTCGCTACGAATCGGGTACGACGATGCTGTGGGGACTAGGCCTCGGTGAGCACCTTGTCGAGCAGCGTCTCCGCCTCGTCCTTGGTGCTCTTCTCGGCCAGCGCGACCTCGCCGACGAGAATGTCGCGGGCCTTGGCGAGCATGCGCTTCTCACCCGCGGAAAGGCCCCGCTCCCGCTCCCGGCGCCACAGGTCGCGGACGACCTCGGCGACCTTCAGCGGGTTGCCCGAGGCCAGCTTCTCCAGATTCGCCTTGTAACGCCGCGACCAGTTGGTCGGCTCCTCGGTGTGCGGTGCACGGAGCACGTCGAAGACCTTGCCGAGGCCCTCTTCGCCGACCACCTCGCGCACACCCACGATCTCGGCGTTCTCGGCGGGCACCCGGACCGTCAGGTCACCCTGCGCGACCCTCAGGACGAGGTATTGCTTAGGCTCGCCCTTGATGACCCGAGTCTCGATTGCCTCGATGAGTGCGGCCCCGTGGTGGGGGTAAACAACGGTCTCGCCGACACTGAAAACCATAGGTTCGAAACCCCTTTCGCTGTGTCTAGGGTAACACGCTCAGGCACCGATGTCTCACCGCTGTCCTGACCGTTGGCGCAGCTCAGGGGCCCTGTGAGAGGTATTTCTTCGGCTTGACAGACCATCAAACCGATGATTCAAACACGCTCCGTAACCTGTGGATGACGGGCCGGTACGAGTGACGCGAACGTCGAGATCAAGGGCTATGCGCTCCTCCCATGGTATCCCGCCGGCCGCGTATGCGCCCAGGTGTAGCGGTACGAGGGCCCGTGCGGGACGCTGGAGGTCGAGCCGCTGTCCGCTCACCGAGACGTCCTGGGGGGTCCGATGGGCAAGCCCGACGCAGACGGCCCCGAACTGCCCGACCTGCCGCCGGAGTGGGGCCGGGTGGTCGTGCCGGACGACGCCTCCGCCCTGGCGGCCGAGGCCGAACAGGTCCGCCGCGAGCTGCGCGCGCGGGCCGGTCAGGGCGGCCCCCGCCGGGTCGCCCGGTCCCCGCTCGCCCTGCCCCTGCTGGTCCTGCTGGTGGCGGTGCTGGCCACGGTCGCCGGCCTGATGACGGTCACCTGGCCCCGCTCCGGCCGGACCGCCCCGGGGCCCACCCCCGCGCCGTACGCCCCGCCGACCGGGATGACCGGACGGCCGCTGCCGGCGCTGGACCTGGTCGACGCGGGGCAGTCACCGGTGCCGTTGCGCGGGCTGCTGCCCGCGATGATCATCCTGGTCGACGGGTGCGCCTGCCCGGACGACGTGGCCACCGCCGCCGCCCTGGCGCCCGCCGGGGTCACGGTCGTCACCGTCGCCGAGGACCGGCCCGTACGCGTCTCGCCGCCGCCCGCCGGGGCGACCGTACGACCGCTGGCCGACCCGGCGGGCGGGCTGCGCGCGTTCCTGCACCTGCCGCCCCGCCCCGGGGTCGCCGCCGCGCTGCTGGTCGACCGGGCCGGGATGCTGGTCAAGGTGGTTCCCGAGGTGCGCTCCGGCGAGGACTACCGCGCCGACCTGGCCGGCCTCGCCGCCTGACCCGGCGCCGGGCGTCGCCCGGCAGCCCGGCGATCCGGCGGCCCCGCGCGGGGCACCGGCGTGTCAGGGCAGGCCGACCAGCTGCGCGTCCACGCGGAGCGGTTCGGCGTCGGCGGTCGACAGCGAGACCCGGAACGGCCCGCCCACGGCGGTCAGCTCGATCGACACCACCGACCCGTCGCACCCGACCGTCGGGACGGGGACGGTGGCCCTGATCCGCTCGAGCACGACCAGCAGCTCACCCGGCCCCGTGCAGCGGTACTGGAGCAGGAAGCGGGTGGTGACCTCACCGCTCGCCTGTTTGACCATCCGGCCGTTCTCCCGGCCGAGCGTCGCCCGCTCCCGCCAGATCGTGTTCGGAAGACGGCCGAGCCGACGCGCCTCGGGATCGACCCGGACGCCGGCCCGCCTCCCGGAGTCGAGCCGGAACGCGGCACCGGTGCGCGGGTCGACCTGGAACGCGGCACCGGTGCGCGGGTCGACCTGGAAGGTGGCTCCGCCGTCGCGGTCGCCGGGCAGGGCCCAGACGGAGCCGAGCCCCTCACCGCCGACGGTCACCCTCGAGGAGACGACGGCGTCACCGTTGCCGGGCGCGTACCCGGACCGGCTCTGCGCGGACGGGGCCGGCGCGCCGGCCGCCGGGCCGGTGGCCGGCGCGCTGGTCTGCCACCACCAGCCGCCGCCGACCAGGGCCGTCAGGGCCGACCCGGCCAGCACCGCCGCGCGCAGCCGGCCGCCGGCCGCCACGGGTCCCCGGACCGCCCCGGCGTGCGGGCCGTCCGCCTCCGTCCACGGCCGGTCTGCCGCCTCCGCGTCCATTACCAGAGGGTAACCTCGGCGCGCCCGCGGCACCGCTGTCAGTCCTGCCGTTCGAGAAGCGCGGCGTAGAGGGTCAGGCCCGGCCCGAACGCCAGCATCACCACCCGCCGCGGCGGCGACGCGGCCCGGCGCAGCCGGTCGAGGATCAGCAGCACCGTCGGCGACGAGCAGTTGCCGTGCTCGGCCAGCGTCGCCCGGGATGCCGCCAGCCCCTCCGGCGGCAGGGCCAGCTCCCGCTCGACGACGTTGAGGATGCGCGGGCCGCCCGGGTGCACGGCCCATCCGTCCACCCCGGACAGCGTCGCGCCGTGCCGGGCCAGCAGGCCGTCGACCAGGCCCCGGACGTGCCGGGAGAGCACCTGCGGCACCTTCGGCGACAGCCCCATCCGGAAGCCGGTGTCGGTGACGTCCCAGGTCATGTGGTCGGCGGTGGAGGTGTCCGTGACGGAGGTGACCTCGCGCAGGGCGTACCCCCGGCCGCCGGGGACGACCACGGTGGCGACCGCGGCGTCCGAGAAGAGCGCGTGGGAGACGATCTGCTGGGTGTCCACCCGGGCGCTGGACGGCTGGATGTGCAGGCTGGTCAGCTCCGCGCAGAGCAGCAGGGCCGGCCGGCCGCGGGCGGTCACGAAGTCGCTCGCCGCGCCCAGCCCGGGCAGGGCCGCGTAGCAGCCCATGTGGCCGACGAACATGCGCTGCGTGTCCGGGGCCATGCCCAGGTCCCGGGCGAGCAGGATGTCCAGCCCCGGGGTGGCGTACCCGGTGCACGAGCAGACCACGAAGAGCCCGACGTCCCCCGCGGCGAGGCCGGCGGCCGTCAGCGCCCGACCCACCGCCTCCTTGCCCAACGGCAGCGCCTCGACCTGGTAGCGGCGCATCCGCCGCTCCGTCGGCCAGTCGGAGACGTCCTCCAGCAGCGGGTTGACCGCGGCCTGGCGGCGGGTGACCCCCGAGTGGGCGAAGATCCGCTGCGCCAGCGCGCGCGTGCTGCCGGAGAAGTGCTTCGAGAAGAAGCCGTCCCACAACTCGTCCTGCGCCGCCGACGGCGGGTGTGCCGTCCCCAGCCCCGCGATCACCGGTACGGCCACGATGCCCACCTCTCGTCCGGCCCTACGCGCCGGGCGGCCCGCCCCGCCGCCGTCCCCCGTGCCGTCCGCCGCCCCGACGGACCTCCCACGCTCACCAACGAGGGACCGATACGTCGCGGTCCGGGTCGCCGCCGAGTGCGGCGATGCCCAGCCAGTCGGCGCAGACGTCCGAGGTGGCCGGGTGCAACGAGCCGCAGCGGGCATCCCGGTAGAGCCGCTCCAGCGGATGCCCCCGCCGGGTGGCGGAGGTTCCGGCCGCCTCCAGCATCGACGCCGCCACGTCGGCGGCGGTCGTGCCGGCGAGCAGCTTGGCCCGCCACACCCAGCGGTTGGTCTCCGCGTCCCCCGGCGCCTCGTCCACCCGCCGGGCGGCCTCCGCGACCACCAGGTGGGCGGCCGCCACGGCGGCGTCGGCCCGGCCGAGGCGGGACCGGACGGCCGGCAGGCCGGCGAGGTTGCGGGCGTTCAGGTGCTCGGCCGCCGCGTCGACCGCCGCCCGGGCCACCCCGACGTAGACGGCGGCGTAGCTGGCCACCAGCCAGTGGGGCATGAGCTGGGCGACCACCAGGGCCAGCCCCTCCACGCCGCCGAGCAGCCGGTCGGCGGGCACGGTCACGTCCAGGTGCAGGTCGTGCGAGGAGGTCGCGCGCATGCCGAGCGAGTCCCAGGTGGGCTCGACGGTCAGCCCGTCGCCGGCCGGCACCAGGAACTGGGAGACCACCGACTGGTCGGCGGCGCTGCGGGCGGCCACCAGGTAGCCGTCGGCGTGCCCCGCCCCCGAGCAGAACGTCTTGCTGCCCTTGAGGTGGTATCCGCCGTCGACCGGCTCGTAGCCGGTGCTGAGCTGGGACAGCCGCGCGCCGGCGCCGCGCTCGCTCATCGCCACCGCGTACCAGGAGCCCTGGGCGGCGGCGGTGAGGAGCCGGTCCCGGGCGGCCAGCGCCTCGGCCGGCACGCCGAGCGCCTCGGCCAGTTCCTCGGTCACCGCGCCGAGGGCGCCGGTGACCGAGGCGTGCATGTTGAACACCAGGGCGGTCGCCCCGTTGCCCCGGGCCAGCTCGGTGGCGACCGCCGCGTACTCGGCGAAGGTGGCGCCCGCCCCGCCCAGCTCGGTGGGGACCATCAGGCCGAACAGCCCGGCCTCGCGCAGATCCCGGAAGTCCTCGACCGGGAACGAGCCGTCGCGGTCGTGCTCGGCCGCCCGGGCGGCCAGCCTCGGTGCCAGGCGGCGAGCCGCCTCCAGCGCGTGCAGCGTCATACAGCCCCCTCCTCGGCCCTGTCCTACCCAGGGACCCGTTCCGCTATCCGCTCCGCGTGCCCCGCCCCTGGTAGAGCACGGCGGTCGACCAGGTCGGCACGATCCGGGGCGCCGCACCGGCCACCGTCGGCCGCGGACGGCCGGGAACCGGCGCGCCCGGACGACCGACCACAGTCCCGCCCGGGTGGACGGCGGCGGGGGCGGCAGGCCGGTCGGCGACGGTCGTGCCCGGACGGTCGGCGTCGGCGCGGTGGGCACGACCGGTGGCCCGGACCCGGCGGGCCAGCCAGCCGAGCAGCCCGGGCACGCCCGGCCGGATCCCCCGCAGCCGTAGCCGGACGCCGTGCCGGGCGCACTCGGCGACGAGCGCCCGGGCGTCCACGAACAACCGTGGGTCGTGGATGCCCCTCGGCACGGTCGGCAGCCGCTCGGCGATCCGGACGGCCAGCAGCCGGCTCAGCGCCGTGTCGTTCAGCGTGTCCAGCACGAGCAGGCCACCGGGGCGGAGCAGCCGGCACGCCTCGGCCACCGCGCGCCGCCAGTCCGGCACGTGCTCCAGGATCTCGCCCGCGGCGACCACGTCGGCGCAGCCGTCGACCAGCGGGACGGCGGTGACGTCGCCGTTGACGGCGGTCACCCCGTGCGCGGCGGCCTGCGCCAGGGCCGACCGGGTGAGGTCGACGCCGATGTGCCGGTAGCCCTTGCCGGCCAGGTGCGGGGCGAGCAGCCCGGCGCCGCAGCCGAGGTCGACCAGGAGGGCGCCGGGGCGGGACGCCGGCGGCACGAGCGCGGCGCGCGCCTCGGCCAACCAGTGCAGCATCGCGAACGCGCCGTCCGGACGCCACCACTCCCCGGCCAGGTCGTCGTACTGGCGCGGATCGTTGCGCGGCAGGGTGCGGCCCGCGTCTCGCATGGACCGAGCGTGGCACGACTGCCCGGTAACGACCAGACTTTCCTCATGTCGTCAACGGTGCTAGGGCTGGTCAGGGCGAGCCACCCGGAGCCGGCCGCCGCGGTCACCACGGTGGCCGGGCTGCTCGCCTGGGGCGCCGGGCACCGGCCCGCCGGCGTACTGGCCGTGGCGCTCACCGTGGCGGCCAGCCAGCTCGCCGTCGGCTGGGCCAACGACGCGCTCGACGCGGACCGGGACGCCACGGTGGCGCGTACCGACAAACCGGTCGCCACCGGCGCGGTGGGCCGGCGCGCCACGGCCGTGGCCGCGGCGGTGGCCGCGCTCGCCACCCCGGCGCTGGCGCTGGCCACGGGCCCGGCCGCCGCGCTCTGTGCCACCGTCGGGCTGGTCTCCGCGCTGCTCTACGACTGGCCGCTGAAGTCGACCCCGGTGTCGGTGCTGCCCTACGCGGTGTCGTTCGGGTCGCTGCCCGCCTTCGTCGTGCTGGCGCTGCCCGGGGCGCCGGCCCCGCCGGCCTGGCTGGTCGCCGCCGCGGCCTGCCTGGGCGCCGGGGCGCACTTCGCCAACGTCCTGCCCGACCTGGCCGACGACGCCCGGACGGGGGTCCGCGGGCTGCCGCACCGGCTCGGCCCGGCGGGCAGCCGCGCCGCCGCCGCCGGCCTGCTGCTCGCGGCGACCGCCACCCTGGTCGTCGGGCCGCCCGGACGGCCGTCGGGCGTCGGCGTCGCCGCGGTCGCCGCCGCCGTCGTGGTGCCGCCCCTGAGCTGGTACGGCGGGCGCGGCGCCGCCCGGGCCGGAGGCCGGCCCGTGGCCGCGTTCCGGGCCGTCATGCTGATCGCCCTCATCGACGTCGTCCTGCTGGTCACGAGCGGCCGGCTGGTCTGAGGCCCGCCCCGGGCAGTGGCATTCCCGGGTCGGCGTGCGGGGGCGGATCAGGCCCAACTACCCTGGAGCGCGGTCTGCGCGGGCATGGCCACCGTGCCCGGCGTGAGCACCGGGTGGGATCGTGACGAGGAGGACCGACGTGACGCGCTCGATCAGGGGTTCCCGGCGGGCGGCCCTGCTGCTGTCCGGGCTGGCCGCGGCGACCGGGCTGCTGCTGTCCGGCTGCGGCGCCGGCCAGATCGCCGAGACCGCCAACAAGGAGCCGTCGGTCCAGGGCGTCAACCTGAATGTCACCCTGCCGGCCGGCGAAGGTTCCTACGCGGTCCGTGGCCTGCTGGTCGAGTTCCCGGGCGTCGAGGGCTACAAGGCGGGCGCCAACGCCGTCCTCAACGCCGTGATCTACAACGACACGAAGAAACCGGTCACCGTGACCGTGACCACCGACAGCGCCCGCGAAGTCGTGATCACCGGCAAGGGGGCCGCAGCCAGCCCGTCGGCGTCGCCGTCCGAGTCCCCGTCGCCCGCCCCGTCGCAGTCGGAGTCGGCCAGCCCGGGCGCCTCGGAGAGCCCGTCGGAGTCGGTCAGCCCCGGCGCCCCGGAGAGCCCGTCGGCCCCGGCGAGTCCGGCCGCGCCCGCCGGCGAGCCGGCCCGGATCGAGATCCCGCCGCTGAGCTACGTGCAGCTCAACACCGAGGCCGACCGCGTCCTCCAGCTCATCGGCCTGAACGAGGCGCTGCGCTCCGGGCAGAACGTCATCCTGACCTTCGACTTCGGCAACGGCGACACGGTCACCGGCCCGGCGCCGGTCGCCGTGCCGCTCACCCCGGCCGCGCCCCCGTCGCAGATCGTCGAGCGCCTGGGCGGCTACGACGAGAACGAGGGCGGCGGCCACTGACCCTCCGCCCGCTGTTTCCGACGACACCGTCGGCGTGGTGACCGCCACGCCGGCGGTGTCTTCGTCGTACCTGGGGACTAACGTCCCCATGTGACCACCTCCCGATCGACGTCCCCGCGCGCCGCCGGCGGGCGCGGCCGGGCGTCCAGCCGCGAGCCCCGACCGGCCTACGAGTGCGACGCCTGCGGGCACCAGCCGCCCAAGTGGGTCGGGCGCTGCCCCGAGTGCGGCGAGTGGGGCTCGGTGGTCGAGTGCACCGTCACCGGCCCGACCGTCTCCGGCAAGGTGGTCAGCTCGCGGATGCCGGCCGAGCCGGCCCGGCCGATCGCCACCATCAGCGCCGCCCCGGCGCGGGCCCGGCCCACCGGGGTCAGCGAGCTCGACCGGGTGCTCGGCGGCGGCCTGGTCCCCGGCGCGGTGGTGCTGCTCGCCGGCGAGCCGGGCGTCGGCAAGTCCACCCTGCTGCTCGACGTGGCCCAGCAGTGGGCCGCCGGGGCCGGCAGCCCGTCGCTGGTGGTCAGCGGCGAGGAGTCGGTCAGCCAGGTCCGGCTGCGCGCCGAGCGGATGGGCACCCTGCACGACCAGCTCTACCTCGCCGCCGAGAGCGACCTCGCCGCGGTGCTCGGCCACCTCGACGCGGTCAAGCCGGGCCTGCTGGTGCTCGACTCGGTGCAGACCATCTCCACCACCGGCGCCGAGGGGGTGTCGGGCGGGGTGACCCAGGTGCGGGCGGTCACCGCCGCGCTGGTCGCGGTCGCCAAGGAGCGCGGCATCGCCACCGTGCTGGTCGGCCACGTCACCAAGGACGGCCAGGTCGCCGGCCCCCGGGTGCTGGAGCACCTGGTCGACGTGGTGCTGCACTTCGAGGGCGACAAGCACTCCTCCCTGCGCATGGTGCGCGGCGTGAAGAACCGCTTCGGCGCCGCCGACGAGGTGGGCTGCTTCGAGATGCACGAGGGCGGCATCAGCAGCCTGGCCGACCCGTCCGGGCTGTTCCTGACCCGCTACGCGGAGCCGGTCCCGGGCACCTGCGTCACGGTGGCGATGGAGGGCCGCCGGGCGCTGGTCACCGAGGTGCAGGCCCTGATCGGCGCGACGGTGGCCGGGTCGCCCCGGCGCACCGTCTCCGGGCTCGACTCGGCCCGGCTCGCGATGGTGCTGGCCGTGCTCCAGCGCCGCACCGAGCGGCTGACCCTGCACGACCGGGAGGTCTTCGCGGCCACCGTCGGCGGCATCCGGGTGGTGGAGCCGGCGGCCGACCTGGCGGTCGCCCTGGCCGTCGCCTCGGGCGGGCTCAACCTCGCCATCGCGCCCCACCTGGTGGCGATCGGCGAGGTCGGGCTGACCGGCGAGGTGCGCCGGGTCGGCGCGGTGCCGCGCCGGCTGGCCGAGGCGGCGCGGCTCGGGTTCCGGCTCGCGCTGGTGCCGACCGGGTGCGGGCCCGAGAGCACCGGCGTGACCCCCGGGGGCATGCGCGTGATCGAGGTCACCGACGTGCGCTCGGCGCTCCAGGCCGTCGCCCGCGCGTCGGCGGAGTGAGCGGCGATGGCCGGGCGACGGGACCGCCGGGGCGATACCGGACAGCCGGGCCGGCGGCTCCCGGCCCGCGCGACGTGGGGCATCGCGACACATCACAGTAACCACGACAGCACCCACCGCAGGGCAGTCCGTAGACTGTGCCCGTGCCGATCGACCGCGATACCACCAAGCCTGCCGGCGCGACGCCCCACGCCCGCACCGGCGCCGTGGGCTCGCCCGCCCGCCCGATCAGCGTGAGCGTGACCGGCGGCGCCGGGGGTGCCGGCGACCCGCTGCGGGCCAACCTGGCACTGATGGCCCCGGGCACCGCGCTGCGCGACGGCCTCGAGCGGATCCTGCGCGGCCGCACGGGCGCGCTGATCGTCCTCGGCTACGACAAGGTCGTCGAGGGGCTCTGCACCGGCGGGTTTCCGCTCGACGTCGAGTTCTCCGCCACCCGCGTCCGCGAGCTGTGCAAGATGGACGGCGCGGTCGTGCTCTCCAGCGACGGCACCCGCATCGTCCGGGCGGCCGTGCATCTGATGCCCGACCCGAGCATCCCCACCGAGGAGTCCGGCACCCGGCACCGCACCGCCGAGCGGGTCGCCCGGCAGACCGGCTACCCGGTGATCTCGGTGAGCCAGTCCATGCGGATCATCAGCCTCTACGTGAACGGCCAGCGGCACGTGCTGGACGACTCGGCGGCGATCCTGTCCCGCGCCAACCAGGCGCTCGCCACGCTGGAGCGCTACAAGCTCCGGCTGGACGAGGTCTCCGGCACCCTCTCCGCGCTGGAGATCGAGGACCTGGTCACCGTACGGGACGCGGTCGCGGTGGTGCAGCGGCTGGAGATGGTCCGCCGGATCGCCGACGAGATCGCGGGCTACGTGGTGGAGCTGGGCACCGACGGCCGCCTGCTGGCCCTCCAACTCGACGAGCTGATGGCCGGCGTCGACGCCGACCGCACCCTGGTCATCCGGGACTACCTCCCGGCCGGCCGGAAGTCCCGCACCCTCGACGAGGCGCTGGTCGAGCTGGACCTGCTCGGCGCGACCGAGCTGATCGACCTGGTCTCCGTCGCCAAGGCGATCGGCTACCCGGCCGCCTCCGACGCGCTGGACGCGGCGGTCAGCCCGCGCGGCTTCCGGCTGCTCGCCAAGGTGCCCCGGCTGCCGGTGGCCGTGGTCGACCGCCTCGTCGTGCACTTCGGCAGCCTCCAGCGCCTGCTCGGCGCCACGGTGGAGGATCTCCAGGCCGTGGAGGGGGTCGGCGATGCCCGCGCCCGCGGCGTCCGGGAGGGGCTGTCCCGGCTCGCCGAGGCGTCCATCCTGGAGCGCTACGTCTGATCCGGGCCGGCTCGGGTCCGCTCAGCCGTCGGTGACGGTGAGCTTCACCGGCTCGCTGAGCTTGGTGCCCACCCGGGCGAAGACCTGGTACGTCCCGGCCGGCGGGTGCGGGCCCGCCGCCACCCCGTTGGCGCACTTGCTGCTGTCGCGGCCGTTCCAGCCCACCTGGTAGGAGCGCTCGAAGCCCGGCGTGAAGGACTGCGGGTCGGAGCCCTTGCCGGTGCCGCAGGTGTCGGACGACCAGATCTTCTCGGCCCCCGACTTGATGAACAACTCCTGCTCGTCGGCGCCGACGTCGCGGCTGCACGTCCGCTCGGACCGGTTCTTCACCTTCAGCTGGAGGTCCACCACGGCCCCGCGGACCACCGACGCGGGCAGGGCCACCGGCGTCACGGTGATCTCGGCGTCCGTGCAGACACCGTCGTCGGCGGCCGGCACGACCGGCGCCACCGGCGGCGTGTCGGTGGTGGTCGGGCCGCCCGACGGGTCGGCGGCGCCCGGGTCGCCCGACGCGCCCGGCGAGGGCCCGCCGGTCTGCGGGCTCAGCACCGGGCCGGTGGGTCCCGGTGTCGAACCGGGCGACGTCGTGCCCGACGCGGGCCGCGCGTCGCCGCTGTCGTCGGCCTTCCGGTCCGAACCGGTGCACGAATAGAGCAGGACAATCAGGAAGAGAAGCCCCGCTCCGAGCACGACGGCGCGACGCCGCCAGTAAACGGCGGGTGGCAGGGGGCCGACCGTCAGACGCATGATGCCCCCACCGTAGCGGCGCGGGGCTCGGCAGTCCGGCGCGACGCGCCGAGGTGTCCGCAGCTCACCGTTCCCACCCTCCACATGCGACGATCATGTCTGCCGACGGTGTTCCGCCGGCGACACAGGGTCGCGGGTCAGAGATACACCTTGCGCTGGTAGATGGCGTGGGCGCCGGCGACCCGGTCCAGGAAGAGCAGCCCCGCGCAGTGGTCGATCTCGTGCTGCAGGGCCCGCGCCTCGAACCCGTCGGTCACCAGCCGTACGGACCTGCCGCTGCCGGGCAGCACGCCCTCCACCACCAGCCGGCTGGCCCGCTTGACGTCGCCGGTGAGGTCGGGCACCGACATGCACCCCTCCCGGGCCACCTTCCACCGGCTCGCCTCGACGACCCGGGCGTTGCACAGCACGAAGGTGCCGTGCACGGTGACCGCCTTCGGATGGCCGGTCACGTCGACCGCGAAGACCTGCGCGCCCACGCCGATCTGCGGGGCGGCCAGCCCGACACAGCCCGGCGACACCCGCATCGTGGCCACCAGGTCGGCCGCCAGGCGTACGGTCTCCTCGGCCGTCGGGTCGACCTCGCCGCCATGCCGGCTGAGCACCTGGTCGGGGGCGGACACCACCGGCCGCACCTCCCCCGGCGCGTCCAGGGACTCCGGGGTCCAGTCGCCGAGGCCGGCGTACGCCTCGCTCTCCGGGGCGCGCTCGTCGCCGGTCACAGCAGATCCGGGTCGGCCGGGCGGAGGGTCACCCCGACACCCAGGTCGGCGGCGGTCGACGCGAGCCGGCCGGCCACCTCGTCGGCCGTGCCGGGCGGCAGGTCCACCTCGGCGACCACCACGTAGAGCGACCCGGTCAGCCGGGTGCTCAGGTCGGTGACGTTGCCGCCGGCGTCGGCGAGCACACGGGTCATCGCCGCGACGATGCCCATCCGGTCCGCGCCGTGCACCGCCATCACGTACGGCTCGCCGGCCGGAGCCGTCTCGCCGTCGGGGGTGACCTCGCGTACGGTCGCCAGCAGCTGGCCGTCGGCGGAGAGCGGCGCGAGCGCGGCCTCGACGTCGGCGGCGGCCGGGCCCACGCAGACCAGGGTCATCGCGAAGTGCCCCCGCAGCCGGGTCATCGTGCTGTCGGTGAGGTTCGCGCCGAGCCGGGCAAGCACCTCGGCGACGTCGGCCACGATGCCCGGCCGGTCCCGGCCGATGACGGTGATCGCGAGCTCGTTCATCCGGGCATTCTGCCCGATCCGCCGGGCGCCGCCGCAGCGCCCCGCCCAGGTCGCCCAGCCAGCGGGACGGCACGGCCGAGCCGCGAGCCCCGCCGCCCGCGCCGCGTCGGGGGCGCGCCGCGTGACATCATCGGCGGCGCGATGTCTGAGCCCACTTTCGCCACCCTGGTCAGCCGGTGGTACGAGGAGAACGCCCGCGACCTGCCGTGGCGGAAGCCCGACGTCACCCCGTGGGCGATCCTGGTCAGCGAGGTCATGCTCCAGCAGACGCCCGTCGTGCGGGTGCTGCCCGCCTGGGCGGCGTGGCTGGACCGCTGGCCCGACCCGGCCGCGCTCGCGGCGGACAGCCCGGCGGAGGCGATCCGGATGTGGGGACGGCTCGGCTACCCCCGCCGGGCGGTACGGCTGCGGGAGTGCGCCGTCGCGATCGTCGAGCGGCACGGCGGTCAGGTCCCGGACCGGCTGGACCAGTTGCTGGCCCTGCCGGGCGTCGGGACGTACACGGCCCGGGCGGTGGCCGCGTTCGCGTACGGTCAGCGGCACCCGGTGGTCGACACCAACGTACGGCGGGTGGTCTGCCGGGCGATCGCCGGCGAGCCGGACGCCGGCCCGGCCACCCGCCCGGCCGATCTGGTGGCCACCGAGGAACTGCTTCCCGTCGAGCCCGCCGCCGCCGCGCTGGCCAGCGCGGCCTTCATGGAGCTGGGCGCGGTGATCTGCACCGCCCGCTCGCCCCGCTGCGGAAGCTGCCCCGTCGAGGCGGTCTGCGCCTGGCGGGCGTCCGGCCAGGAGGCCCCCGCCGGCCCGAGCCGACGCCCCCAGCGGTACGCCGGCACGGACCGCCAGGTGCGCGGGCTGCTGCTCGGCGTGCTCCGGGAGGCGACCGGCCCGGTGCCGCACCAGCGTCTCGACCAGGTGTGGGCCGACGACGTGCAGCGGGCCCGCGCGCTCACCGGGCTGGTGCGGGACGGCCTCGTGGAGCCGGTGGGCGAGTCGTCGTTCCGCCTCGTCGGCGACGGCCCACCGGTCCCCGTCGTGCGCCTCCCGGCATGACGAAAGGGCCGGCCCCGTTCGGGGCCGGCCCTTGTCGTTGGTGGTGTGTGGATCAGGCGGCGTAGCCGCGGGTGGCGATCCAGTCGGCGAGGGCCTCGGTGGTGATCCAGTAGGAGGCCTGGGCCGGGTTGGCGGAGTCGGCGATCTTCACCGTGTCACCGTTGTCGCGGTAGCCGACGACGCTGATGTAGTGGCCGCCCTCGAAGGAGTGGACGCCGCCGTCGGTGTCGGTGGCGGTGCCGGCGATGTTGGC